>DASVQH010000524.1:0-5766 GCA_036389195.1 Solirubrobacteraceae bacterium
CTCCCCGCCGCCGACGCGCCGCTGGAGGGCCGCGCGCGGCGCGACGAGCGCTACCCGGTCCACGTCACCGCCGATCGCGAGCAGACGCTCGCCCACGTGCAGGCCCAGCTCGGCGACGCCACCCACGCGGCGGTGGTCGCCGACGAGACGGCGCACGACCTCTACGGCGCCGAGGTCGTCCGCGCCCTGCGCGGCGCCGGCGCCGACGTGGAGGTCCACGTGGTGCCCGCGGGCGAGGCGACCAAGGACCTCGAGCAGGCGGTCGCGCTGTGGCACGGGCTGGCGGCCGGTCCGATCGGGCGCCGGGACCTCGTCGTCGCGCTCGGCGGCGGCGTGGTGTGCGACCTCGGCGGTTGGGTGGCCAGCGCGTACATGCGCGGCATCCCCTACGTCAACCTGCCGACCACGCTGCTCGCGCAGGTCGACGGCGCCCTGGGCGGCAAGGTCGCCGTCAACCACCGGCTGGCCAAGAACCTGCTCGGCGCGTTCCATCAGCCCAAGGCGGTGATCGCCGACGTCTCGTATCTCGCCAGCCTCGAACGCCGTCACCTGAGCGCGGGGATCGCCGAGTGCGTCAAGAAGGCGGTCATCGCCTCGCCCGACTACTGGGCGTTCATCGACGCCCGCGCGCGCGACCTCGTCGACCGCCGGGACCCGGCGGCGCTGCACGCCCTCGTGCGCGCGGCGGCGGCGATCAAGACCGCGCTGATCGAGCGCGACCCGTACGAGATCGATCTGCGCCGGCCGCTGAACTTCGGCCACACGATCGGCCATCCGCTGGAGACCGTCACGGGCTACGGGCCGCTCCTCCACGGCGAGGCGGTGGCGTTCGGGATGGTCGCCGAGACGCGCATCGCGGCCGCGCGCGGGCTCTGCGAGCCCGCGCTGCTCGACGCGCTGATCGACCTCCTGCAGCGCCTCTCGCTCCCCGCGACCGCGGCCGACCTGCGCCGGGCGCCGCGGGGCGCCGACCTCGTCGCCGCCATGGAGAAGGTGCGCCTGATCCGCGCCGGGAGCCTGCGCTTCGTCCTCCCCGTCGCGCTCGGCGAGACGCTGATCGCCGACGACGTCACCGACGGCGAGGTGACGCGCGCGTTGCAGGCGTGCGGGCTCGACGGATGGTAGGGTGATTGGATCACTGGCACACTGACGCCCGAGGGAGGCATCCGACCATGACGACCGCACCCGCGCTGCGCCCCGGCGAGCGCTCCGCCGAGCTGCTCGAAGCGGCCGCCGCGTACATCCCGGGCGGCGTCAACACGTGCCGCCGGCGCTCCGAGCCGCGCCTCTGCATCCGCCGCGGCCACGGCGCGTACATCGAGGACCTCGACGGCCGCACCTACGTCGACTACCACGCCGCCTACGGCGCGATCTTCCTCGGCCACTCGCACCCGGCCGTGATCCGGCGCGTGCAGAAGGCCATCGAGGACACGGTCCTGTTCGGGATCGGCGTCACCGAGGCCGAGGTGGCGCTGGCTCGCAAGATCGTCGAGCACGTCCCCTCGGTCGACCAGGTGGTGGTCTGCAACAGCGGCTCGGAGGCCACCTACCACGCCATCCGGCTGGCGCGCGGCATCACCGGGCGGGAGAAGATCGTCAAGTTCCAGGGCTGTTACAACGGCTTCCACGACTACGTCCTGCGCAACGTCCTGTCCGCGCCCGACCGCGTCGGCCGGCGCGATCCGCAATCGCGGGGCATGCTCGAAGCGGCGATCGACGCCACCCTCGTCTGCCGCTTCAACGACCTCGCCGACGTCGAGGCCACGCTCGACGCCCACCCCGAGCAGGTCGCCGCGATCATCCTCGAACCCGTCGCGCACAACTCGCCCGGCCTGCTCCCCAACGAAGGCTTCCTCGAGGGCCTGCGCGCGCTGTGCGACCGCCACGGCACGCTGCTGATCTTCGACGAGGTCATCACCGGCTTCCGGCACCACCTGGGCGGCTACCAGGCGATCGCGGGCGTGATGCCGGACCTCACGACGATGGGCAAGGCGATCGCCAACGGCTTCCCGCTCGCGGCGATCGGCGGCCGGCGCGAGCACATGGAGCACTACACGACCAACCCGGACGGCGACGTCCACTACGGCGGCACCTACAACGGCAACGCCGCGGCCGTCGAGGCGGGCCTGGCCACCATCGAGCAGCTCGAGGACGGCAGCGTCCACGCGCGCGTCTTCGAGCTCGGCGAGCGGATGCGGGCGGGGCTGCGCGAGATCGGCGAGCGCGCGGGGATCCCGGTGACCGTCGGCGGGTTCGGCTCGCTGTTCGTCCTCTGCTTCATGGACGGCCCGCTCGAGACCTACGAGGACGTCCTGCGCAACGACACCGACCTGTTCCTGCGCTACCGCCGCGAGCTCGTCGCGCGCGGGATCTTCGAGATGCCCGAGAGCCTCGGGCGCAGCCACATCGGCGCGTCGCACACCCACGACGACGTCGACCGCTCGCTCGAGGCCGCCGAGGCGGCGCTGCGCGCGGCGCTCGACGGCCGCGTACGTTGAGGGTCAGACCCCTCGCTTCAGTGTGTGAAGGAAGGGGTCTGACCCCCGAAGTGGTCGCGGACCAGCCGGACGAGCGCGTCGGGCTGGTCCTCGGGGATGTAGGTGCGCGAGTCGTCGACGAGCTCGAACCGCGCGTCGCCGAGCAGCTGCGCCAGCCGGCGCCCGTGGGCGAGCGGGAAGACCTTGTCCTCGGTCGCCCAGGCGACGAGCGCCGGACGGGAGAAGCCGCCGAGCTTCTCCGCGGCGCGGGCGGTGTGCTGCGAGTCGATCCCCCGCAGCACGGTCGCCAGGTCGCGCCGCACGCCGGCGTCCGAGAGCGGCGCGACGTAGCTCGCGGTCACCTCGTCGGGGATCCCGTGCTTGGTCAGCAGGCCGAAGCCCAGCGGCGAGCGGCGCGCCGCGCCGAGCCGCAGGAACTGCCGCACGCCCGCCACGCTGCCGGGCACGCGCGCGGCGAGCTGGAGGTGGCGGAACTGGCACGGCAGGAAGTTGTCGAACGCGTCGCACGGCGTCAGCACCAGCCCGCCGATCCGCTCCGGGTGCTCGGTCACGAGGATCTGCGCCAGCGCGCCGCCGGTGTCGTTGGCGAGGATCACGACATCGTCGAGGTCGAGCGCCGCGAGCAGGTCGGCGATCAGCCGGGCGAGGCCGGGCGGCGAGAGGTCGGCGCCGTCGGGCATCGCGAGGCGGTGCGCCCCGAGCGGCAGCGTCGGCGTGATGCAGCGGAACGTGGCCGCCAGCTCCGGCACGACCTTCCGCCAGAAGCCGGCGTGCAGCGCGAGCCCGTGCAGCGCCACGACCGGGCGCCCCTCTCCCATCGCGTGGTACTCGATCGGCCCCGCGGCGAGCTCGACGCGGGCGGGCTCCCCGAGGGCGGTGCGAAGCTGATCGTCGAGGGTCATGGGCGGGAACGTACCCGCGGTACGCAGTCCGGTGTGTGACGCGCGTCCCGGCCGTAGCTCACTTTCCCGACTCGTTTTGTTAGGATTGGCCGCCGTGGAACGCGTGTCTCAGCATCCCGGCAGCGGCTCGCCGGGCACCGCCGGCGCCCGGCGCACCGTCGCGATCGTCGGCGCGGGCGCCGCCGGGACGCTCAGCGCGGTCGCGCTCGCCCGGGCGGCCCGAGCCGCGCGCACGCCGCTGGAGATCCTGCTGCTCGACCGCCGCGACTTCGGCCCGGGCGTCGCCTACTCGACCCCGGACCCGCTGCACACGCTCAACGTCCCGGCGCGCGACATGAGCGCGTTCGCCGACGAGCCCGACGACTTCGTGCAGTGGCGGCGGCGGCGCGGGAGCGACGGCGGCCCGCGCGACTTCGCGCCGCGCGCCGAGTACGGCGAGTACCTCCGCGACGTCCTGCACGGCGCGCTCGGAGAGGCGGGCGGCGTCGCGCTGCGCACGCGGACCGCCGAGGTCCGCGCGCTGCACCGGCAGAACCGCGGGTTCGTACTCGCGCTGGCCGGCGGCGAGACGGTGGCCTGCGACGAGGCGGTGCTCGCGCTGGGGACCTTCCCGCCCGGCGACACGCCCGGGCTCGCCCCCGAGGCGCTCGCCCACCCGCGCCACGTCGCGGACCCCTGGGCCCCCGGCGCGCTCGATGCCGTGCGCGACGACGGGCTGGCCGTGCTGGTCGGCTCTGGCCTGACGATGGTCGACGTCGCGCTCACCCTCGCGCGCCGGGCGCCGCGGCTGCACCTGCACGCGATCTCGCGCAACGGCCTGCTGCCGCACGCGCACGACCCCGCGCTGCCGCCGCGCGCCGCGCCGGTCGTCGCCCCCGGCGCCTCGCTGGCCGCCACGGCGCGCGCCCTGCGCGAGGCGCCCGGGCCGTGGCGCCCGGTGGTCGACGGCCTGCGCCCCGTCGCCGCCGAGCTGTGGCAGGGGTTCGACGCCGCCGACCGGCGCGCGTTCCTGGCCGGCCACGCGCGCCGCTGGGACGTCCTCCGCCACCGCATGCCACCGGCCGTGGCAACGGCGATCGGCGAGCTGCGCGCCGCCGGGCGTCTCACCACGACGCGCGCGAGCGTCGCCGCGATCCGTCCCGAGCGCCACGGCCTGGCGGTCTGGCGCGCGGGCGAGCCGGCGCCGCTGCCCGCCGCCTGGGTCGTCAACTGCACCGGGCCGTGCGCCGACGTCACGCGCGTCCGCGACCCGCTGGTCGCCCACCTCCTGGCGAGCGGCCACGCCCGTCCCCACCCGCTCGGCCTGGGGCTCGACACCGCCGGCGGGGCCGTGCTCGACGCGCGCGGGGGGCGTACGGGCGGCCTGTGGACGCTCGGCTCGCTGCGCCGCGGCGAGCTCTACGAGACCACGGCGCTCCCCGAGATCCGCCGTCAGGCGGCCGAGCTCGGCGCGCGGCTGGCCCGCGGCGTCGCCGAGCCGCTCGCCGCCTGAACGAACGAATTCACGGCCCACCGGTGAACGGTTCGCCGCCCGCGTTCGTAGACGACTCCGAACACCCCGGGACGAACCTCACCGATCCGGTCGGCTGAGTGAGGTATGGCGCCACAACGCCAGACCCCTTGCACGGATATTCACAAGTCCGTGCTTCCGGTTAGTGTTCGGTTGCACCGTCTCATGAATAGGTGCGGCCCCCTTCGACCTGTGGAGACATGAAGCCCATCAACAGCATCGACGATCCGCGCTACGTCAAGGCGATGAGCCACCCGCTGCGGGTGCGGATCCTCGCGCTGCTCGAGCAGCGCACCGCCAGTCCGAACGAGATCTCCCAGGTCGTCGAGGCGACGCTGGGGACGGTCTCCTACCACGTCCGCACGCTCGCGCAGCTCGGCCTGATCGAGCTCGTCGACGAGACGCGCCGGCGCGGCGCGATCGAGCACCACTACCGCGCCAAGGCGCGTCCGAAGGTCACCGAGGAGGCGTGGGCCGCCGCGTCGCCGATCGCCAAGCAGGCGGCCATCGGCTCCTCGCTCCAGATGCTCGCCGAGTACGCGCGCTCCTCCGCCGCGGCCGGCGGCTTCGATCGCTCCGACGCCGTGCTCGGGCGCCTCGCGCTCAAGCTGGACCCCAAGGCGTTCAAGCAGCTCTCCAAGGCGTGCGAGCAGTTCGTCGAGAAAGCCCAGAAGATCGAGGCCGAAGCGGCCAAGCGGATCGAGAAGGACTCCGCCGAGGTCATCGACTCGGGGATCGCCGTGATGCTCTTCGAGGGCGTCAACCTCGGTGAAAGCGGGGCGACCCGGGACAGCGCGCGGCCGAAGCGCGCCGCCGAGCCGGCCGCCGCCGGCTAATGGGCCAGAGCGGCGCGCCG
>DASVQH010000525.1:0-10247 GCA_036389195.1 Solirubrobacteraceae bacterium
CGATGTAGAGGGCGACATGGACTTCGAGTTCTCGGACATCCTCCTGCAGGTCGTCGCCCAGAAGGCGTCGGACCTCCACATCACGGCTGGTGCGCCGCCGACGCTGCGCGAGCGCGGGTCGCTCGTGCCGATCGAGGGCTATCCGGTCCTCACCCCGACCGACACGCGGGAGATCGTCTACGCGATCCTGTCGAACTCGCAGCGCCAGCGGTTGGAGACCGAGTGGCAGCTCGACTTCTCCTACTCGATCCCGGGCTACGCGCGCTTCCGCGTCAACGCCTACATGCAGAAGGGCTCGATCGGCGCGGCCTTCCGCCTGATCCCCAACGAGACGGTGCCGATCGAGAAGCTCGGCCTGCCGCCGGTCATCCGCGAGTTCTCGTGCAAGCCGCGCGGCCTCGTGCTCGTCACCGGCCCCACGGGCTCGGGCAAGTCGACGACGCTCGCCTCGCTGATCAACGAGATCAACGAGACGCGCGACGAGCACATCATGACCATCGAGGACCCGATCGAGTTCCTGCACTCGCACAAGCGCTGCCTGGTCAACCAGCGCGAGCTGGGCGCCGACGCGCAGACCTTCGCGCTGGCGCTGAAGGCCGCGCTGCGCCAGGACCCCGACGTGATCCTCGTCGGCGAGATGCGCGACATGGAGACGATCGGCACCGCGCTCACCGCCGCGGAGACCGGCCACCTCGTCTTCGCGACGCTCCACACGCAGGACGCGCCGCAGACGGTCGACCGCATCATCGACGTCTTCCCGTCC
The DNA here is from genome assembly GCA_036389195.1 of Solirubrobacteraceae bacterium. GTDB lineage: Bacteria > Actinomycetota > Thermoleophilia > Solirubrobacterales > Solirubrobacteraceae > JACCYI01. Next base: position 764 of record DASVQH010000525.1, read on the forward strand.
CACCAGCAGGGCCAGGTCCGCATGCAGCTCGCGGTCGGCCTGCAGGGCATCGTCACCCAGACGCTGATCCCGACCGCCGACGGCATGGGCCGCGCGGTCGCCGCCGAGGTCCTCATCCCGACGCCCGGCGTGCGCAACCTGATCCGCGAGGGCAAGACCCACCAGATCTACTCGGCGATCCAGACCGGCGGCAACGTCGGGATGCAGACGATGGACACCTCGCTCGCCGCGCTCGTCCGGGCCGGCAAGATCACGCTGGCGACGGCCGAGTCGCGCTCCTCGAACCCGACGGAGCTGCGCAAGCTGGTCCACTCGGCGGCCACCCAGCAGCTCGCGGCGGTGTAGGGCGATGGGCGCGGCGGTCTACTCCTTCAAGGCGGTCGACGTCTCCGGGCTCCCCCAGAAGGGGGAGCTGAAGGGAGACTCGCTCGAAGCCGTCACCGCGGAGCTCAAGAGCCGCGGGCTCGTCGTCACCGACGTCGCGGAGAAGAAGGGCGGGCTCTCCATGGAGCTCTCGCTTCCGCAGCGGATCAAGGCGGCCGACCTGACCGTGATGACGCGGCAGCTCTCGACGATGGTCTCGTCGGGCATGACGCTGCTGCGCGCCTTCCACGTCCTCGAGGAGCAGATCGAGAACAAGAAGCTGCGCGGCGTCGTCGAGAAGGTCCGCGAGGACATCGAGGCCGGCCTGCTGCTCTCCGACGCGCTGGCGCAGCATCCCAAGGTCTTCGGGCCGCTCTACGTGGCCATGGTCCGCGCCGGCGAGGCCGGCGGCGTGCTCGAGGAGGCGCTGGAGCGGACGGCCGACCAGCTGGAGAAGGACGACTCGCTGCGCCGCCAGGTCAAGAGCGCGATGGTCTACCCGACCGTCGTCCTGAGCTTCGCGTTCATCGTGCTGTTCGCGCTGATCGCCTTCATCGTCCCGGTCTTCGCCGGCGTCTTCAAGGACTTCGGCGGCGAGCTGCCGACGATCACCAAGATCACCGTGGCGATGTCCGACGTCGCCAAGAACGCCTGGTGGGCGGTCATCATCGCCATCGTCGGCGGCATCTACGGCTTCAAGAAGTTCCGCCAGTCGGCGTTCGGCCGCCCGCACTGGGACCGCTTCCGCCTGGCCATCCCGATGAAGATCGGCGACACGGTCCAGAAGATCGCGCTCGCCCGCTGGTCGCGGACGTTCTCGGCGCTCTACTCGGCCGGCGTGCCGATCATGCAGGCGATCGAGGTGACCGGCCAGACGTCGGGCAACCACGTCGTCGAGAAGGCGATGGACGCGGTCATCGACTCCGTGAAGTCGGGCGGCTCGATCGCCGCCCCGCTGCGCGACGCACCGGTCTTCCCCGCGATGGTCGCCCAGATGATCGCGGTCGGCGAGGAGACGGGCGGCCTGGACACCATGCTCTCCAAGGTCGCGGACTTCTACGAGGACGAGGTCGCCGCGGCGGTCAAGGCCCTCACGTCGATCCTCGAGCCGATCATGATCGTCTTCGTGGGCGCGATCGTCGGGTTCGTGGTGATCGCCATGTACATGCCGATGTTCAAGGTCTACGACGCCATCCAGTAGCCGGGCAGGTGTAGATGCGGGCCAATCTCAGAAAATTGATGTGTTTCTGAGATGGCGCCAGAGAATCGCGGCTTTCTCAGAAGGCCTGACCGAGGCCAAGGCGAGTCCGAAAGGGCTTGCCTCTGTCGTACAGAGCCGCTCAGCCCGTAGTTCAATGGCTCTCGCCACTCCCTGCAACCTCAAGTAGCGATGCCGGGCGAAACTCGGTCAGCCCTGAGCTGATGGGCCAAGCCGGAGCGCAGCTGCGGCCTCACGGATCGGACGAGCTGGGCGCGCCTCTGCGTGGCGGTCAAGAGTCAGGTGCCGGACAGGCGCCGCTCTACATCCCGCAGTTCCGCGCTTAGCGCCGGCGCAGCCGCCCGAATATCCTCGGGACACATAGGACCGCAGACTCCTTGGACGACGCTCAACGCGCCGAGCATGAACTGGATTTCGTAGAGGTCATCTGGATCGAGATCGCTGAGCAGCGGAGCCCATGAGCCGGGCAATGGCGTCTGGAACTGCATGCCGCGACAGTGGCCCGGGCTCGCGGCACGCACCCGCTTTCAGCGCTGGTCGACGTACTCCGCAGTCATGACTGCGTGCAGCAGCGTGCGACTAAGCCCCTGGAGTTCAATCGCCGAGTGCTCGTCAGCTGGAACGAACCTCGCGACGCTGGCTAACGCCTCTTCCAACGCGTGCGTTGGTGCGTCCGGAGAGAACTCAACGACGAGCCCCTGAGCGAGTACCTCGCGTGTCGCAGGCCCCGTTCGGCTCGAACGAGGAGCAAGGCCGCCAACATCGCGATCTGCGCCATGTGCCCAGGATCGCGTAGGTTCTTCCCGCGCAACTGAGCGGCGAGTTCGGCCATACGAACGACGTCGTCGTCCTCGCGACTCGCCCCCGTACGAACCAAGGTCAGAAAGGTCTCGTGCGACCCCACGTAGAGGATGCTCGCAGAAAAGCTCTGCTCAGCGCCGCGGACCAACCGCGCTGCTGACACCGTCGTCGTCGCGGCTGACCTCGATCGTGAGGTCGCAGTGCTCGACGACATCGTCGGTATGCGAGACGACGAACACCTGCCGGAACTCTGAGTCGGCCAGCGCCCGCAGCTGTTCGAGCAGCGCGCGCCGGCGGTCGGGATCCTGGCTGCCGAAGACCTCGTCGAGAAGCACGAAGCCGGTCTCGGCACCGCGCTGCTCGGCCAGTGTCCGCGACAGGGCAAGTCGCAGGCACAGACTGGCCAGGTCCTGCTCACCGCCAGAGAAGCGCTTGAGCGGGTAGATCCGATCGCGGTCGATGATCTCCAGCTGGTAGCTGTTGGTCAGCTGCACGGCGCTGTAGCGCCCGCGGGTGGTCTGCCCGAGCAACAGGCTGGTCTTCTGGGCCAGCGTCGGCCGCGCGCGGCGGGACGCTTCTTCGCGAAAGGCGCTGAGCGCCGCCGCCACCTCTTGGCGCAGATCAAGCTCGCGCCGCTCGCTACGCAGCCGATCGGCCTGTTTACGACCTTCGGCCAGCCGGGCCTGCGCCGCGCCGACCGCCTCGGAATGCGCCGCCACCTGCTGGCGCGCTTCGAGCACCGCGACGTGCGCGGCGCTGATGCGCTGTGAGAGCTGCTCGCAAAGATCCTCCGCCGCGACAACGTCGTCGGGCTTGACGGCGACCTCGGCGAGCGCCTCGTCGCAGCGCGCGGCGGCAGCCTGCGACTCGGCCAGGACCCGCTGGGCTTCAGCGAGTCGCCGCTGAAGCAGCTCCAGTCCGTCAACCTGGCCCCGCAGCGCCGCGCAGCGCTGGCTGGCCTCTTGGACGGCAACGAGCTCAGCGCTGACGCGGGAGTGCTCGTCGGCGTTGTAGCCGTTGAGGCCCACCTTCTCCAGCTCGTGGCCAAGCATCTGCGCGAGGTCGTCGTAGCGCTGGCGCTCGGCGTCGAGCTGTTCGCGCTGGCGCCGTAGCTCGTCGGCGCGGTTACGCTCGGCGCGCAGGCGCGGCAGGGTGCTCTCAAGCTCCGCGGCGCGCGCTTCAAGCAGGCGCAACTCCTCGGCCAGCTCTGTGGCGTGTTCGCGCGCCGAGGTGGCCTCTTGACGGACGCCGTCGAGCGCTTCACAGGCCGGCACCTCGCCGAGAGCGCGGCGGTCGGCCGCCACGCTTTGCAGCTGCCGCACGGTCGCGCGCTGCGCCTTGCCAGCACGGGTCTGCGCCTCCAGTCGCTCGTCGAGCCTGGCGAGCTCCTCGCGCGCTTCTGCCAGAGCCTGATCGAAGCCGGCCACGATGCTCTCGCGCTCCCCGGCGCCGAACTCGCGCTGGCAGGTCGGGCACTTGGCCTGGGTGGTGCCGGCCAGCACGGCGTCGCGGTGCTCGCTGTCGTGGGCGATCGCTTCTCTCAGCTGACGCTGGCGAGCGCTCAGCTGCTGCCAGCGCTCCAGCGCCTGCTCGACCGCGGTCTCTGCGGCGGGCAGCGCAGCGAGCTGCCGGTCGAGCTCGTGAGCCCGCGCTGCTCGTGCCACGATCTGCTCGACCTGGCCGGCCCGACGCTCGGCTTCGGCGGCCCGACCGGTGATGGCGCGAATCGCCGAGGCGATCTCCCCGGCGCGCTGCTCGGCAGCGGAGAGCCGGTGCGCTGGGTCGGTCGTCGCCTTTTGCTCGGCGGCGAGGAGCACGGCGCCCTCGGCACACCTCGTTTCCTCGACGCCGGCGCGCTGGTCGCGCACGACGATCTGTTCGCCGCCGCCATCGCCGTCGCTTCCCGAACCCACGAGCTGAGCGGTCCGGTCGGCGACGCGCGCGGCTTCATGCAGCGCCTCGTCACGGCGATGTCGCAGATCGGTGGCGCGCTGGTGGTTGGCACGCCGCTCGCGCAGATCCTGCTCGCGGGCGATGAGCTGTGGGGCGCGCGCGGCGATCGGCTCAAGCTCGGTCAGCTGGACGCTCGCGACCTCGCCGCGCCGGACCTGGGTGGCGAGGCTGTCGACGCTGGCCTGGTGCTGGCCGACAAGCCCACGGGCGCGCTCGGCCTGTGCGAGGCGCTCTGCCATCAGCCGCTCGCGGTCGCGCAGCTGTTCATAGGCGAGCTTGGCCTCCTCGCGCCGGGCCGTCAGGCGTTCGAGCTCGCGCTCGGCGGCCTGGACCGTCGGGGCGTCGTCGGCGACTTGCTGGCGAATGCGGTCAACCTCGCCGGCCAGCGTGCTCACGTCCGGCGTCTGAGCGGCGAGGCTGGCGACCAGCTGCTGCTGCGCCTTGGCAGCGCCCGAAGCGTGGCCGTGCGCGAGGCGCAGGCGCTCGATGCCCAGCAGCAGCTCGACCTGCTGGCGGCGCTTGGCGTCGTCGGCGGGGTCAAGCGCTTGGACCTCGCGCTGACGGGCGTAGAAGGTGCCGCGGAACATCTCGCGGGTCAGGCCAAGCAGCCCGGCGACGTAGCGCGTGGTCTCGGCGCGTGTGTCGGCCAGCGGCGGCGCCGTCGGTTCAGCGGTCGCGTCGCGAACGGTGGCCTTGTGGCCGTCGACGCGGTGGACGATGTAGGCGCGGCCGCCGATCTCGAACTCGACGGTCACCTCGCAGTCGCCCTCGCAGTAGTCGCGGCGCACGGGCAGACCGCGGCCGGGGGAGGAGCCGTAGAGCGCCCACTCGATCGCCTGGAAAATCGAGGTCTTGCCAGCACCGTTGGGGCCGACGACAGCCACGAGGCCCTCGACGTTGAGCGGGAGTTCCAGCTCGGCGAAGGAGCGAAAATTGCGCGCGCTGAGGTGGTGCAGCTTCATCGCGCGGCCAGCTCCTCGTCGGCCTGGGCCAGGCAGCTCTCGGCGCGCGCGATGAAGTCGTCGCTGTTGAGGCGCTTGTCACGTAGGCCGGGCCAGTCGAGCAGGAACTCACGCAGCGCCGGCGGCGCGCCGGTCATGTCCGGGCCGCCGACGAGGTCAGGCGCGTACTCGAAGTGCAGGCAGGCGCGGAAGGCGTCGTCGATGCGGTTGCGGTCGATCGCGCTCCACTGTGCGGCGGTGACGTTGATAATCCGCAGCGCGACCATCGCGCCGTCGAGCTCATGGCCGTCGGCGCGGGCGATGATCTCTGCCGTCAGGTCGCCGTCGCCGAGCGTGGCGGCGTTGATCGTGTCCAGGCGGATCTGCGGGCGCCAGGCGATCGGGTGCAGCGTCAAGAAGTCCGCGGACATGCAGTCGGCGGCCAGGTCGACCTCGACGACCCCCTTTTCGGCGTCGTCGGCCCAGGAGAGGCGTTCCAGCGAACCGGCCCAGGCACCGTTCTGGCCGGCTCCATGGAACGTATGGTAGTGCCCGAGCGCGACGTAGTCGAAGGCCAGCGCCTCAGCCAGCACGCTGCCCGGCAGGATGACCGAGCCCGACTCAGAGCCGACCAGCGCCTTGATGCGGTCAAGCCCGGTGTGGGCGACGAGCACGTTGAAGCGGTGTTCGGCCGAGGGGCGCGCGGCGCGGATTGTCTCGCCCATCGCCTTGGCGTCGTTGTTGTGAGCGACGCCGTGGACGGCCAGTTCACCCAAGTCGATGACCTGCGAGCCCCCGTGCACGACGTGCACCGAGCCGAAGCGGCGCAGCAGCTCGAAGATGTGCTCAGCGGCGACGACGCGCGGGGTGGAGTGGTTGCCGGCAATGACCACGACCGGGATGCCGGCCTCGCGCAGGCGCTGGAAGCCGTCGAGCGCGACGTTGATCGCCGCCGTGGATGGGTGGTAGGAGTCGAACAGGTCGCCGGCGTGCACGACGGCAGCGGGGCGCAGCTCGACGATCAGCTCGATCGCGCGCTCAAAAGCGTCGTAGACGTCCTGCTCGCGCACGTTGCGCCCGGCGTCGTTGACGCGGTGCAGCTGGCGGAAGCCCAGGTGCGTGTCGGCGATGTGCACGATCCTCATCGCCGGCCTCGCTTCGGGGCCTTGGCCATCCACGCCGGCAGCAGCCCGAGGCGCAGCAGGCGCAGCCTGATCGCCGGTGCCGAGACGTCGAAACGCTCGGCCAGCAGTGAGAGGTTGCAGCCAGTCTCCTTGGCCTGGCGATACACGAGCACCTCGGGCATCAGCAGCTCATCAGCGAAGGCGTTGGCCTCGCGCTCTTGGCGCCTGAGCTGGCGCACGAGCTCGCGATCCTCGGCTTCGGGCGGTCCCGAGATGTCCTGCGGGCGGCAGCAGATCACGTCGCCAGGGCCGGCGATGTGCAGCACCCAGTGCCCGCACTCGTGGGCGATCGTGTAGCGGCGACGCCCAGGGCTGCGCGTCGACTCGTGACGGTCAAGCCAGATGGTCTGTGTCTCCGGCTCGATCAGGCCCGACAGCCGGCCCCGGTCGCTCGGGGCGTTGGGCACATCGCGCGCGTCGTCGATCTCGTCGATCAGCAGCCCGAGCAGCGACTCGGCGATCCGCTCGACGGGCACCGGCGGCACCTCGCCGCAGGCAAAGCGGCTCTCGAACTCGCGGAGGATCGCGATCGCCGCCTGCGGCGGCTCCAATGTCGCCAGCTCAGGCGTCGGGACCTCCGCAGAACAGCCGCTCGACCAGCTCAGCGGCGGGGTCGGGCCCGGCGGCGCGGCCGTGCTGCGGCGCGCTCGGGGCGCTACGCAGCTCGGGGCTTCCGGCGTCGCGGCCCATCGGTGCGGCCAGCGTTAGGCGGCGCGGCGGCGCGGTCGGTGTTGCCGCGGCGCGCAAGTCCTTGACGTCGGCCTCGACGAGCTCGGCGAGCGCTTGCAGCAGGCGGTCGGAGATCTGCGAGCCCACGAGCTCGCCGGTCTGGAGTTGATGCAGGCGCCGGCGCAGCGCGGGGCGGCCGCTGACGGGGATCTGGAAGCGCGCGGCGAGCGCGTCGACGACGTGGCGGGGCTCGATGCCCCGAGACAGGCACAGCTGCCGGAAGGCGCCGGGGAGGATCCCCGTCGGGCCGGCGTTGCCCTTGACCATGGCCACAGCGGCCAGCGCGCGGCTGTAGGCCTCCGAGGAGATGTCGTCGATGCCCTCGACCGGGCCGCGCTCGGTCATGGCCGCGGCCAGTCGGTCGGCCAGCTCGTCGCGGAGCTCGGCGGGCACCATCTTCAAGTAGTGCTCGGGGTCGGCCAGGCGACCGGCGTTCAAGTCGTCCATGGCCAGCGTGAAGGTGCGTTCGAGGTTGTCGCTCATGAGTTCTCGGGGTCGTTGCGCTTGATCCGGTTGCCGCGCAGCTCGTCGTTGAGCTTGTCGTTGATCGGGTCGCTGTCCTCGCGCTGCTCGCTCGCCTCGTCGACCCTCCCGGCCGCCGGCGGGCTGGACTCCTCGCCCTCATCGGGCACCCGCTCGACCGGACGCAGGTCGGGCCGGCGCGAGACGAGCCGCGGCGCCTCGGGCAGCTCAGGGGCGCGGGCGTCGACGGCCTCGCCGGCGAGCGTCGCGGCCACCTCGCCGATCGGACCGAGCCGCTGGGGGTTGCGCAGGCGCATCTGAAGGTTGGTCACCGCCTCCTCGACGGCTCGCATCAGCTGCTCGCGCCCCAAGCTCTTCTCCTCGGCGCGACGCCGGGCCTCGGTGACGATGATCGGCAGTGCGCGCCGACACAGCTCGTCGATCACCGGCTCGCGGCCGTCCTCGGCGTTCTGCACGAGCAGGCGCCGGCGCCGCTCCAGGGTGTGCTCGTCGAGGCGGCGCAACGCGCCCAGGTCGAAGGGGTCAAAGGGGTCAGACGGCGTCATGCTGCTTCTCCTTCCGAACGCGGCGCGCGCTTTCTTACGCCATCGATCTGCGAGTTGGCCGCGAGTCGCCGCAGAGCGCGGTGCGTCGCGGTGTCCAGTGCGCCGCGCTCGATGCCGAGCATCTGCGCGATCTCCTCCGGCGGCGTGCCGCGCATGAAGCGCTCGGAGAGGATCCGGCGATCGCGCGCGCCGAGGCCGGCGATGAGGGCGGCGAAGCCGCGGGCCTGCTCGGCCAGCCCGTCGGGCGCGGGCCCGTCGCCGTCTCCTCCGGGTAGGGCGTCGAATGAGCCGCCCTCGCCGCGCTTGGCGCCGGCCTCGGCTGGCGGCTGCGGCAGGTGGGCGGGGTCGTGCGGCGTCTCGCTGGCGCGGCGCTTGCGGGCGCGGGCGTAGTCGATCGCCGCCCACTCGATGTTGTCCGCGACGACGTACTTGAACGGCTTGCCGAACGACGTGTTGCGCTCGATCGCGCGGCTGAGGCGCTCGAAGACCTCGGCGGCGATCTCGCTCAGGTCGGTCTCAGAGGGGTGAAGGGTGTGCAGCCTCCAGCGCGTGATGCGGCGGATCGGCTCCCACCACGGCGAGAGCAGCTCCCCGAGCAGCAGGTCGAACGACAGGCCGCCGTCGGCGCGCCCGCGGGCGAGGTTCGCCCGGCGCAGCAGCCGCGCGTCTCGATCAGGGTCGTCTTCAGAGTCCTCGGTGTTCATGGCGTTCCTGTCGCTCGGGCTTGACGGGAGCCGCTTCTCTGCGAATAGCCGTCGCCCGTCCCACAGGTCTTACAGCCGGGGCCGGACCGGCCGGGCGCGGGACGGCGGTGCAGTTCGCTCGTTGCGGGTGCTTCATCGGGCGGCGGCGCATCTAGGAGATCTCGCCGTTGGCGGGCTCGGCGAGCGCGAAGCGCAGCTCGCCGCCGTCCTGCGTGGGCTGGAGCAGTCCAGCGTCCACCAGCGCGGCCAAGTCGTCGGCCAACTGCCGGGCCGAATGCTCGGCATCGGCGAGCGCGTCGAGCACGCCCTGGTTCGACGCGACTGCGGACGCCCGCGGGCGCCGGCGCCGGCGGGCGCGAGTGGCGGGGGAGGGGGGGGAGGAGCGGGTGGGGGTCACGTATGTCCTTTTGAGATACGACCGATGGCGTAGCTCGCTTCGATGGGTCGCGCGGAGGACTGCATCCTGAAGTCCGGGGCGGACGGAAACGGGCTCGCCCTCGGCGTCGCGACGGCCGCAGAATCCGGTCGCGGCGGGCCGTAGCCACGATCAAGCCGCTCATTG
>DASVQH010000526.1:0-42827 GCA_036389195.1 Solirubrobacteraceae bacterium
CTGGTCGGGCTCGGCGCCGTGGCGCTGCTGGTCGGCGGCATCGGGATCGCCAACACGATGGTCATCTCGGTCCTGGAGCGCCGCTCGGAGATCGGGCTGCGGCGCGCGCTCGGAGCGACGCGCGGGCACGTGCGCAGCCAGTTCGTCGGCGAGTCGCTGCTGCTCGCCGGCCTCGGTGGGACGGCCGGCGTGGCGATCGGCGCCGCGGTGACCGCCGTCTACGCCGGCAGCCGCGGCTGGGCGACCGTCGTGCCCGCCGCGGCGCCGGCCGGCGGCCTGGCCGCCGCGCTCGCCATCGGCGCGCTCGCCGGCGTGTACCCGGCCGTGCGGGCGGCCCGCCTCTCGCCGACCGAGGCGCTGCGGGGGAGCTGAGCGCTCACACTGTGCGCGTGGAGCCGCCGCTCCCGGACATCCCCGCCGTCTACGGGCCGGCGCAGCCCTTGCCCGAGTGGCTGGCCGCGGGTGTCGAGCGGGTGCTGCGCGACCTGCAGCGTCCACGTCCGCTCGCGCTGCGTCTCGGGTGGACGCCGCCGGGGGCGGCCTCGCTGTACGCCATGTGGTCGCGGGAGGCGAGGAGACCTCTGTCGGTCGCGGATCCGTTTCACCACCTGTGGGTCCAGGAACCGGGGGACGACCGACTGACCGGACTGAGCGTGGACGAAGGCAGTCCGGCCGAGGTGGCGCTCGCGCTCGCCGACGAGCTGCAGGTCGTCTTCGCCGAGTCGTCCGTCACCTGGGGAGGGGTGCGCCCGGCCTGCCCTGGCCACCCGCACCCGGCCGAGGCCGACTGGCACGCCGGGGACGCCTGGTGGCGGTGCCCGCAGACGCGCGCGTGGCTGTGGCGGGTCGGCGAGGCGCCGGATCCCTAGACGGCGGTCTCGGGCGCCTTGTCGCGGTAGGTGTCGCGGAACGCGCGCAGCGCGTCGTAGGTGGCGTCGGTCACCTTCGGGCACAGGACGCCGTGGGCCCACGCGGTCGCGGCCACCTCGCAGGGCATGCGGGTCGCGTTCTCGACGAGCAGGACGTGGTCGGGCGACTCCTCGTAGAGCGCGACCAGCTTGGCGAGCGTGGCGCGCGGGAGCCCCGGGCGGTACTGGATGACGATCCGCCCGTGCTCCTGGGCGTGGACGACCGCCTCCGTGGGCGGCGCGGCCAGTCCGGCGTAGTCGCCGTCGCGGGCCGGGACCGGCGCGTGCGGCCCGTTGGTCGGCGGGTTGGTGCGGTAGCGGACGGGCTCCGGCGTGTGGACGTTGATGCCGAGCTCGTAGTCGTCGGAGATCTGCCGCGCTCCGGCGGCGCGCACCGCACGGGCGAGGTCGGTCTCGCGCTGGGGCGGGATCGCGCCGGCCGCGATACCCGGGTCCGTGTCCTCTCCGCCGCCGCTCCCGCCGGCCAGCAGCACGACCGGCACGGCGATCACCACGAGCAGTGCCGCCACCGCGGCCGCCAGCCACGCCCGGCGCCGCCGCGCCGCCGCGGCCGCCGTCTTCCGCTCCGCCGCCTCGCGCCGCTCGCGCGCCTCCCGCTTGGCCTGCTCTCGCGATCCCATGCGGCGAAGCGTAAGTCCGATCCGGCGGTAGGGGCGGCACCAGGGGGGCTTCGTGCGGCGGACAGGCGATCCATATGCGTCCGCTCGTCGCAGGCGGCCGGACACGCGCTCGCGACTGTGCGCGTGATGAAGAATCGCTTGCAATTCAAGTGACAGGAGCGTACCTTTGCGAGAGATCGGTTGAGCGCGTGAGTATGCTGATACAAATCGCGAGGCTCGACCAAACATCAGGAGAAGGGCGAGTGACCGGCATGCGTCTTACTCGGCGAAGTTCCACGGCACTGGTGGTCGCCGCGCTCATAGCGTCATCGGTGGTGACCGCACCGGCGTCGCGGGCGTGGAGCAGTTCATGAATGACGGCCAAGGGCTCTCGGCCGGTAATGCCAAAGCGTCCGGGACGGCGCACACCGGGGTTGACGTCGTGTTCGGAAGCGCCAACCACACGTGGTGTCCGGCGCTCGCGGCCGGTTACGGCGGCTACACGTCGACGCCATTCTCCGGGGGCCACTTCACGCCATACGACCCGAATCGCTGCGGCGCGTACTACCAGGAGTGGTACCCGAACACGTCGTCGGGAGAGTACTTCCACGGCGCCGCCTACACCCCCAACGCGGTCACGTTCGACGTCTTCAACTGGGCTCGCTACCAATGGTGACCCAGGCGATCCGTGGAAGACTCTTCAGCACCCTCCGGACCGTCCCTGTCATCGCCGCGGTGATGGCGGTGATCGCGTGGCGGATGGATGCGGCACCCGCTGCGCCGGTTGGGACGTATGTTCCGCCGGGGCCGAAGTTCTCGCTCCTCGACCGGCCTCCCGAGCCCGCGGACGATGTGACGAGCTGGGCTCCATCGCGAGCGAACCCGGACATCGCCCCGCGGTTTCGCGAGGCCCGCGTCATCCAGCGCGACGCGACCAGGATCGTCGCTGCCGTGCCGGCCAAGGACGGACCGTGCCTCCTGTCGCGCTCTCCGGGTGGCCGGGGTCTCGCCTGCGGGGGCGCGCCGGGGCGGTACCCGGTGAGCGCCGGCTATGACGGCGGGATCGGGCTCGTGCCCGACGAGGTGAAGGTCGTGACGTTCGAGATGACCGACGGCAGCGTCGTCACGCGCGGTGTGGTGGACAACGTCTGGCGGTCGCCGGTGGAGGCGGAGAAGGTCACCTTCATCGCTTCCGGGCGCGTCCATTCGGTCGAGCTGATGCCGCGCAGCTCGATCCCGCCCGGAGTCACCATCGGGCCCGACGGCGTCGCCTCCGGCGGAACGCCGCCCAAGCCCGCCGGCTGACACCCCGCCGCACCGCGCCGCGCTGCTTGAATGCGAGGCATGGCGCCGCACCGGCCGATCGACCGCGACGAGACCTTCCCGCAACGCGAAGAGCGGGTGCTCGCGCGCTGGAACGACCGCGACGTCTTCCGGGAGTCCGTGCGCCGCCGCGAGGGCGCGCCGCCGTTCGTCTTCTACGAGGGTCCGCCGACCGCCAACGGCCGCCCGGGCGCCCACCACGTCCTCGCGCGCGTCTTCAAGGACATCTTCCCCCGCTACAAGACGATGCAGGGCCACCTGGTCGAGCGCAAGGGCGGCTGGGACTGCCACGGCCTGCCGGTCGAGATCGCCGTCGAGCGGCAGCTGGGCTTCACCAGCAAGGACGACATCGAGCGCTACGGGATCGCGGAGTTCAACCAGAAGTGCCGCGAGTCGGTCTTCACGCTGCTCGACGAGTGGAACGCGCTGACCGAGCGCATCGGCTACTGGGTCGACCTCGAGCACCCCTACCGGACGCTGGACGCCCCGTACGTCGAGTCGGTCTGGTGGGCCCTGAAGGCGCTCTTCGAGAAGGAGCTGCTCTACGAGGGCAACAAGGTCGTCCCGTACTGCACACGCGACGGCACGGCGCTCTCCTCCCACGAGGTCGCCCAGGGCTATAAGGAGGTCGAGGACCCGAGCGTCTACGTGCGCTTCGAGCTCGAGGGCGAGGGCGATCCCGACCAGCTGCTGATCTGGACCACCACGCCGTGGACGCTGGTCTCCAACGCCGCGGTCGCGGTCGATCCCGACCTCACGTACGTGCGCGCCCGCAAGGACGGCGAGACGTTCGTGCTCGCCGAGGCCGCCGTCGAGCGCGTCCTGGGCGAGGGCACGACGATCATCGAGGCGTTCCCGGGCCGCGACCTGCTCGGCCGTCGCTACGAGGCGCCGTTCCCGTTCATCGGAGCGGAGGCCTACGGCCCCAAGGGCCACACCGTCCTGGCCGGCGACTTCGTGTCCGCCGACGACGGCACGGGCATCGTCCACACCGCGGTCGCCTTCGGCGAGGACGACTTCCGCCTCGGCCAGGAGAACGGGCTCACCGTGGTCAACCCGGTCAAGCTCGACGGCACCTACGACGAGCGCATCGGCCCCTACGCCGGCCGCTGGGTCAAGGCGGCCGACGACGACCTGATCGAGGACCTGCGCTCGCGCGGCAAGCTGCTGCGGGCCGAGCGCTTCCTGCACTCCTACCCGCACTGCTGGCGCTGCGGGACGCCGCTGATCTACTACGCCAAGCCGAGCTGGTACATCGCCACCTCGTCCCTGCGCGACAAGCTGCTGGCCGCCAACGAGACGGTCACCTGGTACCCGCCGCACATCAAGCACGGGCGCTTCGGCAAGTGGCTGGAGAACAACGTCGACTGGGCGATCTCGCGCGAGCGGTACTGGGGCACGCCGCTGCCGGTGTGGCGCAACGCCGCCGGGGAGGTGGTGGTCATCGGCTCGCTGGCCGAGCTCGAGGAGCGCTCCGGGGTCAGGCTCGACGACCCGCACCGGCCCTACGTGGACGACGTCGAGATCCCCTCGCCCACCGGCGGCGAGCCGCTGCGCCGGGTGCCGGAGGTCATCGACGTATGGTTCGACTCGGGCTCGATGCCGTTCGCGCAGTGGGGCGCGCCGCACCACGACGAGGATCGCTTCGAGCGCAGCTTCCCCGCCGACTTCATCTGCGAGGCGCTCGACCAGACCCGCGGCTGGTTCTACTCGCTGCTGGCGATCTCGGCGCTGCTGTTCGACCGCTCGCCGTACGAGCACGTCCTCTGCCTCGGGCTGCTGACCGACGAGGACAACCTGAAGATGTCCAAGTCGCGCGGCAACATCGTCGTGCCGTGGGACGTCATCGAGGCGCACGGCGCCGACGCCTTCCGCTGGTACTTCTTCACCTCCAAGCAGCCGTGGGACGGCTACCGCTTCTCGGTCGACGCGGTCGGCGAGTCGGTGCGCCAGTTCCTGCTGCAGCTCTGGAACACCTACGGCTTCTACGTCCTCTACGCCAACGTCAACGGGATCGAGCCCGCCCCGGTGCCGGCCGAGCCCGCCGACGAGCTCGACCGCTGGGCGCTCTCGCGGCTCGCCGCCGTCACCGCGCAGGTCACCGAGCGGCTCGACGACTACGACACCACCACCGCCGGGCGCGCGATCGCCGCCTACGTCGACGAGCTCTCCAACTGGTACGTGCGCCGGTCGCGACGCCGCTTCTGGGACGGCGACCCGGAGGCGTTCGCGGTCCTGCGCCACTGCCTGGTGACGGTGTCGCGGCTGCTGGCGCCGTTCGTGCCGTTCGTCGCCGACGAGATCTACGACAACCTCGACGGCGCCGAGCCGAGCGTCCACCTGACGAGCTACCCGACCCCGGAGGAGGCGGGCGCGCTGGACCTCGACCTCGAGTACGCGATGGGCGTCGCCCGCGACACCGTCCGGCTCGGGCTCGCCGCCCGCGGCCAGGCGAAGCTCAAGGTCCGCCAGCCGCTGCGCGCCGCCGTGGTGGTCGCCGCCGGCGCCGAGCGCGACGCCATCGAGCGCCTCGCCGGCGTGGTGCGCGACGAGCTGAACGTCAAGGAGCTGCGCTACGTCTCGCAGGCCGACGAGCTGGGCTCCTACGAGGTCAAGCCCAACTACCGCGCGCTCGGGCCGCGGTTCGGCAAGCGCATGCCGATGGTGGCGGCGGCCGTCGCCGCGCTCGACCCCGCAAGCGTCGCCTCCGTGGTCCGCGACGGCGGGACGGTCGGCGTGGCCGTCGACGGCGAGGACCACCAACTCACCGCCGACGACCTGCTGCTGGCCATGCAGCCGCTCGCGGGCTACCAGCTCGAGCGCGAGGGCTCGCACGCGGTGGCGCTGGAGCTCGAGCTCGACGACGAGCTGCGGCGCGAGGGGCTGGCCCGCGAGGTCGTCCACGCCGTGCAGAGCGCGCGAAAGGCGGCGGGGCTGGAGGTCGAGGACCGCATCGAGCTCGCGCTCGGCGGCGACGCCGAGCTGCTCGACGCCGCCCGCGAGCGCGAGGCCTACGTGTCGGGCGAGACGCTGGCGGTCGCCGTCGCCTACGAGGGCAACGGCGACGGCGCGCACGAGGCGACGATCGAGGGCCGCCCGCTGGCCATCGCCGTCCGCCGCGCCGCCGCGTCCGCGTAGCCGGACCGTCGCGCGTGACACTTCGTCGCCAGGTGTCTAGATTGCCGCCCATGCCCCGTCTTGCCTTGGCCGCGGTCTTCGCTGCCCTTCTCACCTTCACGGCCTCGGCCTACGCGCACGTCGAGCGGCCGTCGTACTGGCCTGACCCCGCCCCGGACACGTCGATCTCGCCGGCGACCGGCGGCGCCGTGCCCAAGAGCCGGCCGCTCTCGACGTCGCTGAAGAAGAAGCTCCCGGGCAAGACGCGCGTCGTCTGCCAGCCCAACTCGATGAAGCTGCTCAAGAAGTCGATCAAGCGCGCCCGCAAGCACGGCTACGACATCCGGCCGTCCGACCATCGCGAGCTCGGCAAGAAGCAGGCCCGCAAGCTCCGCCGGGTCAACAAGAAGCTCAAGAAGATGTGCCGGTTCCGCGAGATCCAGCCGGCGGTGACGGCCTCGCACAACAACGACCGCGTCGTGATCATGCCCGGCGTCTACACCGAGCCGACCTCGCGCGCGCAGCCGACGCACGACCCGAAGTGCGAGAAGTACCGCACCAACGGCGACCGGCCGGGCCAGACCAACGTCGCGCTGTCCTACGAGTACCAGTTCAACTGCCCCAACGACCAGAACCTCGTCGCCGTGATGGGCCGCGAGCCGGGCGCCGAGGCGCCGCCGATGCCGCCGCGCGAGAACCGGCACGGCATCCCCGACCTCGGCAAGTGCATCCGCTGCAACTTCCAGATCGAGGGCTCGGGCGTCAACGCCGACGACGTGGCGATCGACGCGGGCGACGCTGCCAAGGGCGACGGCGGCCCCAACGGCGTCGGCACGGCCAAGGACGTCGCGGTGCGCGCCGACCGCGCCGATGGCTTCGTCCTGAAGAACCTGAAGGTCCGCCACGCCAAGGAGCACGGGATCTACGTGCTGGAGGCCGACGGGTACCGCCTGACGGACTTCAAGGCCTTCTACAACGGCCTCTACGGCACGCTGACCTTCGTCGAGGACCACGGCGTCCAGCAGAACTGCGAGTCCGTCGGCCACGGCGACTCGGGCGTCTACCCGGGCGCCGCCGTGGAGACCGGCGCGCAGCGCCCCAAGGGGACGGAGTTCCGTTACAACCAGGAGATCCGGTTCTGCGACCTCCACCACAACATGGCGGGGTACTCCGGGACCAACGGCAACGCCGTCCACGTCCACCACAACCGGTTCTACGACAACGCGCTCGGCCTGCAGACCGACGTGGTCACCGGCGCGGGGCACCCGGGCTACCCGGGCGACTCGATGCTGATCGAGAAGAACGTCTTCTACTCGAACAACTTCAACGTCTACAAGGAGGACTCGACCGTCAAGCCCGCGTTCCCGTTCCCGGTCGGGACGGGCATGTGGATCGCCGGCGGCAACCGCCACCAGGTCACCGACAACTACTTCTGGGACAACTGGCGGCGCGGCACGATGCTCTTCAGCGTGCCCGACCAGCTCGTCTGCGGCGAGGGCAACGGCGGCAACCAGCAGGCCGGCTGCAACCCGAACGGGCAGACCACGTCCTTCGACAACCGCCAGTTCGCGAACCACATGGGCCTGCGGCCCGACGGCACGCCCGACCCCAACGGCACGGACTTCTGGTGGGATCCGTACCCCGGGACCACCGGCAACTGCTGGTTCGACAACATCGCCGCGCCGGGGACCGACATCACGGCCTCCCCGGGCCCGCTGCCCAACTGCGACCACGGCAAGAAGCCCGAGCAGAGCATCGGCACCGGCGACCCGGCGCAGACCGGCGAGCTCCTCAGCTGCATCGCGGCGTTCGAGACGCGCCAGTTCGACGAGAACGGCCCGTGCCCGTGGTTCAAGACCCCGCCGGAGCCGCAGCCCAAGGGCGGCGCCAAGGCGTCCCGCTCGCACTCGCATTCGCACGCGCACCATCACGGCTCGTCCTCCTACGTGCCGTTCGAGCCGCCGGTGATGCGCCACGTGAGCGGGCCGATCGACCGGCAGGCGGACTTCAGCCAGGTGTCCTGCACGGAGTGGAACTCCGCGTCCGACGCCGACCGCGAGTGGATGGTCGAGAAGATCGCGGAGTTCGCCGGCGGCGTGGTGGTCGACGGCGAGAAGGCCGTCGGCTACGGCAAGACCATGTCGAGCGAGCAGGCCCACGGCCTGTACGACAGCTGGTGCGCACGCCCGTTCGCGCAGAAGTTCGTGCTCTACAAGCTCTACACGTGGGGCGCCGTGTTCAGCGAGTAGCGCCGCCGCGCTCCTCCTGGACGGTGTTGCCGCCGTCGACGACCAGCACCGCGCCCGTGACGTAGGACGCCTCGGGCGCGGTGAGGAAGGCGACGGCGGCGGCGACCTCGTCCGCCGTGCCCGGGCGGCCGACGGGCGTGGCCGCGCCGAGGGCGCGCTCGCGGTCGGTGGCCGATCCGGTGGCGATCCAGCCGGGGAGGACGGCGTTGACGGTGACGCCGCGCGCGCCGGTCTCGACGGCCAGCGCGCGGGTCAGCCCGGTCATGCCGGCCTTCGCGGCGGCGTAGGCGGCGTCGCCCGGGTAGGCGGCGACCGGGCCGGTGACCGACGCGACGTTGACGATCCGCCCCCAGCCGCGCTCGAGCATGCCGGGCAGGACCGCCCGGGTCAGGAGGTAGGCGGTCGACAGGTTGCGCTCCAGCGAGGCGTGCCAGACGGCGGGCTCGGTGGCCAGCAGCGTCCCGGACTCGCCGCCGCCGCTGACGCTCGTCATGCCCGCGTTGTTGACCAGGACGTCGACGGGGCCGGCCGCGGACGCGAGCGCCGCCACCTGGGCGGGGTCGGTCAGGTCGGCGACGAAGCCGCGGGCGCCCGCGCCCACCTCGGCGGCGCGGTCGTGGATGCGGTCGGAGGTCGCGGCGACGAGGACGCGCGCGCCGAGCGCCGCGAGCAAGCGCGCGCTGGCGAAGCCGATGCCCGTCGGGCTGCCGGCGCCGGAGACCAGCGCCGTGCGGCCGTCGAGGCGGGCGAAGGTCACGCTGCGAGCTCGGCCAGCGCCTCGCTGAACGCCTCGGTGTGGCGGTCGACGTCGGCGTCGGTCGTCGCGGGGCACATCAGCGCCATGTTGTGGAACGGCGTGATGAGGATGCCGCGGTTGGCGAGGTGGACGTGCAGGAGGTCCTCCAGCTCGGCGTCCGTCGCGGCGGCCGAGGCGCCGCCGGTGCGCGGCGCCGGCGCGGCGAACCGGTACTCGGTGCGGGCGCCCAGCTGGACGACCGACCACGGCAGGCCCGCCCGCGCGATCGCCTGCTCGACGCCCGCGGTGAAGCGCGCCGCGCGGGCGATCATCCCGGCGAACGCCTCCTCGGTCAGCACGTGCTCCAGCGTCGCCCGCGCCGCCGCGAGCGACAGCGCGTTGCCGGCCAGCGTCCCGCCGACGCCGCCGACGTCGACCAGGTCGATCCCCTGCGCGCGCTCGACGCGCTCGGCGACCTCGGCCGAGAGCCCGTAGGCCCCCGCCGGGATCCCGCCGGCGATCGCCTTGCCGATCGTGACGACGTCGGGATCGAGGTCCCAGGCGCGCGTGCACCCGCCCGGGCCGGCCGAGAAGGTGTGCGTCTCGTCGTTGATCAGCAGGGTGCCGGCCTCGCGCGTCGATCGGCGCACGGCGGCGAGGAAGCCGGGCTCCGGGAGGACGATCCCGATGTTGGTCAGCGCCGGCTCCATCAGGACGGCGGCGACGTCGCCGTGCGCGAGCTCCGCCTCCAGCGCCGCGGCGTCGTTGAACTCGCACACGCAGGTGGTCTGCGTCGGGTCCACCGGCGGGCCGACCAGCCCCGGCCGCGGGGCGGCGCGCCCGTCCGGCCCGACCACGACGAACGACTCGTCGACCGCCCCGTGGTAGCTGTAGGAGAAGACCAGGACCTTCGGCCGTCCGGTGATCTGGCGGGCGAGCCGCAGCGCCCAGCGGTTGGCGTCGGTCGCGGTGAGCGTGAAGGACCACAGCGGCAGGCCGAAGCGCCGCGCCAGCTCGGTGCCGACCCACGCCGCGTCCTCGGTCGGCATCATCGCGGTGATCCCGCCCAGGGTCTCGATCCGCTCGCGCACGGCCGCGACCGTCGCGGCGGGCGAGTGCCCGGCCATCGCGCCCGTGTCGCCCAGCGCGAAGTCGACGTACTCGTGCCCGTCCAAGTCCGAGACCCGCGCCCCTCGCGCTCGGTCGAGGTAGAGCGGGAACCCGCCGGCGGCCTTGTTCATCCACGTCATCGGGACGCCGCCGAAGAGGTGGGTGCGGGCGGCGGCGTGCGCGGCCTGCGAGCGCGGGTGGGCGTCGGCGAACGCCCGCCGCTCGCGCGCGAGCAGGTCGGTGATGCGGGAGCGGTCCACGCGGGCATCTTCGTGGATGCGGTGAGGCCGGGACGGCGAACGCGCGCCCGACGGCCGCGCCGGCGCGGCGCGTACGGCTAGGGGACGGCGGGCGGGTCCGCGGGGAGCGGCAAGCGCCCCAGCGCGGCGCGGGCCGCGGCGACGACGTCGGCGCCGCGCTGCCCCGGCTGCCAGACGGCGAGGCCGTGGCGCACCGGGATGCTGCTGGGCCAGTCGCCCAGCATGGCGCGCAGGCAGGCCTCGGCCCCCGCGCCGTCGGTGGACGGCATCAGCAGGGCCAGGCGGTCGCCGGAGTAGCGGCAGGCCGTGCCCGCGCAGCGCGAGGCGGCCCGCTGGACGGCGCGCGCCGCGGACTGGATGACGGCGTCGCCGGCGGCGTGGCCCTCGCGCTCGTTGACCCCCGCCAGCGCGGTCAGCTCCACGATCGCCAGCGCGAACGGGACGCCCTGGACCTCCGCGCGCTGGGCCTCCGCCGCGGCCGCCTCGTGCAGGTAGCGGTGCGAGTAGAGCAGCGTGAGGTTGTCGATGATCGCCAGCGTCCCGCTGCCCAGCAGCGGCTCGCCGTCGCTGCGGTGCACGGCGAGCTCGGCGTCGCCGAGCGCCTCGCCGAGGTCGCCGCGGTCGTCCTCGGGCCACGGCGCGGGCCCGCGGCGGACCTCCTCGACGAACACCCGCACGACCTCGGGGTCGAACTGCGTGCCCGCGCAGCGCTCGAGCTCGAGGCAGGCGTCTTCGAGCGACATGCGCGCCCGGTAGGGGCGGTCCTGGGTCATCGCGCTGAAGGAGTCCGCGACGGAGATGATGCGGGCCTCGAGCGGGATCTGCTCGCCGCGCAGCCGGGCGGGGTAGCCGCCGCCGTCGAAGCGCTCGTGATGGTGCAGGACGCCGGCGGCGATCGGCTCCAGCGCCGGGATCCGCGAGACCAGCCGGTAGCCGATCCGCGGGTGCAGCTCGATGATCGCCCGCTCCTCGGGGGTGAGCCGGGCGGGCTTGAGCAGGATCCGCTCGGAGATCCCGATCTTGCCGATGTCGTGCAGCAGCGACCCGAAGATCAGCTCCTCGCGGCGCCGGGGGTCGACGCCCAGCCGCTCCGCCACCGCCCCGACGTAGCCCGACACCTCGCGCGAGTGGCCGCCGAGGAACGGGTCCTTCGCGGCGATCGCGTCGCCGAGCATCTGCACGGTCGCCAGGTAGGACGAGCGCAGCTCGGCGCGCAGGCGGGCGTTGTCGAGCACCGAGCCGGCGTGGTCGCCGAGCGCAAGCAGGACCTCGTCCTCGTACTCGTCGAACCCGCCGCTCTTGTTGGCCAGGACGACCGCGCCGCCGAACTCGTCGCGCACGTAGATCGGGATGGCGACGATGTTGTCGATCTCGTCGTCGGCGGGGGTGCGCGACGCGGCGTCGAGCGCGTCCTCGTCGTTCTCGCGGATCGTCTCGTCGCGCTTGAGCACGCGCTCGGCGAACGAGCGGGCCAGCGCGGACTCGTCGGGGTCGTGCTCGAAGCCGAGATGGCGCGCCACGCGCAGGCGGCTCCCGTCTCCGTCGCCGTCGCGGCGCAGCAGCAGGCCCTTGTCGGCGTCGATGAGCGACATCGCGGTCTGCAGCACGAGCCCGGTGATGTCGTCGGGGTTCGACAGCGCCCCGCGCTCGCGGTGCAGCGAGGCGACCTGCGAGCGCAGCTCCTCGGCCCACTGGCGCTCCGCGCGGCGCGCCCGCTCGACGACGTCGCGCGAGCGGCGCTCGGTCTGCAGCCGCCGCTCGGCCTCCTCGCGCTCGCGGCCGGCCTCGGAGCGCGCCTCCTCGGTCTCGCGCCGCGCCGCCTCGATGCGGCGGTCGGCTTCCTCCCGGGCCGCCTCGATCTGGCTGGCCGCCTCTTCCTGCGCGGTCAGCTCGCGCTGCTGGGCGTCCTCGCGCGCCGCGGCCATCTCGCGCTCGGCCTCGCCCCAGGCCAGCGCGGCCCGCTCCTCGCCCTCGGCCCGCGCCTCGGCCGCGAGCTGCTCGCCCTCGGCGCGCGCCGCGGCGGCCTCGGCCTCCACCTCGGTGACGCGCCGGTCGGCCTCGGCCTCCGCCTCCGCGACGCGCCGGTCGGCTTCGGCTCGCGCGGCCTGCTCGCGCTCGGCGGCCTGCTCGCGGGCCGCGGCGATCTGGCGCTCGGCCTCGGCGAGCGCGGCCTGCTCGCGCTCGGCGGCCTGCTGCTGGGCGGCGGCGATCCGGCGTTCGGCCTCGGCCTGCGCGTCCGCGGCCGCGCGTTCCGCGCCGGCCACCCGGTCGCGGTCGCGCGACCAGCCGACGACCGCCACCGCACCGGCGACGACCGCCGGGATCGCGACGCGGGCGAACTGGTAGGTGTCGGCGCCGGCGATCGCGAAGACGATCAGCGCCAGCACGCAGCCGGCGACGACCAGCGTCGCGCCGATGAGGAGAGCCCGAGCGATCCGGGTGCTTGACCCGTGCATCCACTGCGGGCCTTACCCGCAGTGGTGCAGACCTATAACCGGTGTACTAACCGAGCGCCGGCTCGAGCTCGGCCTCGAGGCGCTTCTTGGGCAGCGCGCCGACGACCTTGGCGGCGGGGGCGCCGTGCTTGAACAGGATCATCGTGGGGATCGACAGGACGTCGTAGGCGGCCGCCGTCTGCTGGTTGTCGTCCACGTTGAGCTTGACGATCTTCAGGTCCTCGCGCTCGCCGTTGATCTCCTCGAGCACCGGGGCGACCATGCGGCACGGGCCGCACCAGGGGGCCCAGAAGTCGACCAGCACCGGGGTCTCGGCCTCGAGGACCTCCGCCTGGAAGTTCGCGTCGGTGACGTTGTTGATGGTTCCGGCCATGGTGGCTCCTGTGGGAAGGTTGCTTCAGAAAGTATAGCGACGGAGGAGGGGGACCCGCCACGCCGCCTCGACCGCGATCCGGCCCGACATCTTCGAGCTCCCCTCCCGGCGCTCGTGGAAGACGATCGGCACCTCGACCACGCGCAGGCCGCGCCGCAGCACCCGATCGGTGAGCTCGACCTGGAACGCGTAGCCCTCCGAGCGGGCGCTGGCGAAGTCGATCGCGCGCAGCGCCGTGGCCGAGAAGCACTTGAACCCGCCGGTGAGGTCGCGGACCGGGACGCGCAGGATCGCGCGGGCGTACAGGCAGCCGCCGCGCGAGAGGACGCGCCGCCGCAGGCCCCAGTTGCGCACGCCGCCGCCGTCGACGTAGCGGGAGCCGAGCACGAGGTCGGCGCCGGCGCGGGCGTGCGCCAGCAGGCGCGGGACGTCGGCGGGGTCGTGGGAGAAGTCGGCGTCCATCTCGAGCACGTAGCCCGCGCCCTCGGCCAGCGCGCGGGTGAAGCCCGCCACGTAGGCCTGCGCCAGCCCGGCCTTGCGCGCCCGGTGCAGCACCGCGACGCGCGGGTCCTCGCGGGCCAGGCCCTCGGCGATCGCGCCGGTGCCGTCGGGCGAGGCGTCGTCGACGACGAGGATCCGGAAGTCCTCCTCGCCGGCCAGCGCCGTGCGCAGGGCGGCGACGAGCGGCGCGAGGCACTCGGCCTCGTCGTAGGTGGGGATGATCACCCAGGCGGGGCCGGTCACGAGGCGCGTACCTTAAGCGAGTGCCCGAGCTGACCAACGCCCAGATCGCCGCCGCCTTCGACGAGCTCGGCGACCTCTACGAGCTCGACGGCGTCGTCCAGTACCGCGTCATCGCCTACCGCAACGCGGCCAAGGCGGTTCGCGACGCCGCCGTCTCGGTCGGCGAGCTCACCCGCCAGGGCCGCGCCACCGAGCTGCCCGGGATCGGCAAGACCCTCGACGAGAAGCTTCGCGCCCTCGTCGACACCGGCGACATCCCGGCGGCCCAGAAGCTGCGCGCGAAGTACCCCAGCGGTCTGGTGGCGATCACCCACCTGCCCGGCTTCGGCGCCAAGCGCGCCCGCCGCCTGTACGACGAGCTGGGCATCGACTCGCTCGACGCGCTGCGCGCGGCGTGCGAGCGCCACGAGCTGCGCTCGCTGCGCGGCTTCGGCGCCAAGGTCGAGGAGAAGCTGCTCGAGGTGCTCGAGGCGGGGATCGACGGCACGCCGCAGCCCCGCGTCCTGCTGTCGCGCGCGCTCGGGGTGGGCGAGCAGATCGTCGGCGCGCTGCGCGCTCACCCGGCGGCCGAGCGCGTGGAGCTGGCCGGCTCGCTGCGCCGGCTCGCCGACTCGGTCAAGGACCTCGACGTCATCGCCACGGCCACCGATCCCCGCGCGCTCACGCAGGCGCTCACCGAGCTGCCGCTGGTCGAGTCCGCCGGCACCGCGGGCGAGAACTCGGCGCGCGTGGTGCTCCACACCGGCCTGAAGGTCGACCTCAAGGTCGTCGAGCCCGACCAGTTCGGCAACGTCATGCAGCACTTCACCGGCTCCAAGGCCCACAACGTGCAGCTGCGCGAGCTGATGGTCCGCCGCGGCCTGCACATCTCGGAGTACGGGATCCTCGACGACGCGACGGGCGAGACGACCCGCTGCGCGACGGAGGAGGAGGTCTACGCCCGGCTCGGGCTGGCCTGGATCCCGCCCGAGCTGCGCGAGGGGCGCGGCGAGCTCGAAGCGGCGGCCGCGGGCACGCTGCCCGAGCTGGTCACCGTCGCCGACATCCGCGGAGACCTGCACTGCCACACGGTCGCCTCCGACGGCCGGGCCACGATCGAGCAGATGGCCGCTGCGGCGCTCGAGCGCGGCTACGAGTACCTGGCGATCACCGACCACTCCGCGTCGCACGGGTTCGGCAACCACGTCACGCCCGACGAGCTCGAGCGCCAGATCGAGCGGGTGCGCGAGGTGAACGCGTCGCTCGACGGCATCGAGCTGCTGATCGGGACGGAGACCAACATCCTCCCGGACGGCTCGCCGGACTACGACGACGACCTGCTCGCCCGGCTCGACTGGGTCATCGGCTCGATCCACACCTCGTTCGGCATGCGCGAGCGCGAGATGACCGACCGCATGGTCGCCGCCATCGAGCACCCGTGGATCGACGCGATCGGGCACCCGACCGGCCGCAAGATCGAGACGCGGGCGCCCTACGCGCTCGACATGGAGCGGGTGATCGAGGCCGCCGCGAGGACGGGGACGATGCTGGAGATCAACGCCGCCCCCGACCGCCGGGACCTCAACGAGGTCCACGCGCGCGCCGCCGCCGCGGCCGGCGTCCCGATCCTCATCGACTCCGACGCGCACTCGGTGCGCAACTTCGAGCTGCTGCGCTACGGCGTGGCCACCGCGCGACGCGCCTGGCTGTCGCGCGAGCAGGTGGCCAACACGCGCCCGTGGCCGGAGTTCGCCGCGCTGCGCAAGCGCGCGCTCAGCGGCCGAAGCCGCGCATGAACTCCCGGGCGCGCGCCCGGGTGTGATCGACGGCCTCGCGGATCTCGGCCAGCCCGGCGCGCAGCTCGGGGTCGCCGACCTCGACGGGCATCATCGAGTCCTGGAGGTCGACGAGGACGTGATCGGCGTCGTCGACGGCCTCGACCGCGGTCTCGAGGAAGCCCTTGACGCCGTGCGACGGCGCGCCCGGGCTCGGCTGGGAGAACGCCCGGCTCGGAAGCCGGTAGCGGCCGGCGAAGCTCGCGTGCGTGCGCTTGGCCCGGCCGTACGCGAGCTGGACGGGTCGGAACAGCTCCTCCTCGAGCCGGTCGGCGCTTGCCTCGTCGAGCAGCTCGTAGGCGCCGCCGAGGTCGGCGAGGGCCTTCCCGAGGTGGTCGATCGCCTGGGCGATCTCGTCGAGCAGGTCCTGTCGCGCTTCACCAGTGGCGTAACCCATCGCGGGAGCGTATAGTCCCCGGGGAAGCCGCCGTATGACTGCCGCCACGGAATAACGCCACGTCGCGCCGCCGGGCCTCCGAGCCCCGGCCGCTCGCGCGACGCCGCGTCCTTTTCGTTCCCACCCTTCTGAGGAGGTCCCCTTGTCGCGCGATCAGCGCACGGGTGGCCGGCGCCGTGGCCCGACCACCTTCCGATGCGGCAACTGCCGGCTCGACGTCCCGCTCGACGCCCCCGGCACGCGCCACCGAAATCACTGCCCCAACTGCCTGTGGAGCCGGCACGTCGACGACGACGTGCCCGGCGACCGCGACGCGGAGTGCCACGGCTCGATGGAGCCGATCGCGGTCCACGCGCGGTCCAACGGCGAGTGGGCGCTCGTGCACCGCTGCGGCGCGTGCGAAGCGGTGCGGCTCAACCGCACCGCCGGCGACGACAACGCGCTCATGCTCATGCGCATCGCCGTTCGCCCGCTCGCGCAGCCGCCCTTCCCGCTCGAGTGGCTGAGCCGGCTATGAGCCGGCTCGGCCGGGCGGGGGGCCGCATAGGCTTGACCGGTGGCCACCTGGGACGATGTCGCGCGCCTCTCGCTTGCGCTCCCCGAGACGAGCGACGGGACGTCGTACGGGCGGCGGGCGTGGCTCGTGAAGGGCAAGGCGTTCGTGTGGGAGCGGCCGCTGCGGCCCGGCGACCTCGAGGCGCTCGGCAGCGCCGCACCCGACGGGCCGATCCTCGGCGCGCGCGTCGAGCACCTCGGCGCCAAGGACGCGCTGCTGGCCTCGGACCCCTCCGTCTACTTCACGACGCCGCACTTCGACGGCTTCCCCGCGGTGCTCGTGCGGCTCGATCGGATCGGCGTGGAGGAGCTGGAGGAGCTGGTGGCCGAGGCGTGGCTGGCGCGGGCGCCGAAGCGGGTGGCGCGGGCGTGGCTGGCCGGGCGGGCGGAGACGGCGCCGGGTGAGGGAGGCGAGCAGTGAGGCGCTGTCAGGGTGCGGACCCCTTCAGACGACTCGAACCGCGTCGATCGCGGCGTGTGTCGCCTGAGGGGGCCATGGACCCCCCGACTCGACGCACGCGGATCCGGACGTCGCTCCACCCCGCTTTCCCTCGATGATGCCGTTCGTCGGCGGTCCCACGCCGACGAGCTCACCCCTGCGCAGCGATCTGGATCAGGTTGCCGCAGGTGTCGTCGAGCACGGCGGTGGTCACGGGCCCCATCGCGGTCGGGGGCTGCGTGAAGCGCACGCCCAGCGCGGTCAGCCGGTCGTACTCGGCCCCCACGTCGTCGACCGCGAACGAGGTGTACGGGATGCCGTCGGCGACCAGCGCCGCCTTGAACGGGCGCGCGGCGGGGTGCGCGTCGGGCTCCAGCAGGAGCTCGGGGCCGTCGGGCGCGGCGGGGGAGACGACGGTCAGCCAGCGGTGCTCGCCGCCGAGCGGGACGTCGTGCTTGGGCGCGAAGCCGAGCACCTCCGTGTAGAAGCGCAGGGCCTTGGCCTGGTCGTCGACGAGGACGCTGGTCAGCGTGATCTTCATGGTGCCTCCGGAGGCGGACGGCGGGCCACCCAGCGTTCGGCGAGGCGCTCCACCGGCTCCGTCCTCAGATCGTGTCGTTCCTTGCCTGTCAAGCGTGGCAGCAGCTCGTCGCGGACGACCGCGTCGATCGCCTCCCGCCGCCACGGCGCCAGCAGCGCGGCGGCGCGCTCCGCGTAGCCGGGCGCCGGAGCGTCGAGCGCGGCGCGCAGCGCGGCGCCGAGGTCCTCGGTCACGAGCCGCGGGTCCAGCGCGCGGGCGAGCGGCAGCGCGGCGTACGGGCCGGGCGACGGCCAGGTCACGAGCGCGCAGCCGTCGGCCAGGGCCTCGAGCTGGGCGATCCCGTGGTCCTCGCGCCGGGGCGCCGTGACGAACACGCGCGCGCGGCGCAGCAGCGCTCGGTACTCGCCGTGCGGGATCGCGCCGAGGTGGCGGACGCCCGGCGCGTCCGGCCCGTCGAGGCCGGCCACCAGCAGCTCCTCGCCCTCCCGACGGACCGCGCTCCAGGCCGCCAGGACGCGGTCGACGCCCTTCTTGGCGGGGTTGGCGCCGTAGGTGATCGCGGCGACGTCGCGCGCGCCGGGCGGCCCCGACGGCTCGACCGGGACCGGCACGACCACCGCCGCGACGCCCGCGGGGACCGCCGCCTCGGCCAGCGCCTCGGCGGACCACGGCACGAGGAGGGGCGCGGCGGCCAGCACCGCGCGCTCGCGCGGACGCTGCCAGAGCCCGTGGCGCCCGGGGCGGTTGGCGGCCGACGGCGCATCGAAGCGGACCGCCCCCGGGACCGGCGCCAGCAGCGCCGCGGTCGTCGACGAGTAGACGACCGACCGCGGCGAGCAGGCCGCCAGTGCGCGCACCGCCGCCCGTCGAGCGCTCAGGGCCAGCGAGAGGTCGGTCAGCGCGAACGTCCGCACCTCGCGCGGCCGCCCCGCGCGCGCCACGGCCACCGCCGCGCCGGCCCGCCGCAAGGACGCCGCCAGCTCCGCGTCGGCCTCGCGCAGGCCGGCCGTCGTGCCGAGCGAGACGAGGAGGACGTCGGGGCGGGGACGGTCGCTCAAGTCCGGCCGTTCACGGCGAGGAAGTCGCCGCCGAACCCGGGCGTGCGGATCAGCTGGATCGCCCGCAGCGGCGAGGTGCGCTCGACGTAGAAGCGCACCGCGTCGCGCTCCTCGATCGCCGCGACCGCCTGCTCCTGCCGGCGCATCGAGAGCGGCCACAGGATCGCGAAGCCGGTGGCGATCGCCGCGACCTCGGGGGCGAAGATCCCGCCCACGCCGCCGAGGAGCGTGAACAGCAGCAGCGACCACAGCCGGTTGAGCAGCGTGCGCGCCGGCTGCAGCTCGGGCAGCATCGTCGTCGACCGCGCGCCGGCCAGCAGTCGCGCGATCGCTGGATTGGGGCCGGTGCGCCGGCCCAGCGACGCGCCCTGGATCGTGGCCAGCAGCCACCACACGGCGCTGACCCAGATCAGCACGGGGTCGGGCTCGCGGCTCGCGCCCAGCACGGTCACCGTCCCCAGCAGCGTGGCCGCCCCCGCCGAGAGCAGCACGGTGGTCTTCAGGAACTCGACGAAGCGCAAGGCCCTACAGCAGGGCCTGGAGCATGAGCCGGACGCCCGCGGTCCCGTCGACCATGAGGTCCGCCTGCTCGCTCAGCGCGGTCGGCCCCTCCTCGGAGGCGACGCCGACGCGCAGCGCCGTCGCGAGCCGGCCCATCGACACGAGCTCGCCGAGCCCGCGGAACGCGTCGAGGTCGGTGGCGTCGTCGCCGACGTAGACGGCGGCCGCGAGGTCCGTGTCGTGCAGCAGCTTGATGATCCCGGCGCCCTTGTCGATCCGCACCGGCGGCCGGATCTCCAGCACCTTCTTGCCCCAGTGGGTGACGTAGCCGGCCGCCTCGGCGTCGCGCGCCACGTCGGCCACCGCCGCCTCGGCGTCGTCCTCGTCGGGCGCGCCGCGCCAGTGCAGGGCGGCGATCGCCTCCTTGTCCTCCAGCCGCACGCGCAGCCGCCGCAGCTCCTCGGAGAACGCCGCCTGCGTGAAGTCCTGGATGCGCCGCGACCAGGCCTGCAGCTCGGGGTCGACCTCGGGCGCGATGGTCCCCGGCCGCAGGATCTCCGAGCCGTGGGAGCCGAGGTAGGCGATCGAGCCGAGCGAGACCACGCGGCGCGCGTCCGACGCCCGCCGGCCCGACACGCACGCGACGACGCCGTAGCGCTTGGCGACCTCGATCAGCGGCCGCCGGGTGGTCTCCGGCACGTGCGCGTCGTCGGGGTGCTGGACGATCGGCGCGAGCACGCCGTCGATGTCCAGGAGGATGGCCGACCGGGCGGGGTCCGCCTTCAGCGGGCGCAGGAATTCCTCGAGCGTTGCGGACGGCGGCACGCCCGTAGTATGCCCGGCGATGCGCCGGATCCCCCAGCTCGCCGCCGTCGGCACGGCGGCGGGGGTCTTCTCCGGCCTGTTCGGCGTCGGCGGCGGCACGGTCATCGTCCCGCTGCTGATCCTGTGGCTCGGCTACGGGGAGCGCGAGGCGACCGGCACGTCGCTGGCCGCGATCTGCGGCATCTCGGTCGTCGCCGCCGCGCTGCAGGCGGGGTACGGGAACGTGCGGGTGACGGAGGGGCTGCTCGTCGGCGTGCCCGCCGTGGGCGGCGTGCTCGCGGGGACCTGGCTGCAGCAGCGCATCCCCCAGCGCGCGCTCTCGCTGGGCTTCGCCGGGCTGCTGGTCGTCGCCGCCGTCTCCCTGATCGCCGGCTGATGGACGTCGTCGCGGCGATCGGCATCGGGGTCGTCGCCGGTCTGGTGGCGGGGATGCTCGGCGTCGGCGGCGGCGTGATCTTCGTGCCCGGGCTGGTGCTGTTCCTCGGGCTCTCGCAGCTCGAAGCGCAGGCGACGTCGCTGCTGGCGATCATCCCCGTGTCGATCGCCGGCGCGGTCCAGCAGCACCGCTACGGCAACCTGCGCCCGCGCGAGGGGCTGCTCGTGGGCGTCCTGGCCGCCGGCGGCGCGGCGGGCGGCGTGGCGCTGTCCAACGCGCTGCCCGAGCGCGCGCTCGAGCTGGGCTTCGCCGCGATCATGCTGCTGACGGCCGGCCAGCTCGTGCGCGGTGCGCTGAACCGCGACCGCGGGTAGGCTCGATGCCCATGGTCACCGACACGCCGCTCGTCAAGCCGCGCCTGCGGGGCGTGCTGCACCAGTGGGCCTTCGTGGCGTCGCTGGGGCTCGGCCTGGTCCTCGTCGTCGCCGCGTCGGGTGCCCGCGAGACCGTCGCGGCCGCCGTCTACGCGGGCAGCGTCGCGGCCCTGCTGGGCACGAGCGCGCTGTACCACCGCGTCAACTGGTCGCGCGAGGGCGCCCGCCGCTGGATGCGCCGGCTCGACCACGCGATGATCTTCGTGCTGATCGCCGGCACGTACACGCCGTTCGCCCTGCTGGCGCTGGACGGCACGCTCGCGACCACGATCCTCATCGCCGTGTGGGGCGGCGCGGCCGGCGGGATCGTGCTGCAGCTCGTGTGGGTCGACGCGCCCAAGTGGCTCTCCGCCCTCGTCTACGTGGTCCTGGGCTGGGTCGCCGTCGTCGCCCTGCCGCAGATGGTCGGCGCGATCGGCGTCACGCCGACGGTCCTCGTCGCGGCCGGCGGCGTGCTGTACACGATCGGAGCGCTGGTCTACGCGACGCGGCGCCCGGACCCGGTCCCGGCGGTCTTCGGCTACCACGAGATCTTCCACCTGCTCGTGGTGATCGCCGCCGCCCTGCAGTACGCGGTCGTCGCGTTCTGGGTGCTCTGAGGACGCCGTGCTCTGCTTCGTCGAGATCCCGAAGGGCTCGCGCAACAAGTACGAGTGGGACGAGCAGCTGCAGGCGATCAAGCTCGACCGCTTCCTGTTCTCCTCGGTCGTCTATCCCACCGACTACGGCTTCATCACGGAGACCTGCGGGGAGGACGGCGACCCCGTCGACGCCATGGTGTGCGTCTCCGAGCCGACGTTCCCCGGCTGCCGGATCCAGGTCCGCGCGATCGCCGTCTTCCGGATGAGCGACGACAAGGGGCAGGACGACAAG
The DNA here is from genome assembly GCA_036389195.1 of Solirubrobacteraceae bacterium. GTDB lineage: Bacteria > Actinomycetota > Thermoleophilia > Solirubrobacterales > Solirubrobacteraceae > JACCYI01. The sequence continues at coordinate 21,710 of DASVQH010000526.1, forward strand.
ATCCTCTGCGTCCCCGAGAACGACCCGAACTGGAGTGCCCTGGAGGAGCTCGAGGACCTCCCGCCCCAGCTGCGCACGGAGATCGAGCACTTCTTCTCGATCTACAAGCAGCCCGAGGGCAAGGAGGTCGTCGTCGACGGCTGGTACGGCCGCGAGGAGGCCGAGCGGATCGTCGCCGAAGGGCGCGACCGCCTGTCCTCCCGCGACAGCGGCTAGGAGCTCGGCGGCTCGTAGAGCTGGAGGTCGTTGCCGTCGGGGTCCTTGAAGGTGGCGATCCGGCCCCACTGGTGGTCGCTGACGCCACCCGCGAACCCGACGCCCTTGCCCTCGAGCTCCTCGACCGCGCCGTCGATCCCGCCCTCGGGCGAGAACGCGATCACCGCGCCGCCGTCGCCGCCGGGCGACTCCTCGTCGCGCGCGTTGAGGCCGATCCGCAGCTCGCCCGCGCGCAGCTGCGCCCACTCGGACTCCTGCTGCTCGACGTCCATGCCGAGGGTCTCGCCGTAGAACTCGACGGCCCTCCCCATGTCGGTCACCGGGAGCCACACCACTGAGACACCGTGCACCATGCGCGTCATCCGCCTTCTCGAAGGTTCGCCTACTGACAGGTAGCTCCCCTGATACGGGCCAACGCGCCACCGAGGTCAAAAAAAGTGGGCGGTGGGACGTTCGTAGGGAGCCATGACCCGTCTCGCCGCGCCCGCCGCGCTTCTCGCCGCTCTCCTTCTCGCCACCTTCACGGGAACCGCCGCCGGCCAGAAGCCGGCGCTTCCCGCGCCGAGTTCCCCTTTCGGGCCGGGTGTGCGCGCGACGCCGCCGACGGGTCCTCGGTACGAGCCGGGCGAGGTGATCGTCCGGTACAAGCCCGACACCGACAGCGACAAACGCGGCGCATCCCGGCGGGCGGGCAAGGTCAAGCTCAAGCGCAAGATGCGCGTCAAGCGCTCCGAGCTCGTCGAGGTCACCGACGGCCAGTCGGTCCGGGACGCGGTCGAGGCGCTGCGCAAAGATCCTGACGTCGAGATCGCGGAGCCCAACTACTACCGCTATCTGAACTCCTTCATCCCGAACGACGGCGACTGGGCCAGGATGTGGGGCCTGCACAACACCGGCCAGAAGGTCGACGGGGTCGGCGTCGCCAAGGCCGATGCCGACATCGACGCGCCCGAGGCATGGGACATCCAGCGCGGCTCGTCGTCGATCGCCGTGGCGGTCATCGACACGGGGATCAAAGAGAACCACTCCGATCTGAACGACAACATCGGGTCGGGCTGGGACTTCGTGCATGGCGACAGTCACCCGGAGGATCTCGAAGGCCACGGCACGCACGTCGCCGGCACCATCGGCGCGGAGGGCAACAACGGGTTCGGGACGACCGGCGTGGCCCAGGACGTGACGCTGTACCCCTTCAAGGTCTTCGGCGCCGACGGCTACACGACCGATCAGAAGATCATCGACGCGTTCCAGCTCGCGGGCAACTGGGGCGCCAAGGTCGCCAACGCCAGCCTCGGCGGGCCGGGCGCCAGCGCGATGTACGACGCCGTCGTGCGCGACAACCCGAACGTGCTCTACGTCGTCGCGGCCGGGAACGACACGCAGAACAACGAAGCGATCCCGACGTATCCCTGCAACGTCACGCGGTCGAACCTGATCTGCGTGGCGGCGTCCGACCAGAACGACGACCCCGCGGACTTCTCGAACTGGGGCGCGACCTCCGTCGACATCGCCGCTCCGGGCACCGAGATCTGGAGCACCTGGCCGCACGTCGTCCAGTTCTACAAGGACACCTTCGAGACGTCGGGCTGGTCGACCCGCTGGAGCACCGGCGGCACGAACAACCACTGGGACGACAACGGCGACCTCAACTGGACCGACGAGGGGACCTGGTCGATGCAGGACGGCGCCGGCAGCTACGCCCACAACACGAACTCCTGGGCGCAGCACACCTCCGTGAACCTCGGCGGTCTCTCCGACTGCGGCCTGAGCATGAACGGGACGCTGCAGGCCGAGCCCAACGGCGACTACCTCCACGTCGAGGTGTCCCGCGGCGGCGGCGCCTGGGACACGCTCGAGAGCATCACCCCCGCGGTCGGCGCGACCAACTTCGAGACGTCGCTCGGGAGGGACTTCGACATTTCCAGCTACGCGAGCAGCTCGGAGTTCTGGCTGCGCTACCGCCTGCAGACGGACGGCGACAACTCCGCCGCATCCAACTACTCCCTCGACGGCGCGTACATCGATGACGTCGCCGTGAAGTGCGCGAACTACACGTCGGGCAATCACATCAACGGCATCCAGGGCACCTCGATGGCCACGCCGCACGTCGCCGGCGCCGCCGCGCTGCTCTTCTCCCAGAAGCCGAGCGCGACGGTGGCCGAGATCCGCGACGCGCTGCTGCAGCGCGGTGACCCGCTTCCCTCGACGTGGGGCGCGCGGCCGACCACGACCGGCCGGCGGCTGAACGTCTACAAGTCGCTGCTCGCCGTCTCCGGCCTCAAGCCCGACACGACGATCACCAGCGGCCCGCCCGCCTCCACGCGGTCGAGCACCGCCACCTTCTCCTTCACGAGCTCGCAGCCGGATTCGACGTTCGAGTGCTCCATCGACAACGGCGTGAACTACTCGGCGTGCTCCTCCGGCCAGACCTTCGGCGGCTACACGACCCACGGGACGAAGGACTTCTGGGTCCGCGCGGTCAACCCGATCGGCGGCAAGGACCCTGCACCCGCGCACTACTCCTGGGTCGTCGACCTGCAGGCGCCCGACACGTCGATCGTCGCCAAGCCGGCCAACGTCACCAAGGAGACCTCGGCGACCTTCACGTACTCCAGCGACGAGTCCGGCGTGAGCTACGAGTGCTCGCGCGACCAGGGCGTGACCTACACCGCCTGCCCGGTGGCCGGGATCACCTACAGCGGCCTGACGCCCAACGCGTGGCAGTACTTCAACGTCCGGGCGAAGGACGCGGCCGGCAACGTCGACCCGGCGGCGGCGAGCTACCAGTGGTACATCGACCAGACGCCGCCCGACACCGAGATCTTCTCGGGCCCGTCCGGCGACACCACCGAGACGAGCGCGTCGTTCGGCTTCAGCAGCAGCACCACCGGTGACACCTACGAGTGCCGGCTGACCACGAACGGCGTCGCCGGGAGCTGGGAGTCGGGCTGCGTCTCGCCCAAGCAGTACTCCGGGCTCGCGCAGGCCGCCTACAAGCTCGAGGTGCGCGCCACCGACACCGCCGGCAACACGGACGCCACGCCGGCCGAGCGCTCGTGGCGCGTCGTCGGGACGCCGCCGCCGCCCCCGCCGCCGGCCCGCGCCACCGATCAGGCCGGCTGGTCGGCCAGCACGAGCGTGCGCGGCGACTTCGACGGGGACGGCTACGACGACCTCGCGGTCGGCGTCCCCGGTGAGGACCTCTCCTTCGTCGCCGACGTCGGCGCGGTCCACGTGCTCTACGGGACGGCGACGGGCCTGAGCGGCGCCCGCAGCTGGTTCGTGAACCAGAACGTCACCGGCATCGACGACTCGAACGAGGCCGGCGACCGCTTCGGCGCGTCGCTCGCCGTCGGCGACTTCAACGGCGACGGCAAGTCCGACCTCGCCGTCGGCGTGCCCGGCGAGGACGTCGGCACGGTGACCGACGCGGGCGCGGTCGAGGTGCTGCTGGGCAGCGCCACGGGGCTGAGCGCCACGGGTCAGCGGCTGTGGACCCAGAGCACGGCGACCACGTCGGACCCCGGCGAGGCGGGCGACGCCTTCGGCGCGACGCTGGCCACGGGCGACACCACCGGCGACGGCAAGGCCGAGCTGGTCATCGGCGTCCCCGGCGAGGACGTCGGCAGCGCCGCCGACGCCGGAGCGGTTCAGCTGATGGCCGGCGGCGCCACGGGTCCGGTCACGACCGGCAACCGGTTCCTCTCCCAGGCGACGGCCTACGTCACCGAGGATCCCGAGGCCGGGGACGCGTTCGGCGCCGCGCTGGCGCTCGGCGACTACGACGGCGACGGCAAGGCCGATCTGGCGGTCGCCTCCCCCGGCGAGAGCGTCGGGTCGGTGGCGCAGGCCGGGGCGGTGCACGTGATCGCCGGCGCGGCCGGGACCCTGGTCAACGCGAGCCGCTCCAAGCTGGTGCACCAGGACACGGCGTACGTGGGCGACAGCGCGGAAGCCGACGACCACTTCGGGGCCTCGCTCGCGGCGGGCGACCTCGGCGGCTCGGCCTCGGCGGAGCTGGCCATCGGCGTGCCCGACGAGGACCTCGAGACCGCCGACGCCGGCGCCGTCGAGATGCTCATGGGCGCGAGCGGCGCGCTGCTCACCACGACCGGCTCGAAGTTCTGGGAGCAGGACACCGCCTACGTCCCCGACGCGTCGGAGGCCGGCGACCACTTCGGCGCCGCGCTGGCCGTCGGCAACCTGTGGGGCGCCGCGTCCGGCGAGCTCGCCATCGGCGTGCCGGGCGAGGACGTCGGCACGGCCGCCGACGCCGGGTTCGTCGTCATCGTCCCCGGCGGCGGCACGAGCGGCCCGCCGACCACCCCCGGCACGAAGTCGCTGAGCCAGGCGACCGCCTACATCGGCGAGGACGCCGAGCCGGGCGATCACTTCGGCGCCTCGCTGGCGGCCGCCGACTTCGGCGACTCCGCCGAGGACGACCTGGTCATCGGCGTGCCGGACGAGTCCGTCGGGTCGGTCAAGGGCGCGGGCATCGTGCAGCGCGTCCCGGGCTCGAGCAGCGGACCGAGGGCGAGCGACAGCCAGATCCTCTCCCAGAGCACCACCGACGTGACCGACACCGCCGAGACGGGCGACGCCTTCGGGACCGCGCTGGGTCGCTGACGGCGAGGGGTTGTCGTCCGGCGCGGCCCGCGCCACACTGCGCCGCTCGCGCGGTCGCGGGGGCCGCGCCGGACTGGTATCGGAGGCAGGGGATGACGGGGAAGCTGGGGATCGGCGCGCTGGTCGCCGTGGCGCTCGGGGCGGCCGCGGCGGCGCAGCCCGCGGCGGCGGCGCCCACCGGGCCGGCGGTCGACCGGGCGCGGGAAGCGGTGCGGGCCGACGCCGCGCGGACGCACTTCGGTCCCAACCAGGCGCTCGTCGCCCGCGATGTCGTGGTCGACCGCGACGGCCAGTCGCACGTGCGCTTCGACCGCACCTACGCCGGGCTCCCGGTCCTCGGCGGCGACCTCGTCGCCCATGCCGGCGCGGGCTTCTCGCAGACGCTCGACGACGACCTCGACCTCTCCACCCGCCCGCAGCTCTCCGCCGGCGAGGCCCGCCGCCGCGCCGGCGCGGATCGCGCGACGCTGCTCGTCTACGCGCGCTCCGGCGCGCCCCGGCTCGCCTGGGACACGCTGCGCGTGGGCGAGGACTCCGAGCTGCACGTCATCCTCGACGCCGCCACGGGCGCAGAGCTCGACCGCTTCGACGACGTCAAGCACGTCGGCGGCACCGGCAACGGCTTCTTCAACGGCCCGGTGGCGCTCGAGACGACGGCGATCGGCGGCGGCTTCTCGCTCACCGACCCGTCGCGCGGCGGCCAGTACACGTGCGACATGGGCAACAAGCAGCAGAGCCGCTGCACGACCTTCACCGACGCCGACAACGCCTGGGGCACCGGCCTGCTGTCCGATCGCGCGAGCACCGCGGTCGACGCGCAGTACGGCACCGCGGTCACGTGGGACTACTACAAGGCGGTCCACAACCGCTCGGGCATCGGCAACGACGGCAAGGGCTCGTACAACCGCGTCCACTACAGCCGCAGCTACAACAACGCCTCGTGGTCGGACTCCTGCTTCTGCATGACCTACGGCGACGGCGACGGGACGACCTACCACCCGTTCGACTCGCTCGACGTCGCGGGCCACGAGATGAGCCACGGCGTGACGTCGCGCACCGCCGACCTCGTCTACTCGGGCGAGTCCGGCGGCCTCAACGAGGCGACGTCGGACATCTTCGGGACGCTGGTCGAGTTCTACGCCGGCAACACGCGCGACGCGGGCGACTACAAGATCGGCGAGAAGCTCTACCGCTCCAACCCGGGCGAGGCCAAGGCGCTGCGCTACATGTACCAGCCGAGCCTGGACGGGGCGTCCAAGGACTGCTGGTACGCGGGCGTCGGCAGCCTCAACGTCCACTACTCCTCGGGCCCGGCCAACCACTTCTTCTACCTGCTGGCCCAGGGCTCGGCGCCGACCGCCTACGCGGCGAACGGCAGCCCGACTTGCGGGGCGGGTGCGGTGACCGGCATCGGCAACGACGCCGCCGGGGCGATCTGGTACCGGGCGCTCACCGTGTACATGACCTCGAGCACCACCTACGCCGGCGCCCGCACCGCGGCGCTGAACGCGGCGCGCGACCTGTACGGCGCCGGCAGCGCGCAGGAGAGCGCGGTCGCCGCGGCCTGGGCGGGCGCCGGCGTCCGCTAGGTCAGGCGGCGAACGCCGTCCGTTCGCCATACTCCCGGCCGTCAGATGCTGGTCGGCCGGGAGCAGGAACGCGCGGTGCTGGCACGGATGCTGGAGGACGCCCGCGGCGGTCGCAGCTCCGTGCTGCTGGTGCATGGGCCGGTCGGCGTGGGCAAGTCGGCGCTGCTGCGCGACGCGGCCGCCTCCGCGCGTGGGCTCGAGGTCCTGCGCGCCCGCGGCATCGAGAGCGAGATGCACCTGCCGTTCGCCGGGCTCGCCGACCTGCTCGGGCCCGTGCTGGGGCTGCGCGCCGAGCTGCCGCCGGTCCAGGCGCGCGCGCTCGGCGGCGCGCTCGCCCTCGAGGACGCGCCGGTGGGGGATCCGTTCGCGATCGCCGCCGGCGTGCTCAGCCTGCTCGGGGCGGCGGCCGAGCGCGGGCCGCTGCTCGTCACGGTCGACGACGTTCAGTGGCTCGATGCGGGCTCCCGCGAGGCGCTGCTGTTCGCCGCCCGGCGCCTGGACGCGGAGGGCGTCGCGGTCCTGCTCGCCGCCCGCGACGGCGAGGGCTTCGACGCCCGCGCGACCGGCCTCGAGCGGATGCCGGTGCACCCGCTCGACGACGCGGCCGCCCGCGCCGTCCTCGCCGACCGCGCGCCCGATCTGACGCCGGGCGTCCGCGAGACGCTGCTGGCCGCGGCGGCCGGCAATCCCCTGGCGCTGGGGGAGCTGGCCCGCGCGCTCACGCCGGAGCAGCGCGAGGGCCGCGCGCCGGTTCAGGAGCCGCTCCTCCCGGGCGAGACGCTCGTGCGGGCGTTCCGGGGGCGGATCGAGCGCCTGTCGGACGGCGCGCGCCGCGCGCTGGCGGTCGCCGCCTGCGAGGAGTCGGGCCGCGCCGACGTGGTCGCCGCCGCCCTCGCCGGCACGGGGCTCGACGCGGCCGGCGTTCTCGAGGAGGCCGAGGCCGCCGGATTGCTGACGACCGCCGGCGGCGCGCTGGAGTTCTCGCACCCGCTCATCCGCGCGACCGCCTTCCATGCGGCCGCGCCGGCCGAGCGCCGCGCGGCGCACCAGGCGCTGGCCGCGGCGCTGCCGGCGGGCGGGGCGGCGCGGGCGTTCCACCTCGCCGCCGCCACGCTGACGCCGGACGCCGCCGTCTCGGCCGACGTCGCGCGCGCCGCCGGGGAGGCGCGGTCGCGGGGCGCCTTCGCGATCGCCGCGCGCGGCTTCGCGCGCGCCGCGGAGCTCGAGCCCGACGAGGAGGCGCGGGCGCGGCGGATGCTCGAGGCGGCCGGGGCCAGCGCCGTGGCCGGGGAGGCCGGGCGCGCCGTCGAGCTGGCCGACCGCGCCGTCGGCTTCACGGGCGACCCGCTGCTGCAGGCGGACCTGCGCGCGCTGGCGGCCCGCACCCGCCTGCGGCTCGGCGAGGTGCACCGGGCCGGGCAGGCGCTGATCCGCGAGGCCGAGCGCGTCGAGACCGCCGATCCGGTCCGGGCGGCGACCTTCATGCTGGAGTCCGCCCTCGCCCACATGGTCAGCGGGACCATGGGCGCGATGGTGGAGATGGCCGGCCGCGCACGCGACCTGGCCGGCGAGGCGGCGCCGCCGATCGCCCTGCTGGCCACGTTGCTGATCGCCGAAGCCCAGCTCGCACTGGGTCAGAGCGAGGCGGGCGACGCGCTGCTCGAGGAGCTGGCGCCGCTGCTCGACGGCCCGCTGCTGATGTCGGTCCCCGCCGAGCTCGTCGGCATGGCCGCGCACTCCTCCCTGTGGGTCGAGCGCTTCGAGCGCGCCGAGGCCATCCTCGACCGCCAGGTGGCCATCCTGCGCGAGAACAGCGCGGCGGGGGCGCTGGTCTACCCGCTCGCCGCCCGCTGCCACCTGGACTTCCGGCTCGGGCGCTGGCCGTCGGCGCTGGCCTCGGGAGCCGAGGCGGTGCGCCTCGGGCACGAGACCGGCCAGGAGAGCCTGCTCGGCCACGCGCTCGGGGCGCTGGCCGAGGTGGAGGCGGCGCTCGGCCACGACGCCGACGCCCGCGAGCACGCCGCCCGCGGAGTAGCCCTCGCCGAAGCCCAGGGCGGTGCGGCGGTGGCGCTCTACGGCTACGGCGCGCTCGGGCTGCTCGAGCTCGGCCGCGGCCGCCACGAGGAGGCGGTCGAGCCGCTGCTCGGGGCCGAGCGCGCCTTCGGCCAGACCGAGGCCGACGAGCCGGAGACCGTCCGCTGGGGTCCCGACCTCGTCGAGGCGCTGTGGCGGACCGGCCGCGAGGACGAGGCGCGCGGGCGCCTCGCCGAGCTCGCGCGCCGCGCCGACCGTCCGATGCACACGGGCACGCGGGCCGCCGTCGAGCGGCTGCGCGGGCTGATGGCGCCGGACGACGCCTACGAGGCGCACTTCGAGCGCGCGCTCGCGCTCCACGAGGCGACGCGGCAGCCGTTCGAGACCGCGCGCACGCGCCTGCTGTACGGCGAGCGCCTGCGCCGGGCCCGCCGCCGCACCGACGCCCGCTGGCCGCTGCGCGGCGCGATGGCCGCCTTCGAGCGCCTCGGCGCGCAGCCGTGGGCCGAGCGGGCCCGCGCGGAGCTGCGCGCGACCGGCGGCCCGGCCGGAACGGCGGCGCCCGGCGCGGCGCGCGCGGCCACCGACGAGCTGACCGCGCAGGAGCTGCAGATCGCCCTGCGCGTCGCGGAAGGCGCGACCAACCGGGAGGTCGCCGCCGCGCTGTTCCTCAGCCCGAAGACGATCGAGCACCACCTCGGCTCGATCTACCGCAAGCTGGACATCCGCGGCCGGACGCAGCTCGCCGCCGCGCTGGCGGGCGACGCCAGCCCGCAGGCCGCGTAGCGCACGGCCGAACGTTGGGGAACCCCCCGATGCGCGATCCGTCGCCGGTCGCCAGTGTGGCCGGGGATGATCCCCCCGTCCGTCCACGTCCACGCGGGCGCCGCCGAGACCGGCGGCGCGTACGTGCTCGCCGAGCTGCTGCTGCCCCCGGGCGCGGTGGGCCCCGGCGGGCATGACCCCGAGCAGCGGGAGTCGCTCGAGGTCCTCTGCGGACGTGTGGCGCTGACCGTCGACGGCGTCGAGCGCCTGCTCGACGCCGGCGAGATCGTCCGCCTCGACGCCGGCCGCCGCCGGCAGTGGCGCAACGCGGGCGCCGGGCTGGCCCGCGTGCTCGTCGAGTACCGCCCGGCCCGCGCGGCCGAGGCGCTGCTCGCCGCCTTGATCCCGACTCCCGAGGAGACCCTCCTGTGACCCCACGCGTGCTGCTCGCGGCGCTCGCCGCCCTGATCTGTCTGTCCGTCCCGGCCGCCGCCCCGGCCGCCGACTTCACCCAGGTGCTGTGGGGTGGACGGATCACCTCCGAGGGCACCGCCTCGGGCTCTCTGACCGCCGATCCGCCGCACTCGCGGCGCCGGGAGACGTCGATCACCGCCCGCTGGAAGTCGTCCTACATCGCCGAGGACCTCTACGCGGACACCATCGGCCAGGTCGGCGTGGTCGGCGAGCACTGGTGGCAGGACCACGCCGACAGCCACTCGGGAGCGGCGAACGGCTCGACCATGAGCCAGCACGAGCACTGGGATCCCGACAAGAAGGTCTGGAAGTGGGCCACGCCGGTCAACTGCTCGCTGAGCGGCAAGGACACCTTCGACCCCGGCGGGCTCGCGCCGCCGCTGAGCGAGCCGGGGCGGCCGGTGTCCGTCGATCCGCTCGGGTCCATCGCCTGGAAGCCCGGGTCGAGCTGCTCGTCGGGGGACGTCACCGACGCCTACTCCGACGTCGCCGACGCGATCTTCCGGGACGCCGTGACGCCGTTCAAGGTCGGGACGAAGCCGACGGTCGGCCCGGTCCGCACCCAGGCGATCGCGTTCCAGCAGCCTTCGAGCGACTGCTCGACGGGGGCCTCGAGCAAGCCGTGCACCTGGCAGTACAGCGGCTCGGGCAAGGTCACGCTCGAGTGCGTCCTCTGCGTCACCGCGATGACCGTCGAGCACCAGAACTTCCCGAGCGGGGACGTCACCACCGTGCCGAGCGCCGGGACGATCGACGGCAACAAGGTCTACGTCACCGCGAAGGTCCAGAACCGCTCCGACTACGCGTACCCGACGCTGATCGAGTGGCGCGAGCGCAAGTCGGGGCGCGTCGTGATGACCCCGCTGGAGGGCAAGCAGGTCGTCACCTTCCCGGCGAACTCGACGACGACGCTCGTGCTGCAGTGGGACACGGCGGGCTTCGCCTACGAGAAGGGCAAGCCGCTCTCGGACCGCGAGATCGAGCTGCGCACGCCGCTGGGCGGCGCCTTCACGCCGATCAAGGTCCGGCCGCGGCCGGTCGTCATGGTCCACGGCTGGAAGGCCGACGCCTCCGGCTGGGACACGCCCAAGGGCCTGCTCGGCAAGGTCCACCCGCTGCTGGCCGGCCAGGGCTACGCGGTGGGCGACGGCCGCTATCCGGGCGAGATGAACACCAACCCGTTCTGGGGCTTCCCGATCAAGACCAACGCGGGCGAGATGGCGCGCTACGTCCGCGCGCTGCGCGACGACACCGAGGCGGCGCACGTGGACGTGCTGGCGCACTCGATGGGCGGCCTGATCTCCCGCTACTACATCCAGGAGCTGATGCCGCAGCAGTCCGACTACCACGCGGTGATCGGCAAGCTGCTGATGCTCGGGACGCCCAACCGCGGCTCGCACTGCGCGGACCTGATGGCCAACGGCGGCGTCCGCGGCACCCCGACGCTGCAGCTGCGCCCGGAGTACGTCGACGGCCCGTTCAACGCGTCGATCCGCAACTTCCGCGGCGTCGAGCCCTCGATCCTCGCCGGGGACCTCTTCGAGGGGACGTGCCTGACGAACATCCGCGGCGACGGCGTGGTCGACGTCCACAGCGCGCAGTGGCTGCTCACCGACTTCGCCGAGACGGGGGTCGACCACGTCCACATGACCGACGGGCCCGAGCTCTACGCCCCGGGCGGCTGGGTCAACAAGCGGCTGGCGCTCGACCCCGACGCGCGCCACAACTTCTGGCAGTACGACCCCAAGCACCCGCCGGGAAGCGGGCGGCGCGCGGGGGCGGTGACGGCCACGGCCACGGCCGCCGACGCTGCTGAGCCGGCGCCGGACGTCCAGGGCGTGGCCGGCGGGACGGTGACCGTGCCCGCGGGCGGCAGCGCCGGCCTCGACATCCCGGTCTCCAACGGCACGCGGCTGGGCGTCGTCGTGATGGCGCCGGCGGGCGTCGCCTCCGAGCTCGTCGCGCCGGACGGCAGCGTCGTCGACCCCGTCGCCGCGGACTCCCCGCGGGCCGGCCTGCCGCTGCGCACCCACCAGGTCGACTCGCCCGCGCCGGGGACGTGGCGGCTGCGCCTGAACCAGGCGGGCGGCGTCGCCGAGGAGGTCCAGGTCAGCGCCGGGCTGGTCGGCAGCGCGCTGCGCCTGGCCGGCACCGCCACCCAGGCGCCCGAGGGCGGCCCGATCACGCTGCGCGGCGTGCTGCGCGCCGGCGACGCGCCGGTCGGCGGCGCCCGCGTCACCGCCGAGCTGCGGCCGGCCGACGGCGGCGACGCGCGCACGGTCGAGCTGACCGAGCGGCGCGCCGGGCACTACCGCGCGGAGACCGAGGCGCTGCCCGCCGGCGAGTGGTTCGCCACGTTGCGCGCCGTCGGCGTCGGCGGCGAGCGCACGACCTCGGTCGTGGTGCGGGCGCCCGCCGAGGGCGACGACGCCGACGACGGCGTCGACCCGGGCACCGGCACGGACACGGGCACCCCCGGGCCGCCGGCCGGGCCCAACCCCGAGCCCCCGGCGCCCCCAGCGCCCCCGGCGCCCCCGGCCCCGCCGATCAGCGTCGGCCCCGTCGCGCCGAAGGCCTTCACGCTCGCCGTCAAGGCCAAGCGCGACCGCCGCAAGCCCTACGCGTTCCGCCTCCGCGGCCGCGTCGAGGGCGGCGCGTGCACCGGCGGCCAGGTGCTGCTGACGCTGGCCAAGGGCAAGCGGACCCTGGCGACCCGGCGGGTGAGGCTCGACGCCGGCTGCCGCTACGCGGCGACCCTGAAGGTCCCGCGCCGCGGCCGCCTGCGGGTGCAGGCGCGCTTCCTCGGCAGCCAGGCGCTGCTGCCCGCCGCCGCGCGCACGCTGAAGGTCCGCGCCGGCTAGCGGCGCTCCGAACCGGCGGGGCCCGGCATGGCCGGGCCCCGCTGCGGGCACCCTGCGCCCCATGGCGACCGAGAGCTCGACCCAGCGCGTCCCCGTCCCGCGGGACAAGGAGAACGACTACACCCGCGAGGCGGCCGCGGCGCGCCGGGAGTTCGTCGCGGAGCACACCGGGACGGCGCTCGAGCACGTCGCGGCCCACTCGTTCGACCCCGAGCTGGTCCGCGGCAACGTCGAGCACTTCATCGGCGTCGCCCAGGTGCCGATCGGCCTCGCCGGGCCGCTGCTGGTCAACGGCGAGCACGCGCAAGGCGAGTTCTACGTCCCGCTGGCCACCGCCGAGGGGACGCTCGTCGCGTCCTACAACCGCGGGATGCGGCTGCTTCACGAGGCGGGCGGCGTGACCGTGACGGTCATGGACGACCGGATGCAGCGCGCGCCGGCCTTCCTGTTCGAGAGCGCGCGCGGCTCGCGCGCCTTCGCGGAGTGGCTCGACGAGCACTTCGACGAGATCCGCGCGGCCGCCGAGGCGACGACGAGCACCGGCCGGCTGATCGACATCGACAAGTACACCGCCGGGCGCATGCTCTACACGCGCTTCAACTACACGACCGGCGACGCGGCCGGCCAGAACCTCACCGGCAAGGCCACCCAGGCGGCCTGCCAGTGGATCGTCGAGCACCACCCGGCGATCGAGCAGTACTTCCTGGAGTCGAACTTCGCGACGGACAAGAAGAGCTCGCAGGTCAACATGCTGCACACGCGCGGCAAGCGGGTGATCGCCGAGGCGACGATCCCCGACGCGCTGTTCCGCAAGGTCATGCGCTCGAGCTCCGAGGTCATGTACCGGGCGCGACAGGTCTCGAACCTCGGCGGCTTCATGTCCGGGGTCAACAACAACGGCGCGCACTCGGCCAACGGCATCACCGCGATGTTCATCGCCACGGGCCAGGACGCCGCCAACGTCGCCGAGTCCAGCGCGGCGTTCGTCTACGCCGAGCTGCGCGACAACGGCGACTACTACTACTCGGTGACGATCCCGTCGCTGATCGTCGCGACCTACGGCGGCGGGACGTCGCTCGCGACGCAGAAGGAGTGCCTGGAGATGCTCGGCTGCTACGGCAAGGGCAACGTCCGCAAGTTCACCGAGATCGTCGCGGCGACCGTCCTGTGCGGCGAGCTCTCGCTCGGCTCGGCGATCGTCGCGGAGGAGTGGGTCACCTCCCACGACCTCTACGGGCGCAACCGCAAGTAGGGGTCAGGCCGCCCGGGGCTCGACGCCGTCCATCTGCTCGATCGCCCGCCGGGCGGCCTCGCGGAAGGTCGCGGGCCGGACGCCGAAGACCCGCTCGATCGCGTTGTCGCGCACGAGCAGGTCGCCGTGCAGCCCCTCCATCAGCGGCTCGAGGAGCTCGCGATCCCCGCTGGTCACCGTGGCGGCGGCGAGCGCCTCCAGCCGCGCGGAGCTGAACGGCAGCGGCAGCGACGGTCGGCGCACGGCGAGCAGCTCGGCGATGACCTCGGTCATCTCGGCGAAGGTCAGCTCGTCGGGGCCGGCGATCTCGTAGGCGCCCGCGGGGACCTCGCGCGCGGCGACGAGGCAGGCGACGACGTCGTCGATCCCGACCGGCTGCGTCCGCCGGTCGCGCCAGGTCGGGAAGGCGAGGACGGGGAGGCGGTCGACGATCTCCGCCAGCGTCCGGAACGAGGCGCTGCGGGCGCCGACGATCATCGACGCGCGGACGGCGACGAGCTCGTCGGCGGCGCCGGCGAGGATCCGCTCGACCTCGTGGCGCGAGCGCAGGTGCTCGCTGGGCTGCTCGCCGCCGCGGATGCCGCCGAGGTAGATCGTGCGGCGGATGCCGCAGTCGCGCGCGATCCGCGCGTAGTTCTCGGCGGCGCGGCGGTCGCGGGTCGCGTAGTCGCCGCCGGCGCCGGGCTCCATCGAGTGGACGAGGTAGTAGACCTCGTCGATCCCCTCCAGCGCGGGGCGCAGCGAGTCGACGTGCTCGAGGTCGGCCTCGACGGCCACCGCGCCGTCGAGGCGCTCCAGCCGGGAGGCGTCGCGCACCAGGCAGCGGACCGGCCCGGCCGCCGCCAGGGCGGTGAGCAGCTGGCCGCCGACGAAGCCGGTGGCGCCGGTGAGGAGGATGGTCGCGCGCTCGGGGGGCACCGGCGTCCGCTACCCACTCCGGCGGGCGCCGGAGCGCCAGGCTGTCCGGCGGCCGCGCCATGCGCGCGGCCGCCGGGTGAGGCCTAGAACTTCGTGACGGTCTCGCAGCCGGCGGTCGCCGGGTCGAGCGGCGTCAGGTCCACCGACGCGCGGTCGGCGCCGGTGCCGCAGTCGATCACCGCGTCGACCGCGTTGTCGAAGCCGAGGACGCGATCGGCGCCCTCCATGCCGCGGAGGGTGTCCGAGCCCGGGCCGCCGGTGAGCACGTTGGGCCCGGAGCTGCCGGTCAGCGTGTCCGCGCCGGCACCGCCGTTCACGTTCTCCACGTCGGCCTTGACGTTGTCCTTGCGGGTCCCGGACACGTCGACCGCGCCGCCGTCGTTCTCCACGCCGTCGAGCGAGACGTTCACCGGCTGCGACGCGAGGCGGAAGGCGTAGGTCGCCGTGTCGGTCCCGCCGCCGCCGGTGAGCGTGTCCGCGCCGATGCCGCCGTCGAACGTGTCGGGCTCGGCTCCGCCGGTCAGCGTGTCGTTGCCGGAGCCGCCCTTGAGCGTCGCCTTGATGGCGATCCCCGACTCGATGGTGATCGTGTCGGCGTAGGCGCCGCCGTCGACGGTCAGCCCGGTGATCCCGGCGCCGTCGCACATGGCCATGTTCGACTGGACCGCCGTGCAGCCGGCCCCGGGCACGACGGCGCCGCCGGAGCTGTCCTTGAACCCGTAGCGGCCGTCCAACGCGAGCACCTGGAACCGGTTGGCGCGCAGGCCGTAGGCGGTCATGGTGAGGGTCGACCCGGTCTTGGAGACCACCGCGGCGCCGGGCGTCGTGAAGGTCTGGTCCGGGCCGTTGGTCACGGTGCCGCCGGGGTTCGTGTACTTCACGCGCCAGTGGTAGGTCGTGGCCGGCTTGAGCCCGCTCCACGTCGCCCACATCATGTTGGCGTCGAAGTCGGGGCTGATGGTCGCCGCGTCCGACGTGGTCCCGTAGGCCGTCGTCGGCCCGATCTCGATCCTCGCGGTGCCGCCGTTGTAGTGGTTGTAGACGTAGCCGGTCAGCTTGGCCGAGGTCGGCGTGATCTCGGTCGCGCTGGGGGCCGGGTAGCCGACCGACGCCGGCGAGTAGCCGAGGACGTTGGCCCACACCTCCGGGTACGCGAGGCGGTGGGTGCTGATGGCGATGACCGACTCCGTCGTGCCCTGGAACTTGGCCACGGCGGGGACGTTGGCGGCGCCCTTGAGCTCCTTGGTGGCGATCGCCGGGATGACGATCTGGAAGATCGTCCCGGTGACCATCATCCGCAGGCCCATGTTGTAGCCGCCGTGCATGCCGATCCCGCCGCCGGTCTCGCACCACTTGCCCTTGGTGCCGGACGGGGTGCTCCAGGTGCTGTTGGTCACGTCGACCCACGTGTCCGGGTCGGCGCGCGTGTTGGTGAAGCAGCTGATGCCGTGCTGGGCGTCGATGGCCAGCTGGGCGCCGTCGGACATGCGCAGCTCGGAGTAGACGTCGGCCAGGAAGCCGCCCGAGCAGGCGTAGCCGGGATGGCTGTAGAGCAGGACGATGTTGAAGCGCTCGCCGACCTTCGGGACGTCCTGCGTCCCGCCGTAGCCGACCTGCGAGGTGACCTGCGGCTCGTAGTACGGGTTCTCGATGATCGAGCAGTTCAGGCCCCACTGCTGCTCGGTGGTGCCCCACGACCAGAAGGCCTCGCCGGCGGTGGTCGACATGGCCGGCTCGGTCTTGCCGCCGCTCGCGAGCGTCGGCGGCGCGGTCCTGGGCTTCGGTCCCCTGCGGTCGCGCAGGATGTCGAGCGTCGCCTTGGGCGGCTGGACGGGGCGGACGGCGGGGGCGCGCCCGGCCGGCGCGTGCTCGGCGGCCGCGGCGGCGGCCTTCACGTGCGGCTCGCCCGCGGTGGGCTTGGCGCCCGCCGGGACGGCCGCGGCCATCGCGAGCGCGATGGCGGCGGCGGCGATCCTGGTGGCGGTGGTCATGGTCGGTTCCTCCTGGGGTACGGCGAGGGGCGGGGTACGTTGCGGCGATCCTGTCGCCGCGACGGCCCGCGCGCATCGGGAGGTCACCCCAACCTTTCTTCCCGGCCTCCCCAACGCGTCGGTGGGGGAGGCCGGGAGTCGGTGGACCGCCTGAGCACGCGGCACGCTGTTTCGTTGCCGCCATCCTGCGCCGCCCCCCTTGCCGTGCGCTTGCCGGGAGGTTGGGGCCGGGTTGCCGCGTCGGCCGTCAGCGCCGCACGCGCACGGCCCGGCGCACGGCGCGCCCGCCGGCCGGCCGCAGCACGACCGTGTAGCGGCCGCGGCGCAGAGCCGGGAGCCGCACGGCGTTGGCGCCGGGGCGGGCGTGCACGGTGCGTGCCCGCGGCAGGCGGCGGCAACGCGCGCCCGCGGCGCAGCGGACGGCGATCCGGACGCGGGTCGCCGCGGGCGCGGTGAAGCGCACGACCGGGCGGCGGCCCCGCACCTTCAGCCGCACCTTGGTCAGGCGGCCGGCGGAGGCGGGCGCGGGCGCGGGCGTGCCGGTGGCCGGCGTGCCCGTGGGCGCCGGACCGGTGCCGGGCGCGGGCGGCGCCTGGCGCAGGTCGACGTCGGCCGGGCCGAAGGACGGGTTGGTCCCGCCGGGGATCACCAGATGGTCGTCCAGGGCGTCGCAGCCGACGTCGATCCCGTGCAGGTCGACGAGGTGGATGCCCTCATGGCCGGCCTGGTAGGCGAGCAGCGTGCCGTCGGGCGACAGCGAGGGGTGGTCGAAGTCGAAGGTGCCGCCCTCGATCACGCAGCGGGCGTCGGGCACGGCCAGCCCGCCCTCGGGCGTGCGTCCCTGGCGGGCGATGATCAGCCGGCTGGTCCCCGAGGAGACCTGTCGCCACAGCAGGACCGTCGTCCGGCCGTCGCGCGAGATGTCGCCGTCGCGGCCCTCGCCCAGCTCGTTGCGGTCGAGCCACCCGGCGCCGGCGTTGCGCCCGGCGCCGATCGGCTCGAGGATGACGTTGGTGGCCAGGCCGTCGTTGAACGCCATCAGCCGGTCGTTGCCGACCCAGCGCGGCGCGCTGTAGTCCTCCTGCTGGCCGTACACCTCGGGCGGCGTGAAGCGGTCGACGTCCGAGACGAGCGTGACGTCCTGGGTCCACACCTGCACGCACTGGTTGAGGCAGGAGGGGTCCGGGCCGAAGGTCTCCGTCCCGATCCAGTAGGCGATGTGCCGGGCGTCGGGGGAGATCTCCGCCTCCCAGGGGCCGTACTTGACCTTGAAGTTGCCGGAGGTCGCGGCGTCGGTGCCGACGCCCGGGACCGGCGCGCCGAGGGCGCGCCCGCTGCGGTCCACGTGCACGAAGGTCTTCGCCTTGACGCCCAGCAGCGTGCCGTCGTCGGCCTGCGACGGGCTCGTCCATCCGCCGTCGTAGGTGACGCGGTAGCCCGTGGCGCCGTCGGGCGAGGCCAGGTGGAGGTCGCCGCCCTTCTCGTAGGCGATGGAGGCCGCGTGCGCCGGCACGGTCGCGGCGAGCGGGGCGAGGAGCGAGAGCGCGAGGGCGAGGCGGCGGCGGTGTCGGATGGTCATGGCGCCCAGCCTCCGGCCACGGCCCGCCGGAGGCATCGGGGGTGCCCCTGAACGACCCCCTGAACCTTGCGTAGAGTCGCGTCTCGTGGCCCCGACAGAGCCCCTCCACGAGCGCGACGCCGAGATGGCCGCCATGGCCGGCGCGATCGACCGCGCTCGCCGCGGCGCCGGGGCGGCCGTGCTCGTGGAGGGCCCCGGCGGCATCGGAAAGTCGAGCCTGCTGGCGCAGGGCGCCGAGGTGGCGCGCCGGGCCGGGCTGCGCGTGCTGTCCGCGCGGGCAGCCGAGCTCGAGCAGGGCTTCGCCTCAGGCGTCGTGCGCCAGCTGTTCGAGCGCGCGGTGGCGTCCGCCGGCGCGGCCGAGCGCGGACGGTGGCTGGCCGGCGCGGCGGCGACGGCCGGCCCGCTGCTGGCCGGCACGGCCCCGGCGGACGGGCGCGACGAGGCCTTCGCGCGCCTGCACGGCCTCTACTGGCTGTGCGCGAACCTCGCCGCCGACCAGCCGCTCGCGCTCGTCGTCGACGACGCGCAGTGGGCCGACGACCCGTCGCTCGAGCTGCTCGGGTTCCTGGCGCGGCGGGCGGGCGACCTGCCGCTGGTCCTCCTCGTCGCGACGCGGCCGCTGGAGGAGGCGAGCCGCCCGCTGCTCGACCAGCTGGCGGCCGACCCCGCGGTGACGACGATCCGCCCCGCGCCGCTGACGGCCGCGGCGGTCGGCTCCCTGGCGGCGGACGTGTTCGGGGCGGCGCCCGAGCCCGGCTTCGCCGAGGCGTGCCACGCGGCCACCGGCGGCAACCCGTTCCTCGCCCACGAGCTGCTGCGCGAGGCGGCGGCCGAGGGGCTCGCTCCGGCCGCGGAGAGCGCCGAGCGGCTGCGCGCCCTCGGGCCGCGCGGCGTCACGCGGGTCATCCTCCTGCGGCTCGGCCGGCTGCCCGCGCCGGCCGCCGAGGTCGCGCGCGCCGTGGCGGTGCTGGGCGACGGCGCGGGCGTGCGCGACGTCGCCGCGCTGGCCGGCGCGCCGGAGGGCGCGGCCGCGCAGGCGGCGGCGCGGCTGGCCGCCGCGGGGATCCTGGCGGGCCGCGAGCGCCTCGCGTTCGCGCACCCGCTCGTCCGGGCGATCGTGCTCGACGACCTCGACCCGATCGAGCGCGAAGCCCGCCACGCGGCCGCCGCGCGGCTGCGCCGCGAGCGCGGCGCGACGCCCGCGGAGGTCGCCTCGCACCTCCTGCGGGCCGGCCCCGAGCTGGAGCCGTGGGCGGCCGGCGCGCTGCGGGAGGCCGGAGGCCAGGCGCTCGCGCTCGGCGACCCGGCGGCGGCGGTCGCCGCTCTGCGCCGCGCGCTGGACGCGGCCGGCGACGGGGAGCGCGACGCGATCCTCGGCGAGCTGGCGCGCGCCGAGGCGCGCGCCGGGCGCCCCGAGGCCGTCGACCGGCTGCGCGAGGCGGTCGCCTCGGCGCGGGACCCGGAGGCGCTGGTGGCGCGCGCCCGCGAGCTCGCGGGCGTCCTAACCTTCGCCGACCGGGCGGTGGAGGCGATCGGCGTGCTGCGCGACGCGGAAGCGCGCCTGGCGCACGCTCCGGAGGTCGCCGCGCCGCTGGAGGTGGGGCTCGTGGCCACCGCCTACATCTCGCTGAAGGCCCGCGCGCTCGTGGCCGACCGGGTCGCGGCGTTCCGCGACACCGGCGGCACGCCGGGCTCGGCGCTGGAGGCGCTGCAGCTCGCCGGCGCGACGCTCGACGCGATCATGGCCTCACGGCCGGCGTCCGAGGTGGCCGCGATGGGCCGCCGCGCACTGGCCTTCCCCCTGCCCGCCGACCCGGTGCCGGGCAGCAACCACGTCCTGATCGCCACCGTCGCCCTGGCCTTCGCCGAGCGGCTCGACGAGGTCGACGCGATCTACCGGGCCGCGCTGGCCGACGCGCGGCGCCGCGGCGCCGCGATCGAGGTGGCCGCGGTGTCGAGCCTGCGCGCGATGGTCTCCTACCGGCGCGGAGCGCTGCTGGAGGCCGAGGCGGACGCCCGCGCGGCGCTCGACCTCGCGGCCGAGGTGCGCGGCGCCGAGGCGCTGATGGTCAACGCGCTGGCCTACGCCATCCACACCGGCATCGACCGCGGCGACGACCTCGACGCGCTGGCCGGCCTGGCCGCGCAGGCCGAGCCGGGCGAAGCGCCCGACCTGATCCCGACCAGCCAGCTCGTCGTCGCCCACGCCCGGCTGGCGCTGGAGCGCGGCGACCTGGCGGGCGCGCTGGCCCGCTACCGGTCCTGCGACCGGCCCGAGGCCGGCTGGGGCGCCGGCGGGCCGACCGTGATCCCGTGGCGCTCGGGCGCCGCGCTGGCCTTGGCGCGGATGGGGGAGGCGGAGGAGGCGCAGGAGCTGGCCGCCGCGGAGGTGGCGCTCGCGCGCGCGGCGCAGACGCCGCGGGCGCTCGGGATGGCGCTGCGCGCCGTCGCGCTGGCCGGCCCGGCGCGCGACCGCGTCGCGGCGCTGCGGGCGGCGGCGGACGTGCTCGACGGCGTCCCGCTGGAGCGGGCGCGGACGCTGTGCGACCTCGGCGCGGCGTTGCGCGCGGAGGGCGAGCGCGCCGCGGCGCGCGGGCCGCTGCGCGACGCTCACGACCTCGCGGCGCGCTGCGGCGCCACGGCCCTGGCGTCCCGGGCACGCGAGGAGCTGGCGGCGGCCGGCGCGCGCCCGCGGGCGGTCGAGGGGGTGGGCGCCGGGGAGCTCACGCCGTCCGAGCGCCGGATCGCGGCGATGGCCGCCGACGGCGCGACCAACCGCATCATCGCCCAGGCGCTCTTCCTCAGCGAGAAGA
>DASVQH010000527.1:0-21659 GCA_036389195.1 Solirubrobacteraceae bacterium
CGTCGATGTAGGCGAAGATCGCCTCTCCGAGCCGGTAGAGCGTGTCGGGCGCGATGCCCGACGCGACGCCCGCCTCGACGAACCGCCGCCACGCCAGCCGGGCGCCGACGCGGTAGGCGGCCAGCAGCGCGTCGAGCGAGCGCCCAACCCGCATCTCGCCGCGCCCCAGCTCGACGTACGTGTCGTCGCGGGTCCGACCGCCGCCGCTCGCCGGATCGGCCAGCGCGTCGACGAAGCGCCCGAGCGCCTGCTCGACCCCGCGGCGCACCGCGAGCCCGAACGGCCCCTCCATGGCGCGCGCGTAGTCGGGCACCTCGACCGCGATCGCCGCGATCGTCTCGTCGGCCAGCGCCGGAAGAACCGGCCGCAGCGCCGCCGCGGTCTGCGGCGGGATCATGTGCATTGGAGGAAGGCTACAAAAGCCGGCGGCTCTCAGGCGCGTGAAGTGACAACGAACCGGCGTCCGTGGTGGGCAGACTTCAAGGCATGACGCCCGCCCACCGCATCTCGAACCTCGCCGGGGCGATCGTCCCGTTCGTCGCCTTCCTCGCCGCGATCCTCCTGCTCTGGAACCGCCTCGTCGACTGGTCCGACCTGGCGGTGATGACCTTCATGTACGTGATCACCGCGCTGGGCGTCACCGTCGGCTTCCACCGCCTGCTGACCCACCGGTCGTTCGCGACGTCGATGCCGCTGCAGTACGTGCTGGCGATCCTCGGCTCGGTCTCGGTCCAGGGCCCGGTCATCTCGTGGGTGGCCGACCACCGCAAGCACCACGCCTTCACCGACAAGGAGGGCGACCCGCACTCCCCGCACACGCACGACTCCGGCCTGAAGGGCCTCTGGTACGCGCACATGGGCTGGCTGTTCGACCGCCAGGGCCAGGCCGCCTACTCCAAGTTCGCCAAGGACCTCGTCGAGGACCGCGGGATGCGGCGGATCAACCGCCTGTTCCCGCTGTGGGTGGCGCTGGGGATCGTCGTGCCGTTCGGGCTCGGCCTCGCGATCGACGGCACGCTGGCCGGCGGCCTCACCGCGGCGCTGTGGGGCGGCCTGGTCCGGATCTTCCTGCTGCACCACATCACGTGGTCGATCAACTCGATCTGCCACTACTTCGGCACGCGGCGCTTCGCCGTCGACGACCACTCGACCAACGTGTTCTGGCTCGCGCTCCCGTCGATGGGCGAGTCCTGGCATCACAACCACCACGCGTTCCCGCGGGCGGCCGTGCACGGGATGCGCTGGTGGGAGCTCGACCCGACCGGCTGGGTCATCCGCGGGCTGAAGAAGACCGGCCTGGCGTGGAACGTCGTGGAGATCACGCCCGAGCGCCAGCGGGCCAAGGAGATGGCTGCGACCGCCGCCTGAACGCGGCAGTACAGTGGCTCGCCATGCGCCGCCGCTGCGGGTTCCTGACCCTCCTCCTGTTCTGTCTGCTGACCCCCGTCGCGCAGGCCTATGACGTCACCATCCGCCGCACCGAGCACGGGATCCCCCACCTGCTCGCCAAGGACTTCGGGAGCCTCGCGTACGGCTACGGGTACGCCCTCGTGCAGGACAACGTCTGCACGATCGCCGACTCCTACGTCACCGTGCGCGGCGAGCGCTCGAAGTACTTCGGCCCCGACGCCACCTACCAGTTCCGCGGCAACGGCACGACGCCCAACAACCTCAACTCCGACTTCTTCTACAAGCGCATCATCGACGAAAAGGTCGTCGAGAAGCTGATCGCCGAGCCGGCGCCCCGGGGCCCGAAGCCCGAGCTGCTGGAGGGTGTGAAGGGCTACGTCGCGGGCTACAACCAGGCGCTGCGCGACGGCTACGGCGACGACGACCCCACCTGCAAGGGCGCCGAATGGGTGCGGCCGATCTCGGAGATGGACGTCTACCACCGCTTCTACCAGCTGGCGCTGCTGGCCTCGGCGGGCGTGGCGATCGACGGCATCGGCGGCGCCCAGCCACCCACGCCGGACGCGAGCTCGGCCGGCCGGCAGGCGAAGGCGGACGCGGCCGTCGCCGGCCTCGATCCCAAGCGCTTCGACGAGCTGCTGGGCGGCATCGGCTCGAACGCCGTCGCGCTCGGCAAGGACGCCACCGAGAACGGCAGCGGGCTGCTGCTCGGCAACCCCCATTTCCCGTGGGACGGCTCCGAGCGCTTCTACCAGTCGCAGCTGACCATCCCCGGCAAGCTGGACGTGGCGGGCGGCAGCCTGATCGGCGTCCCGCTGATCCTGATCGGCCACACGCAGGGCATGGCGTGGAGCCACACGGTCTCGACGGCCCGGCGGTTCACCGGCTTCGAGCTGCGGCTCGTGCCGGGCTCGCCGACCACCTACCTCGTCGACGGCCAGCCGCGCGAGATGGTCAAGACCACGGTGACGGTGCAGGCGCGCAAGGCCGACGGCACGCTGGAGCCGCGCACGCGGACCCTCTACCGCAGCGAGTACGGCCCGATCCTCACGTCGATCCTCGGGCTGCCGGTCTTCCCGTGGACCCCTGAGCGCGCCTACGCGCTGGGCGACGCCAACGCCGGCAACTTCCGCTACCTCAACCACTTCTTCGACACCAACCGCGCGCAGACGGTGGAGGAGCTCGACGCGGTCGAGCGCCGCTACCAGGGCATCCCGTGGGTCAACACGATCGCCGCCGACAAGAACGGCAAGGCCTACTACGCCGACATCGGGTCGATGCCGAACGTCGAGAACGACAAGATCCAGTCCTGCAGCGTGCCGCTCGGCGTGGCGCTCGACCAGGCGGCGCGCGTCCAGGTCCTCGACGGGTCGCGCGCGGGCTGCGGCTACGGCAGCGCGGAGGACAAGGGCGCCGTCGCGCCGGGGATCCTGCCCCCGTCGCGCCAGCCGGTGCTCTTCCGCGACGACTACGTCACGAACTCCAACGACTCGTACTGGCTGTCGAACCCGCTGGCGCCGCTGGAGGGCTTCTCGCGGCTGATCGGGGACGAGCGCACGGCGCGCTCGCCGCGCACGCGGCTGGGGCTGCGGATCGTGCAGGAGGGCGGGAAGTTCTCGGCCGACGAGCTGCAGGCGGCGGTCTTCAACAACCGGCAGTACATCGGCGAGCTGTGGCGCGACGAGGCGGTGGCGATGTGCCGGCAGGACGGCTCGCTGCCGGCCGGGGCGTGCGACGCGCTGGCGAAGTGGGACCTCCACGACGACCTCGACTCGCGCGGCGCGATCCTCTTCCGCCGCTTCGCCGGGCGGGCGCTGGCCGCGAAGTCGGGCCCGTTCCGCCAGGCCTTCGATCCGGCCGATCCGGTCAACACCCCGCGCGGTCTGAACACCGAGAACCCCGAGGTCCGTCAGGCGCTGCGCGACGCCGTCGCCGACCTGCAGGGCGCGGGCATCCCGTTCGACGCGCCGCTGCGCGACTTCCAGTACGAGCAGCGCGGCGACGAGAAGATCCCGATCCACGGCGGCCCGGGCACGGCGGGCGTGTTCAACGCGATCAACGTCACCTGGGATCCGGCGAAGGGCTACCCCAACGTCCCGCACGGCTCCAGCTACGTGCAGGTCGTCGGCTTCGGCGCCGGGGACTGCCCCGACGCGCGGACGATCCTCACGTACTCGCAGTCGGCGAACCCGTCGTCGCCCTACTTCGCCGATCAGACGCGGATGTTCTCGAACAAGCAGTGGGTGCGCGAGCGCTTCTGCGAGAAGGACATCCAGGCCGATCCGACGCTGCAGGTGAAGCGGCTCGGCGGCCCCGGCGCCGGTGGCAAGCGCGGCCGCAAGCTGCTGTCGCGCGTGAAGGTGCGGCGGGGCAAGCGCGGGCGGCTTCGGGTGACCTTCCGGCTGGCGCGGAAGGCCAACGTGTCGGTCAGCGTGCGCCGGCGCGGCAAGCTGGTCAAGAAGGTGTTCCGCCGCTCGCTGAAGGCCGGCAAGCGGCGGGTGACGGTGAAGGGCGTGCGGCGACGCGGGCGCTACCGCGTGCGCGTGCTGGCCGTGCACCGCGGGCAGCGCAGCCTGGTGGTCAAGAAGGTCCGGGTGCGGCGGGCGCGGCGCTAGGCCTCGAAGCGCCCGGCGTCGAGCGCGCGCTGCAGGCGCGCCTCGTCGTAGCCGGGCAGCTCGCCGGTGGCGTCCTGCGCGCCGACGTAGGCCTCCATGGCGGCGAGCGCGTCCTCGCTGCCCAGCGCGGCGGCGAACTCGGCCCGCTCGACGTGCAGCCCGCCCGCGAAGGACTGCGAGCCGCCGTCGTAGACCGCGCGCTTGGCCGCGCCGACGCCGGCCTTCGGCCGGCGGGCCAGCCGCGCGGCGTAGGCGACGGCGCGCTCGACGAGCGCTCCGTCCTCCACGACCTCGTCGACGAGGCCCAGCTCGCGCGCCTCGTCGGGTCCGATCGGCCCGCCGTCGAGGATCAGCTTGAGCGCCCGCGCGGTGCCGAGCATGCGGGGCAGCCGCTGGGTGCCGCCGCCGCCCGGCGGGAACCCGAAGAGGATCTCGGGCTGGCCGAGGCGGCGCCCGCCGGCGGCGATCAGCCGGAAGTCGCAGGCGAGCGCGAGCTCGCAGCCGCCGCCCATCGCGGCGCCGTTGACGGCGGCCACGAAGACCGCCCCGCAGCGGTTCATGCGCAGCAGCACCGCGTGGAAGCGCTCGAGCGCGACCAGGCCGGCGGCGGGCGTGCGGGCGAGCGCGGCTTCCAGCGGCGCGACGCGGCGCAGCGCGCCGACCGCTCGCAGCGACGCCGACGCGGCGCGCGGGCCGACCGTCGGCGAGACCCGCGCGCTCTCCAGCAGCTCGCGGACGTCGTAGTGCGCGACGAAGCGATCGGGGTGCCCGCCGGTGAGCACGACGGCGCCGATCCCGTCGTCGGCCTCCGCCCGCGTCACCAGCTCGTCGAGCCGGTCGACCATCGGGCCGTCGAGCAGCCCGTGCGGCGGGTTGTCCAGCGTGGCCAGGAGCACCCGCTCGCGCTGCTCGATCCGCACCTCGCCCATGCCGCCCCGCCTTTCCCGTCGTCGCTCGCTAGAGGATCTCGATCTCGGACTGGTCGCCGACCATGAACCGGTAGGCCCGCGGCTGACGGTGCGACCGGGTGATGGCGACGTTCTTGCCCAGCAGGCTGGACTCCATCCGCCCGGCCAGACCGCGCACGCTGGAGCCTTCGAGCAGGATCGAGTGCTCGACCTCGGCGTTCTCGATCACCACGCGCTCGCCGATCGCGGTGTATGGGCCGACGTAGGCGTCGCGGAGGACCGCGCCGGCCCCGATCACCGCGGGGCCGCGGACCGTCGAGCGCTCCAGCACGGCGCCCGCTTCCACGACGACCCGGCCGTGGACCTGGGACTCGATCATGCCGCCGTCGACCCGGCGCTCGACGGTCTCGAGGATCAGCCGGTTGGCTTCGAGCATGTCGTCGAGGCGCCCCGTGTCCTTCCACCAGCCGCGGACGATGTGGGACTCCACCTGCTCGCCGGCGTCGATGATCCACTGGATCGCGTCGGTGATCTCCAGCTCGCCGCGCGCGCTGGGGCGGATCGAGCGCGCCGCGTGGTGGATGCGCGGCGTGAACATGTAGACGCCGACCAGCGCCAGATCGCTCGCCGGCTCGGCCGGCTTCTCGGCCAGGCGCTGCACGCCGCCGGTCGGGTGCAGCTCGGCGACGCCGTAGTTCTGCGGGTCCGGCACGGGCGTGAGGAGGATCAGCGCCTGCGGCTCGTGCTGGCGGAAGGCGTCGACGAGGTCGGAGATCCCGCCCTGGAGCAGGTTGTCGCCGAGGTACATCACGAACGGGTCGGGCCCGAGGAACGGCTCGGCGGTCAGCACCGCGTGGGCGAGCCCGAGCGGCTCGTCCTGCTCGATGTAGGTGATCGACACGCCGAACTGCGACCCGTCGCCCGCGGCCGTGCGGATCTCCCCGCCGGTCTCGGGCGCGATGATGATCCCGATCTCCCGGATCCCCGCGTCGGCCATCGCCTCGATGCCGTAGAACAGCACCGGCTTGTTGGCCACCGGGACGAGCTGCTTGGCCGACGTGTGCGTGATCGGCCGCAGGCGGGTGCCCTTGCCGCCGGAGAGGATGAGGCCCTTGAGGTGCTCCATGGGGAGCCGGACCCTAGTAGGTGCCACCCAGCTTGCGGTGATCCCAGCTCGCGGTCTCGATGACGGTGAACGTGAGCGCCACGCGCTTGGCGGCCTGCGCGCGCAGCGCCTGCTCGACCTCCGGGGTGATCTGGGCGCCGCCGTAGCGCTGGGCGATCTGCGCGCCGACGGCCCAGACGTCCTCGACGTCGCGATGGATGACCGCCTCCGCCTTGAACATCACGCCGCGGAGCTCCTGGTACTCCGTGCCCGCCTCGACCTGCAGGGTGCAGCGCGGGTCGCGCTCGAGGTTGCGGACCTTCTGGGACTTGGCGAAGGTCCAGGCGCGGAGGGGGTCCGTGACATACCACAGGGGCATCAGGTGCGGCCACCCGTCCCTGCCGATCGTGGCGATGGTGATCGTGCGCTGGTCCTCCAGGAAGGCCCCCACCTCGGCCTCCGACATCGCGATGGCGTCGCGGCGGCTCACACGGTCGCGCGCTGCGCGTCGAGCAGCCGCTCGGCCGCGGCCCGCACGGCGGCGCGGGCGTCGGCGGGCTCGAGGACGGCGGCGTCGCCGGCCTCCTTGAGCACCTCCTTGACGAGGTACTCGTCGCCCTTGAACGCCCACTCGACGACGATCGCGCCGTCGGGGAGCTCGGCGAGGACGGTGCGGTCCTCGCGCGCCCAGCGGGCCTGCTCGGGGGAGATCCAGACGTGCGCGATCCGCGACGCGGGCACCTCGCCGGTCTTCGGCCAGCCCTCGATGTCGGCGACGATGTCGAGGTCGGGGCGCGGCTCGAAGGTCTCGTCGAGGACGGCCACGCGCTTGATGCGGTCCAGCCGGAAGTGGCGCGTGTCCTCGCGCGCCGGATCCCACGCGGCGACGTACCAGCCGTGCTCGGAGTTGAGCAGGCCGTACGGCTCGATCGTCCGCGTCGAGAAGCGGTCCTCGTTGGCCGCGTAGTACTCGAGCTCGATCAGGTGACGGTCGGCGACCGCGCCGGCGATCACGCGGGCGAGGATCGGGTCGTCGGCGTTGGCGCTGGTGATCTGCAGCCCCTCGCGGACCGGATCCTCGCCGAGCGCGGCGACGATCTTCTCGCGCGCGGAGTTCAGCGAGCCGGCGGGGATGTGCTCGCCGAGCAGGTCGATCGCGGCGATCAGCGCCTTGGCCTCGATCGGCAGCAGCCGCGCGGGGCGGTCGAAGGTGTCGGAGTAGGGCTCCGGGTCGACCATGATCGTCCCGTCGCGCTCGACCTCGGCGTAGAGCACGTACGCGCCGCCGCCGAAGTTGACGACGTTGAGGACCGAGACGTCCTCGCGCAGCTCCTGCGGCGACATCTGCAGCTGCTCGCAGACGTCGTCCACGCGCGGGCGGCGGCCCTCGCGCCCCGCGTGGATGAGCACGGAGGCCAGCGTGACCAGGCGGGCGAAGCGCTCGGGGCGGATCGCCGCGTCGGCGGTCGCGCGGCTGCGGCGCCCGTTCTCGGGCGCGGGCTCCTCCTGCGGCTGCGGGCGGCGGCCGGCGGCCGCGCGGGCGGGCGGCGCGCCGCGGTGCAGCTCGGCGATGCGCTCCAGCCGCTCGCGCGCCTCGGTCACGAGCTCGGGCGGCCCGGCGACCCGTGCGTGCTCGCCGAAGCCGAACGCCCAGGCGATGATCAGCCGCGGGATCGCGTACTCCGTGCGGAACGTGGTGCCGTCGATCTCGCCGTAGACGCTGAAGTGGCGGTCGACCTGCCACGCGATGCGCTCGGAGACCCACACCTCGGCGGTCCCCACGGGCTCGCCGAGCTGCCACGGGATGCGGTTGGCGTAGACGCGCGGATCGAAGTCCGCGGGGCGCTGGAAGTCGTGCTCGGCCTTGGTGGCGTAGGCGACCTTGCCGCGGATGCGGCTGAGCCGGAACACGCGCAGGTCGCCGCGCTCGTGCGAGTAGCCCACGAGGTAGAACTGGCCGCCCTGGAAGAGCAGCTGGTACGGGTCGACCTTGCGGGTCGCCACCTCGCCCGACTGCATCGTGTAGTAGTCGAACTCGATCCGCTTGCGGCGGTAGATCGCGGTGTCGATCTTCGCCAGTCGCGCGCCGACCTCCTGGCCGCCGGCGCTGGCGGTGATCCCGAGGCCGATCGAGCGCTGGGCGGGTGCACCGAGCGGGCTCGGGCGGCCCCAGGAGATCTGCTGCAGCGCGAGCCGGAGCGGCTCGGCGTAGGCGAACTCGCCGTCGAGCAGGCTCAGCGAGGTCTGCAGCGCGGCGAGCTCCTCGTCGGTGAAGTCGATCGGCGGGAGATGGAACGCCTCCGGCGCCAGCGAGTAGTTCTCCTGCTCGGAGAAGCCGTCGGCCGGCTTGTCGACGGTCAGCTGGATGCCCAGCGACTCGAGCTCCGCGCGGTCGGCGTAGAAGCGGCGCGCGAACGCGTCCTCGGTCATGTCCGAGTAGCCCTCGACGTCGCGACGGATCTCCGTCGCGGTGACCGGCCGGCGCTCCGCCATCAGGTAGGCGATGAGCGAGAGCTGGCGGATCAGCTTTTCGGTGTCCTTGGCCAAGGTCGAGGAACGATACGAGTATCCGGTCTCCGGACTGTCGCTGCGCGCGCGTTTCGGCACGCTTTTGCCGCTGTTAGCGGACGCGGCTATGGAAATCCGCGCGGCTGCCGATACAGGACGGGTCGTGCCGACCCGCCTCGTCCTGATCGAAGACCAGCTCGCGCTGCGCACCGGCCTCGCCCTCCTGCTGAGCGAGCGGGGCTGCGAGGTCGTCGGCTCCACGGCGGCTCCGGTCGACGCCGCCGCGCTGGTCGCGCGCCTGGCGGCCGACGTCGCGCTGATCGGCGCGCACGTGGGCGGCGAAGGCGGCGGGATCGGCCTGACCCGACGGCTGTCGCTCGAGTGCCCGGCCTGCGCGGTCGTCGTCTACGCCGGCGCGGCCGACGGGGCGCTGCTCGACGCCGGCCTCGCGGCCGGCGCCCGCGCCGTGGCGCTCGCCGGCGGCGAGATCGACCAGCTCGCCGACGCCATCCACGCCGCCGCGGCCGGCCGCCCCTCCGCCGGCACGCCCCCGCGCGCCCCGACCCTCTCCAAGCGCGAGCGCCAGGTCGTCGACCTCCTCGCCCAGGGCCTGACCAACGAGCAGGTCGCCGACCTCCTCGTCATCTCGGCCGAGACCGTCAAGACCCACATCCGCAACGCCATGACCAAGCTCGAGGCCTCGACCCGGGCCCACGCGGTCGCGCTGGCGCTCCGCGACGGCGAGATCTCCGCGCCGCCCCCGTTCGTGGCCGGGATCGCCCCGGCGCGGGCCCCGGGTGTGGCGGCGCGGTACGCCGCGCGCTGAGGCGCCGCTCCGCTTTCCCTCGGCGCCCCTCCGGTTCTCCGCGCTGCCGCTCTGGCGGTTCCCTCGGCCGAGATGCTTGGGCGCGGGGTGGACTTCCTGACTGCTCAGTGAGGGAAGGTGAGTGGGTCGTCGACGTGAAAGTCGATGCGCTTGGCGCGGCGAGTTTCACGTTGACGGCAATAGTTGGGGTCAACGTGAAACTCGCGGCTGAGAGGGTCGCGAGTCTCACGTTCGCGCCGGTCCGCGCCTACGCCGCGCGCTCCGCGAAGTACGCCCCGCCGCCGAGCGCGCGGTCGAAGCCCGACCACGCGGCGCCCTGGGGGAGCTCCTTCTCGAGGCGGTCGAAGGAGCCGAGGCGGCCGCCGAGGTTGTCGATCATGTGGACGAGCGTCGCCTCGCGGGTCGCGGGGAGGACGGGCGAGCCGTGCTCGAGGGCGCCGTGGTGGGCGAGGATGATGTGAAGCACGGCGGCGGCGAGCGGCTCCGGGAAGCCGGGGAGCTCCTCGATGAGCCGGCGCACGCGGTAGTAGCCGAGCGGGATCTCGCCCTGCAGCTTGCCGAGGTCGGTCAGGTCGATCGCGCAGGGATCGCTGGTGTACGCCTCGAGCTTGCCGATGTCGTGGAGCAGCGCGCCGGTCACGGCGACGTCGCGGTCGATGCCCGGGAACGTCGCGGAGATCGCCGACACGGCCTGGGCCACCGAGAGCGCGTGCTCGAGCAGCCCGTGCTGGTAGGCCTGGTGGTAGCGCTTGGCGGCGGGGGCGTCGCGGAACTGCGGCCAGGTCGGGGACGCCGGCCCGAGCAGGCGATCCAGGAGCGCGCGGAGGTGGCCGTTCTGGACGGTCGACACGAGCTCGCGGAGGTCGGCCTCCATCTGCGCGGCCGAGCGGGGCGGGCCGTCGAGCAGCGCGCGCATGTCGCGCTCCTCGTCGCGCGCCGCGCGCAAGAAGTGGAGCTCGAGCCGCGTGCCGTCGAAGTGGCCGGAGACCCACACGACGCAGCCCTGGGTGCACACCTCGGTGAGCCGCTCGCAGTTCTCGCGCAGCATGGCGGCAACGGTGCCGGTCCGGTCGCCGAGCTTGAGCTCGAAGACGGTCCCGCCGTCGGCGCGGGACCGCACCTCCCGGCCGCGCACGAGCAGCGCCTGCTCGACCGACTGCCCATCGACGAACTCACGCACGAACATGCCGCGGAACTTAGACTCGCGACCGGACGCAATGACTTCAAGCGGCGAGCCTCGCTCCGTGAGAGGGTTCCCAGGGGGACCGGACGTATTCCGCCAGCGGTCACCGACGTTCTGCGGCGACCGGTTCTCTGTACGGCGAGCCATGCGCTGCAAGCGACCCGCGATCCTCTCGCAACCCCGTTCGGCGTCATCCGAAACTGTCCGCTCATGGTGACAGAGCCCGGAGCGCCCTCTCCATGCGTCGCGTCTAGTGCTGTGACGAGTCGAGTTGGACCTGCGCCAGGCTTCTCGCGCAACGTTGCATGTCTCCACGTGACGTTGAGTCCCGTATCATTAAAGGCCCAATCGTTTGACATTTACACCACTTGTGGAACACTCATCTGAGTATTAGAAGAGTCTGCGACGAGCTTACGGTACGTCTGCACTGGGGCGGCTGCTCTCGCAATCCGCGACCGCCGGAGATGCGCCATGCCAGCCGTGATCGTTGCAGGACCTCCGAAGAACCCGGAGGTCGAGTTGCTCGTACAACGAACAGCTCAGATCTTCTTCACCGCCGCGACACGCGTAGTTCGCGTCGACTTGGGTGACCGAAACGCGCGCCTGCCCAAGCATCCGGACTCGCTGGAGCTTGCGCTCCAGCCTGTCCTGACGATCCCGAGGGCGCAGCCGCGAGCACAACCTGCGCAAGCTGCTGCGCTGGTTGCGCGGACCTCCGTGGTTCGCGCGCTCCAGCGCGGCTTGGTCGCACCCTCACGCCAGCGGGCTCGGTTGCTGGCGGGTATTGATTTCAGCAGCGACGAGTCGGTCTTCTACCAGACGACTCCCGGGGCCGTGAAGCTCACCGACCGGGCGTTTGACCCGCAAGCAGCGATGGGGCGCGTCGACAGGCTGTCGGCTCTGTTCCGGTGGCGGGGAGTCGTGCCGGGACAAGGTCCCGGGGCGGCCGCTGCGCCACCGCCCCAACAGCCGGCGCCGCACACGAGCTTGCAGTTGAGGTTCAAGACCGTACGCTGCGTCGAGCGAGTCGGCTTCGAGTGGACCGACATCGATGGCAAGGACCACATCCTCTGTGGAGGAGTGGGGTGGGACTCCACGATCCAGGCGCCGCCGGCGCCGGGCGCCGCGCCCGACCAGCACTACCGGAAGGTTCCCCAGTTCACCGTCGACGACTTCACGTTCGATGGCGACCGGAAGTCCTACAACCCGGACAAGGTGTTCGTCGAGTGGAACCTGAGCGCGGCCGGCCCATGGCCACGCGGGTTCTGCGCGATCCCGGCGCTGGCCGAGAAGGACGGCGGCGAGGAGTTCGCCGAGTTGCTGAAACAGATCTGGGCGATCCTGTCTCCTGCCGTCATTCAAGCGCTGTCGTCGGTCGTCGCCGGTTTGGCGGGGGGTACCGTTGGCGCCGCGGCGGGCGCCACGGCCGGGACGGCCGGGGGCACGGCTGCGGCGCCGGGCGTGGGGACGGCACTCGGCTTGGTGGTCGGCGCCGCCGTCGGCGCGATCATCGGATTCACCATCGGCTACATCGCCGACTCGCTCTTGGACGACATCCTCGAATCGGGCAATTTGCCGACTGTCGTGCTGCTCCCAGACGCGACCGGGCTGTTCGGGAACGGGACCGCGACCAGCGACTCGTTCACGCTCGACTACGTGCGGCCGGGGCAGTCGGGCCACTACGAGATCGACTGCTACTGGCAGCTCAGCTGATCGCTTGGCCAGACTGGGCCCTCGCAAACGGCCGGAGTGGGCCGGTGAAGCCGGGACCCGGTCGGGGGAGGGTGCGCGGGCCTACCCGCCGTAGAACCTGATCGCCCGGTCCGCGAGCGCCCGCGTGTCGCGCTCGTTGGAGACGGCGTTGGTGATGATCGCGAGCCCGGGGACGAGCCGGCCGGCGAACCGCTTGGTGGCCTGCTTGCCCGCCATCTTCATCAGGCGGCCGGCCAGCGTCTGCTCGCGGTTGAGCCGCGACTCCACCCACGCGCCGGCGACCGAGCGCCCCGCCCCGTCGAGCGCCGCCCGCGCCGAGGCCACGTCGTCGTACATCCCCTGCAGCACGAGCAGCTCCGCCGGGCGCATCGGGTCGCGCGGGTCGAAGCCGAACGACGCGGCGATGAAGAACACGAGCCGCGACTGGATCCAAGCGAGCGCCGCGAGATCCGGCACGATCGTCACCCAGCCGCCCACGCCGGTCGCCGCGCCCCCGAACCGGGCCAGGGTCGCGTGCCGCTTCTTGGCCATCCGCGCGAGATCCAGCCCGGAGCCCGAGTAGCGCCCGCGCTTCTCGGCGACCCACGCCGCCGCCGCGGGCCCGTGGTACTCCGCGGCGGCGAGCGCGACGTGCTCCGGCGCGTGCACCGGGTCCTCCCGCAGCTTGCGCCACAGCTCGGCGGGGATCACCCGGGCCGAAGCATCCGTCTCATCCACATCGGACATGTCGTCCGTAGGCTGCCAGGAATGGAGCGAAAGTGGTGGACCCTCGTCGCCGTCTGCATCGCGACGTTCATGCTGTTGCTCGACGTCACGATCGTGAACGTCGCGCTGCCCGACATCGAGCGCTCGCTCGGGTCGAGCTTCGCGGACCTGCAGTGGGTGGTCGACGCCTACGCGCTGACGCTCGCCGCGCTCCTGCTCACCGGCGGCTCGCTGGCCGACCTCTTCGGCCGCCGCCTGCTGTTCGTGATCGGCCTGGCGATCTTCACCGCCGCGTCGCTGGCCTGCGGGCTCTCGGGCTCGCCGACGGCGCTCAACCTGGCGCGGGCGGCCCAGGGCATCGGGGCGGCGTTCATGTTCGCCACCGCGCTGGCCCTGCTGGCCGCGAATTTCTTCGGCGCCGACCGCGGGACCGCCTTCGGGATCTGGGGCGCGGTCACGGGCGCCTCGGTCGCCGTCGGGCCGCTGGCCGGCGGCGTCCTGACGCAGTCCCTGGGCTGGGAGTCCATCTTCTTCGTCAACGTGCCGATCGGCATCGGCGCGATCGCGCTGGCCTACGCCAAGGTGGACGAGTCGCGCGCCCCGCGCAGCGGCCCGGCCCGCCCGCGCGTCGACTGGGCGGGCCTGATCCTGTTCTCGGCCGCGCTGTTCCTGCTGATCTTCGCGCTCATCCGCGGCAACACGGAGGGCTGGGGGAGCACGCTGATCGTCGCCCTCCTGGCCGGCGCCGTGCTGCTGCTGGCCGCCTTCGTGGTGGCGGAGCGGCGCACCGCCGCGCCCATGCTCGACCTCAGTCTCTTCCGCAAGCCGGCGTTCGTCGGGGCCTCCGTCGCCGCGTTCGTGCTCTCGGCCTCGATGTTCTCGATGTTCCTCTACCTCACGCTCTACGTGCAGAACGTCCTGGGCTACTCGGCGCTGGAGTCCGGCCTGCGCTTCCTCCCCGTGACCGTCCTGTCGTTCCTGGTCGCGCCCGCCGCCGGCAAGCTCGCCGAGAAGCTGGGGATCCGCTACTTCCTGTCCGGCGGCCTGGCCCTCGTCGGGCTCGGTCTGCTGCTGATGTCCGGCCTCGACCCCGGGGACGACTGGACGGCGCTGCTGGCGGGGTTCATGGTCGCCGGCGCGGGCATCGGCCTCGTCAACCCGCCGCTGGCCACCGCGGCGATCGGCGTCGTGGAGCCGTACCGCGCCGGGATGGCCTCGGGCATCAACTCGACGTTCCGCCAGGTCGGCATCGCCACCGGCATCGCCGGCCTCGGCGCGGTCTTCCAGCACCTGGTGGACAGCCGGGCCGGCGAGTTCGCCCGCGCGGTCAAGGCGGCCGGGGGGACGATCCCCCGCAACACGGAAGGCGCGTTCTCGGACTTCATCTCGTTCGGCGTCTACCGGCGCATCGCCGAGCAGACCGGCGGCGGGGTCGAGCGCGCCGGCCGCGACGCGTTCCTCCACGGCCTCAACCACATCCTCGTCTACGCCGCGATCCTCGCCTTCGTCGGCGCGATCCTGTCGCTGCTCCTGGTCCGGCCGAGCGACTTCGTGAGCCACCAGCAGGCGCCCTAGACGAATGTCCTAGAGCGGTCCGCGGCGGCAGGGGGTACACCTCAGGCCAGGATGGAACCGCTCTTCGAGCACGTCACGGAGGTCGACGGCCGGCGCACCCGCGTCCTGGAGCTCGAGGGGCACGGCCCGCCGCTGCTCCTGCTGCACGGCTACGGCGACTCGGCCGACACCTGGCGCCCCGTGCTGGCCGAGCTGGGGATGCGCGACCGCCGCGCGGTCGCCGTCGACCTCCCCGGCTACGGCAAGGCCTCCAAGCTCGGCCCCGGCGCGGTGCTCCCGCAGCTCGACGCGTTCGCGGCCGAGCTGGTGGAGCGGATCGCCGCCGAGGCGGGGGAGCCCGTGGTCGTGGTCGGCAACTCGCTCGGCGGCGCGCTCGCGCTGCGGCTGGGCGAGCGGGCCGACCTGCCGATCGCCGGCATCGTCCCGATCGCGCCCGCCGGGCTGGAGATGCCCCGCTGGTTCGACCTCATCGAGCACGACCCGGTGCTGCGCCGCGTGCTCGCCCTGCCGCTGCCGATCCCCAACCAGGTGCTCAAGACCACGGTCTCGGCGGTCTACAAGCGGCTCGTGTTCCACCACCCCGACCGGATCGAGGCGGGCGTCGTGAACACGTTCTGCTCGCATCACCACGGCCGCGCGGGCGTCGCCGCGCTGCTGGCAGCGGGCCGGCGGCTGCTGCCGGAGCTCGGCCCGGGCGCCTTCGACCTCGAGCGCGTCGCGGTGCCGATGCTCCTGGTCTGGGGTGCCCGCGACCGCATGATCCCGCCCTCCGGCGCGCGGGTGATCCTCGGCGCGCTGCCGGACACCACGGTGGAGCTGATCGACGACTGCGGCCACTGCCCGCAGCTCGAGGCCGCCGAGCGGACCGTCGAGCTGCTGCTCGGCTTCGCCCGGACGCGCGCGCCCGCCACCGCCGCGTGAGAGAGTGCCGGGCGTGGTCCCGGGTCCCAGCTTCCTCGCCGCCGCGGCGGTCAACGCGTTCGACGCCGTCCTCGGCGACGGCCTGGCCGACCTGCGCCGCATGCCGGCGACGGTCATCGACGACGGCCCGCAGCGCTGCGTCCAGCGCTACCTGCCGCTCGACCGCGCGCCCGAGCGCGCCGATGCTGCGCCCGTCCTGCTCGTCCCGCCGCTCGCCGCGCCGGCCATCTGCTTCGACCTGCGGCGCGGGTGCAGCGTCGCCGAGCACCTCCTCGCCCAGGGCCGCCGCACCTACCTCGTCGACTACGGCGCCATCAACTTCGCCGACCGCGCGCTCGGCCTGGAGCACTGGATCGAGGACGTGATCCCGGGTGCGATCCGCGCCGCCTCGGCCGACGCGGGCGGGCGCCCGGTGCGGATCGCCGGCTGGTGCCTGGGCGGGATCATGGCCCTGCTGGCCCACGCCGCCGACCCGTCGCTGCCGATCGAGTCGATCGCGCTGGTGGCCAGTCCGTTCGACTTCTCCAAGGTCCCGCTCGTCGCGCCGCTGCGCCCGATCGCCGCCGTGACCGGCGGGCGCGGCGTCAGCGCGATCTACGGGCTGCTGGGCGGCGCGCCCGCGCCGATCGTCAAGCGCGCCTACCAGCTCGCCGGCTTCGACAAGCACCTGATGAAGCCGTGGACGGTGCTCTCGAACCTCGACGACCGCGAGCTGCTCGCCCAGATCGAGGCGGTCGACGCGTTCATGGACCGCATGCACGCCTACCCGGGGCGGACGTTCGGCCAGCTCTACCACCGCTTCTTCCGCACGAACGACCTGGCCAACGGCCGCCTGGCGCTCACCGACCGGACGATCGACCTCGCCGACGCCCGCGTCCCCGTCATCTCGATCGCCGGGCTCGGCGACGGGATCGCGCCCGTCGCCGCCTGCCACCACGTCGCCGAGCTGCTGCCGAACACCGCCGAGGTGCGGCTCGAGACGGCGCCCGGCGGGCACCTCGGGGTGCTGACCGGCCGGACCGCCGCGTCCACGACGTGGCGGCTGCTGGACGGCTGGCTCGACGCGCCCGCGCCCCGGCGCCGGCGGCGTCGTGCCGCATAGCGCTCACGCCGCGCGTCTTCAGCGGGACTTCGGGCATCGATAGGGGAGGGTTCCTCTGGCGCGTCCCTCCGCGGCGACGCGGGGAGCGGGGAACGGCTTGCGAGAGTCGCGGTGAGGGGGGCGGCAACGTGGATGGATCGCGTCTACCGCCTCTCGTCATCCACCTTGACCACCGCCGCTTTCCGGTCCTTCACAGCGGACGGCCGCCAGCCACCTACTCACCCATCGATGATGCCGTTCCGCGCGGCACCCACCCCATCACCGCCCCGAACGGGAAGCCCCAGGCACCGCAGCCCAACACCCCCGCA
Source organism: Solirubrobacteraceae bacterium (assembly GCA_036389195.1). Lineage (GTDB taxonomy): Bacteria > Actinomycetota > Thermoleophilia > Solirubrobacterales > Solirubrobacteraceae > JACCYI01. The sequence continues at coordinate 16,880 of DASVQH010000527.1, forward strand.
ACCGCGGCGCGCGATCGCGTCCTCGCGGGGGTCGCGTTTCGCCACGCCTCCGCCGCATGGCGCCTTGCAATCCGGGAGGGACCTCCTGGGTACCCTCCGCGCATGGCTCGCCTCCTCCTCACCGCCGTCGCCGCGCTGGCCGCGCTGGCGCTCGCGGCGCCGGCCGCGGGTGCCCAGGAACCGCCCCCGCCGGCCGTGACCCCCGCGCCCACGCCCCCGCCGCCCCCGCCGCCGCCGCCGCCGCCCGAGCCGCGGATCGCGCCCGGCATGACGGTGGCCGGCGTCGACGTCGGCAACCTCACGCTCGCCGAGGCGACCGCCAGGCTCGACCCCGAGCTCGGCCCGAAGCTGCGCCGCCCGGTCGTCGTCGCCGTGGCCGGACACCGCTACAAGCTCACGCAGAAGAAGATGAAGCTCGTCTTCGATCCGGCCAAGTCGGCCCGCCGTGCCTTCAACAAGGGGCAGGAGAGCCCACCGGCGCCGGGTGCCACCGAGGACGTGCCGCCGTACGTGACCTTCAAGCGCAAGGGCATGAAGAAGTTCGCCAAGCGCATCAACAAGAAGGTCTACATCGCGCCGCGCAACGCGACGATCCGGATCACCCTGACGCGCATCTTCCGCCGCAAGTCCAAGGAAGGGCGCGACCTCGACCAGAAGAAGCTGCGCAAGGCGATCGAGAAGGTCGTCGTCGACCCGGCCGCGGGGCGCCTGCTCAAGCCCGGCCGCAAGGCGCTGAAGGCGAAGATCAACGGCGCCGACCTGCGCCGCCAGTACTACACGATCATCACGATCGACCGCACGAACTTCCGGCTGCGGCTGTTCAAGTCCTACCGGGTGTCGAAGTCCTACGGCGTCGCGGTCGGGGCGGCCGGCTACGACACGCCGACCGGCCTGTACTCGATCACCTCCAAGCAGGTCAATCCCACGTGGAGCGCGCCCGACAAGCCGTGGGCGGGGCTCTACCGGGGCCGCACCGTGCCGGGCGGCTCGTCCGAGAACCCGCTGAAGGCGCGCTGGCTGGGGATCGCCAACGGCGTGGGCATCCACGGCACCGGCGACCCGGGCTCGATCGGCTCGCGGGCGTCGCACGGCTGCATCCGCATGACCGTGCCGGACGTGATCGATCTCTACCCGCGCGTCCCGATGGGGACGCCGGTGCTCATCCAGTAGCGGCGCCGCCGCCGCTGCGACGGCGGCGCGCCCGCGGGCGCGCCGCCTGCTCGAGCTCGGCCAGCGAGCCCTCGATGCCCTCGACCACCAGGTCGAGGTCGGGCAGCGCGTCGTAGTCGGCGATCAGCCCGAAGTTCATGCCGCCGTCGTAGGAGATGATCGCGATCGCCAGCGCGCGGTCGCCGGCCAGGAACGCGACCGGGAAGATCGCCTCCAGGCGGTGCCCCAGCAGGTAGAGCGGGAACTGCGGCCCGGGCACGTTGGTGACCAGCAGGTTGTAGAAGCGGTCGGCGAAGGTGAGCCGCGACGCCTGCGCCATGATCGTCGGCGGCGCGAAGTCCTGCAGCGCGGCGATCGCCTTCGCCCCGAGCGCCTGCCGGGACTCCTTCAGGCCCCGCATCGCCTCCGACACCTGGCGCAGCCGTGCGACGGGATCCTCGACGGAGATGGGCAGCGGGGCGATGATCTGCGTCAGCTGGTTGCCGAGCGCGTCGCGCTGGTCCTCGCCGCGGACCGACACCGGCACGGCGGCGCGCAGCTGGACGCCCTCGGTGCGCTGCCCGCGCTCCTCCATGAAGTACCGCAGTGCGCCGCTGACCACGGCGAGGACGACGTCGTTGATCGTGCCGCCGAAGGCGTTCTTGACCGCCTTCATCTCCTCCAGGCCCGCCTGCACGACGCGGATGCGCCGGTGCGGTCCCGGCGCGACGTTGAACGGCGTGGGAGGCGGCGCGCTCAGCGCCGTGCGCGCGACCTCGCCGACGCCCTGGGCGATCTCCCGAGCCCGCGCGAGCACCTCCTGCGGGTGGGCGGCGGCGCCGGCGGCGCCCGCCGCCACGCCGGCCGCTGCGCGCGCGGCGCCCTCCAGACCCGCCGCGGCCAGCGCGGCCGCCGTCGGCTCCGGGCGGGGGATCCACGGCTCCGGCGGGGCGATCGGCTCGGGCGGGCCGTCGGGGCTCAGGTCGAAGAGGACGCTGGAGAGCTCGACGCCCGAGATCCCGTCGACGAGCGCGTGGTGGGTCTTCGACAGCAGCGCGAAGCCGCCGCCCTCGGTGCCCTCGATCAGCCACAGCTCCCACAGCGGCTTCCCGCGGTCCAGCGGCTGGGAGAAGATCCGGCCGGCCAGGTCGAGCAGCGCGTGCTGCGTGCCGGGGGCCGGCAGCGCCGTGTGGCGCACGTGGTACTCCAGGTTGAACGACGGGTCGTCGATCCAGATCGGCCGGCCCGTGTCGAGCGGCGGGAACGCCAGCTTCTGCCGGTAGCGCGGGACGAGATGCAGGCGCGAGCGCACATGGGCGAGGAAGTCGCCGATCGCCGGCGGCTCGCCGGCGAACGTCGCCAGGCCGCCGATGTGCATGTGCGTCGTCGGGCTCTCCTGCGCGAGGAAGCCCGCGTCCACTGACGAAAGCCGGTCGAGATGCCCCTGGGCCATTGGTCAGAACGGATACTACGTCTCCTATGAACGCGAACCCCTCCCGCGCCGCCCTGGTCACCGGCTGCTCCACCGGCATCGGCCGCGCCACCGCCGAGCGCCTCGCCGCCCGCGGCTGGACCGTCTACGCCACCGCGCGCAAGCTCGACTCGATCGCCGACCTGGAAGCCCGCGGCTGCCGCCTGCTGGCGCTCGACGTGACCGACGAGGCGTCGATGAGCGAGGCCGTCCAGGCCGTGGTCGACGCCGAGGGCGCGGTCGGCGTCCTCGTCAACAACGCCGGCTACTCGCAGTCGGGCGCGATCGAGTCGGTCCCCATGGACCGCGTGCGCGCCCAGTTCGAGACCAACGTCTTCGGCCTGATCCGCATGTGCCAGCTCGTCCTCCCCGGGATGCGCGCCCAGGGGTGGGGCAAGATCGTCAACCTGTCGTCGATGGGCGGCCGCTTCACGTTCCCGGGCGGCGGGCTCTACCACGCGACCAAGTACGCGGTCGAGTCGCTGTCCGACGCGCTGCGCTTCGAGGTGCAGGGCTTCGGCGTCGACGTCGTGCTGATCGAGCCGGGGATCATCCGCACGAGCTTCTCCGACACGGCGGTGGGCGGGATCGGCGAGGACCCGGGCGACGGCCCCTACGCGGAGTTCAACGCCCACGTGGCCAAGGCGACCGCCTCCGTCTACGAGTCCGGGCCGCTGGCCAAGCTCGGCGGCGGGCCCGAGGACGTGGCCAAGGTGATCGAGAAGGCCATCACCGCGGGCCGGCCGCGGGCGCGCTACACCGTCACGCCGTCGGCCAAGGCGCTGATCGCCCAGCGCGCCGCGCTGCCGGACGCCCTGTGGGACAAGATGCTCAGCACCCAGTTCCCGCACCCCCGTAACGTCGCCCAGACGACGAGCGTCAGCGAAGTCGGGCCGGGCGAAACCGATGGCTAACGTCGCGGCGATCGCCGAGCGCGCCCGCGAGCACGGGCGCATCGGGATCGACACGGAGTTCCTGCCCGAGGGCCGCTACCGGCCGCTGCTGTGCCTGGTCCAGGTGGTCGTGGGCGAGCAGATCGATCTCCTCGACCCGCTGGCGCCGGGCGGCTTCGACCCGGCGCCGCTGGCCGCCGTCCTCGCCGACCCCGAAGTGGAGATCATCCTGCACGCGGGGCGCCAGGACGTGGCGATCCTGCGCCGCGAGTGGCGCTGCGAGATCACCAACCTGTTCGACACGCAGGTGGCCGCCGGGTTCGCCGGCTACCCGGCGCAGGCCGGCTACGTCGGCCTGCTCAACGACGCGCTGCGCATCCGCGTGGCCAAGTCGGCGAGCTTCACGCGCTGGGACGCGCGGCCGCTGTCCGACGAGCAGCTGCGCTACGCCCGCGAGGACGTCGAGCACCTGCTCGCCCTCACCGACCACATCCAGGGCCGGCTGCGCGAGTCCGGCCGGCTGGAGTGGGCGCGCGAGGAGTGCCGCGCGGTGGCGGCGGCCTCCGACGAGCGCGATCCGCTGGAGGTGTGGCGGCGGCTGCCGCGCTCCGGGTCGCTGAGCCCGCGCGAGCGGGCGGTGGCGCGCGAGCTGGCCGCCTGGCGCGAGCGCACGGCCGAGCGCGAGAACCGTCCGGTCGGCGGCGTCGTGCGCGATCCGACCATGATCGAGATCGTCAAGCGCCAGCCCCTCGACCCCAAGGCGCTCGGCCAGATCCGCGGAATCGGGTCCGACGTCGTCCGCCGCCGCGGCACCGAGGTGATCGCCGCGGTCCAGCGCGGCCAGGCCGCCGAGCCGATCCGCCTCGAGGACGGCGAGCGGTTCGCCACCGACGCCGCCGACGCGCCGACCATCGCGCTGGCCGAGGCGCTCGTGCGGGCCCGCGCGCTGAAGGCCGGCCTCGCCTACGAGCTCGTGGCGGCGCGCGCCGACCTCGCACCGATCGTCGTCGCCGCCCGCCGCGGCTCGCCGGAGCCCTCCGTGCGCACGCTGCAGGGCTGGCGGCGCGAGCTCGTCGGCGAGGAGCTGCTGGCGCTGCTGGCCGGCGAGCGGGCGTTGCGGGTGGACGCGCGCGGGCGCGTCGAGGTCGCGGAGGGCTAGCCGAGGTCGAAGGACAGGACGTCGGCGACCGTGCTGCGCCGGCCGTCCGGGTCGGTGAGCCGGCCGCGGACGGCCAGGACGCCGGAGCGGTCGCGGCGCAGCCGCTTC
>DASVQH010000528.1:0-2961 GCA_036389195.1 Solirubrobacteraceae bacterium
CCGTGGGCCGCGCCGCGGCGCTGGTGGCCGGCCTCGCCCTGGCGTTCCCCGCGGCCGGGCTCTCGCTCGGGCTGCTGCTGCGGCCGCGGCGCTGGGACGAGCTGTCGGCGGGGATCGGGCAGGGGCTCGACGCGCTGGCCACCGTCCGGCTCCCGTACCAGGCGGCCGACCCGTGGCCCGCGCTGGTCATGGCGGCGGGCGGCGCGCTGCTGTGTGTGCTCGCCGCCGCGGTGGCGATGTGGCCGCGGCCGGGCGGGCGCGGCTATCCGTTCTGCGCGCTGGCCGTCCTGCTGACGCTGGCCGCGACGCCCGTCGTGGCCATCGGCGGGCCGCAGAAGATCTTCGTCGGCGTCGGCCTCGCGGCCCTGATGGCGTGCTTCCTGTGGCTCGAGCGGCTGCCGCTGCGGCCCGGGTTCGGGGTCGCCGCGCTGCTGGGGATCGCGCTGGCGGGCGCGCTGCCGGTGGCCGGCGCGGCCGACCGCGAGGAGCCGTGGTTCGACTACCGGACGTTCGCCGAGGGGCTCGGGCCCGAGCATCCCGCGCGCTTCAACTGGCAGCACTCCTACGCGCCGATCACCTGGCCGCGCGACCGCCGCGAGGTGCTGCGGATCAAGTCCGACACGCCCGAGTACTGGAAGGCCGAGACGCTCGACGACTTCGGCGGCGACGCCTGGGGCGAGCGGCCCGCCGTCGACAGCTCCCAGGCGCTGGAGACCGACCTCCCCTCCGTCCAGCGCCCGGCGTGGCTGCGGGAGTTCTCGGTCGCGGTCCGCCGGCTGCGGAGCGCCGACGTGATCGGGGCGGGAACGATGCTCGGCGTCGACGAGCCATCCCGTCAGGTCGACCCGACCGACACCGGCGGCTTCCGCGCGGCCGGCGAGCTGCGGCGCGGCGACTCCTACTCCGTCCGCGCGTACGTCCCGCACCCGACGCGGGCCGAGCTCGCCGCCTCCAGCGCGGGCGCGGGCGGGCGGCAGTCCGACGACCTGACCATGCGCGCCCCGTTCCGCGACGACGTGCCCTACGACGAGCTGCCGCGGTCCCCCGGCACCGACGGAGCCCTCGGGGTCGCCAACGCGGCGGAGATCCAGTTCTCGCCGTTCGGGATCGGCGCCCCGCCGCAGGCGTCCTACCAGCAGCTGGCGATCCGCGGCGACGGCGCCTACGCGCTGCGCCGCTCGCCCTACCGGCGGACCTGGCGGCTCGCGCAGCGGCTGCGGGCGCGGTCCGACACGCCGTACCAGTACGTCGTCGCCGTCGATCGCTACCTGCACGGCCCCGACTTCGCCTACTCCGAACGCCCGGTGCAGCCGCCCGAGGGCGCCGCGCCGCTGGAGAGCTTCCTGTTCGACACCCACGACGGCTACTGCCAGCACTACTCGGGCGCGATGGCGCTGCTGCTGCGCATGGGCGGCATCCCGGCCCGCGTGGCGACCGGCTTCTCGCCGGGCGGCTACTCGTCGCGGCGCAAGGAGTGGGTGGTGCGCGACACCGACGCCCACTCGTGGGTCGAGGCGTGGTTCGACGACTACGGCTGGGTGACGTTCGACCCCACGCCCGGCGACACTCCCGCCCGCTCCCAGATCGCCGCGCTCCCCGACGAGGTCCGCGACGCCGGCGCCGACAAGGACAAGGACGACGGCGCCGGGGCCGGCGGCCGCGACCGGCCCGGCAAGCGCGGCGACGGCCTCAAGAAGGATCCCACGTTCGACCCGACGAACGTCACGGCCGCCTCCACCGGCGCCGAGGGCGGGACGGACGGCGAATCCGCTTTCCGGGCGTGGTGGCTGCTGCTCGGCGCCGGGTTCGCGGCGGCCGCAGGCGGCGTCGCCGTCGCCCGCCGCCGCGGCCCGCGCGGCCCCCGCCCGGCGACGCCGCTGGACCGGGCGATCCTCGAGCTCGAGTCGGCCTTCCGCCGCGCCGGCCGCCCGGCGCCCCCGGGGACGACGCTGCGCCAGCTCGAGGCGCGGCTGACCGGCTCCGAGGACGCGGTCGCCTACGTCCGCGCCCTGCGCGCCGCGCGCTACTCCGCGGCGGCCCCCCGCCCGACGGTGGCCCAGCGCCGCGCCCTGCGCCGCGAGCTGGCCTACGGGCTCGGGTGGGTCGGCCGGGCGCGCGCCCTATGGGCGCTGCCGCCGTGGCGGGCGATGTAGCTTCATCGGTTCGGGCGGCGCGGTGGGTGGGGCGGTTACTGCGTCGGGTGAGGATGGTGAGCTTCGTGGGGTGCCTCCGCCACACTCACACCCCTCCTTCAATGCGCCGTTCCCGCGCGCTTCCGTCGGCCGCCGCCGCCTCGCTCAGAGCTCGGCCTACACCGGCGCCGCTGCCGCCGCCGCACCGGCCGCCGCCTCGCAGTCCTCCCGCCGTCGCAACCCGCCCCCGCCCGGGCGCGACCAGGCCTCGACGAGGTGGCGCGTGCGCTCCGTGCGCTCGTAGCCGGCGCCCACGCCTGGGACCTCCACGTCGTGGCTCGTCTCGGTCGCCGTGGTCGTCGAGACGGTGAGGTCGACGGCTCCGGCGACGTCGAGGCGGCGGGCGAGGGCGGCGATGCGGTCGTCCCACTCCAGCGGCGAGGCGCCGGGGCTCAGGACGCCGTGCAGGGCGCGGCGGTTGGCCTCGTCGCGGAGGTCGAGCGTGACGGCGGCGTCGAGGCGCGTACCGCCCAGGTCACCCGCGCGGTGGCGGGCCGCCGCGCCGCGGGCCGCGCGGGCGACGTCGGCGAGGTCGACGCTGGCACCGAGCGCGTCGGCCTCCCAGGCGCCCTCGACCGCCGCACGGAAGCGCGCCTGGACCGGCCGGCCGCGCTCCGACGTGAGCTCGAGCAGCAGCTCGGCGCCGCGGGTGGCCTGGAGCGAGGCGAACAGGACGCCGGCGTGCGCGACGCCGGAGTCGCGCAGGCGCAGGTAGAGCGTCCGCCGGTCGCCGGCGATCCGGCGGCCCATCACGCCGGAGCGGCCGACC
>DASVQH010000529.1:0-11956 GCA_036389195.1 Solirubrobacteraceae bacterium
CCGCCGTCGCCCAGCACCGCCATCGCGGTGGCGATCGCCTCCGCCTCGGGGGCGACGCCGGCGATCCGCCGCGACAGGCGCTCGGCGAGCGCGGGGATCGAGGCGCTGCGCACCGCGTCCGCCGACTCCGGGCCGGCGCCCAGGCCTTCCGACGCAGCGTGGAGCAGCAGCTCCTTCAGATAGAGCGGGTTGCCGGCGCTCGCCTCATGGAACGCGGCGCACAGATCGCCGTCGGCACCGGTGATCTGGGCGCGCACCAGCTCGGCCACGGCCGCGGGACCAAGCGGGGGAGGAGCGATCCGCAGCGCATCCGGCACCGTCCGCAGCTCGTCGAGCAGCTCGGCGGGCGAAGCCGGCTCCGATGGCCGCATCGTCGCGAGCAGGGCGATCGGCAGATCGCGGATCCGGCGCGCGAGATAGGCGAGCGAGCGCAGCGACGACGCGTCGAGCCAGTGCAGATCATCAACTGCGATCAGCAGCGGCCCGTCCGTCGCGAGGCTGGCCGCCAGCCAGTAGATCCCGTGGAGCACGGCGAAGCCGGCCTCCGCACGGGTGAGAGTCGTGTCGCGGTCGCCACGCGGGTCGACCACCCACTCGGCCGGCGCCGCCGCGCCGTCGAGCAGCCGTCGCCGCTCCTCGGCCGGACGCCCGGCGAGCGCGGGTTCGAAGAGCTGGCGGATGGCCCCGAACGGGAGATCTCGCTCGAGCTCGGACCCGCTCGCCCACAGGACTCGCACGCCTCGCCGGCGGGCCTCGGCGGCGGCGGCGGCCATCAGCGCGCTCTTGCCGACGCCGGCCGGTCCCTCGACGAGGATCAGTCGTCCGTCGGCCGCCGTGGCACGTTCGAGGGCGGTGAGGAGCGCACGCAGCTCGCCGTTGCGCTCGAGCAGGTGGGGGTGACGGTGCGCCCGCGGCGTGGTCGTCAACTGGCCGTCTTGCGCTTCGGCGCCGCTCGGGCCGCTGATGTGCGCATTCCCGATCCTCCCACGGCGCAGCGACGCAGGTCAAGTCCTCCCGCGCGGCAAAGTTCAGGGTCGGCCCCTGAGGCGAACCCGCCGTCGACCTGAGACGGTGCTCCGGCGCGGGTCGGTCCAGCCGCGTCGCTCGTCAATCCGCGCAGGGGAGGCACCACCGATGGTCAAGGTCCGATCCCACCTCACGTACGGGAACGTCGTCGCGACGCTCGCCCTCTTCCTCGCGCTCGGGGGCGGCGCCTACGCCGCGGCCAAGCTTCCGAAGAACAGCGTCGGCGCCAAGCAGATCAAGCGGAGCGCGGTGGGCTCTTCGGAGGTCAAGAACGGGTCGTTGAAGGCCGGCGACTTCGACGAGGACTCGCTGCCCCGGGGGCCCAAGGGCGACGCCGGGGCCAAGGGCCCCGCCGGCCCGGCCGGCCCTCCCGGCACTGCCGGGGCGGCGCAGACGTGTCCCCAGGGCATGACGAAGCTGAGCAACGCGCTCTGCCTCGACGCGACCGACCGCACCACGGGGAACTGGAGCGCCGCGGTGGTGGCCTGCGCCAACGCCGGATTGAGGCTGCCCAGCGCGAGCGAGCTCCAGCTCGCTCTGGCCAAGAAGGCGCTGCCGGGCGGCGGACTGGACTACTGGAGCAGTGACGTCTTCCGCGAGACCACCGGCCAACCCTTCGTCGACCGGGCGGTGGTGCTGCGAGTCGACGGCGACCAGTTCCTCATCCAGGACTCGGGCGCCGCCAACGCGGCGGCTCGCTGCGCGACGGCGCCTGGCGCCTGATCGTGGTGGCGCGCGGCCGTCGCGGGCGACTCCGGGCGATCGTGCCCGGAGTCTGCGCCGTCCTCGCGCTGGGGGCCCCCGCTGCGGCGGGGGCCCGGCCACCGAGCCTGATCCGTACCGGAGGGCCCAGCGCACCCGAGGACCCCAAGGTGGCGATCGTGGCTTCCTCCCGCTCTCTGGTCGGTCGTGGTTTCGCGGTCGAGGACGCATCCGGTCGCGTGGTGCTGCGGGGCCGCCTGCGCCGAGCCCCGGGCGCCGCGGCGCCCTGGCGCCGTGCCGCGGTGGCCGACCTGAGCGCGGTCACCGCTCCGGGGAGCTACCGCGTGCGCGTGGGAGGGCTGCGCTCGAAGCGCTGGCGGGTGGACGCGACGGCAGCCGGGACCCTGCTGCAGCGGCTGATGCGGATCTACGACGTCAACTCCGACGGCAGCGAGCCCTCGTCGCTGTTCGGGCCCGCCCATCTGAACGACGCCGCGATCAGCGGTGGGCCGTATGACGGGGAACGCTTCGACCTCACGGGCGGCTGGCGGGACGCCGGCGACCATCTCAAGTTCGTGCAGACGACCGGCTTCGCCGTCGCCTACCTCCACTACGCCGCGCGCCTCGCTCCGTCGCAGGCGGGTACCCTCCTGCCGCCCAGTGACGTCGGCGTACGCTGGTTGCTCAAGGCCCATCCGCGCCCCGACCTCTTCGTCGCCCAGGTCGGCGACCTCTCCGATCACGAAGGCGGCTTTCGCGACCCGAGCACTGACGACGACGGGACGGGTCCCGGCCAGGGCGTCCGCTTGGCCTACACGTCGACCGGCGGCACCGGCGCCGGTCTCGCGGCCGCGGGGCTGGCTCTGGCGGCCGGTCGTCTCGACGGGGCGGCGCGGGATCAGGTCTTGACCAGCGCCCGGGAGTGGTACGCCGCCGGCAAGGCGGACGGGACGCCGACCTTCGCCCCGGGCGATGCCTACCGGGACGAGACCGTGGCCGACAACATGGCGCTCGCCGCCGGGGCGCTCTGGCGCGCGACCGGAGAGACCGGCTACCTCGAGGACGCCCTCGCCGCCCTACGCGAGTCGGACTTCCAGGCCGGCCTGGACCCCTTCGAGCTCGCGCCCCTGGCGGCGGCGGATCTGTGCGGGGCGCTCGGGGCGCCCGCGGCGCCCGATCCGGAGGTCCGCGAGGCGGCCTGTGAGGGGCTGCGCGTCGCCGCCGAAGCCGCGCGCGAACGCTCACGCGCCACCGCCTTCGGCACCCCCGGTCCCTTCAGCTTCGGGTCGATCCAGGACAACGGTGGCTCGGGCGCGATGGCGGTCCTGGCGAGCCGCGCCGGGCTGCTGCCCCAGGGCTTCGCCATCGGCGCGGGCGCGCGCGACTACCTGCTCGGCCGCAACGCCTGGGGGGCGAGCTTCGTGGTCGGCCCGGCACGCGGCGAGGCCGGTCATCCGCACCACCCCGGATATCTGGTCGCCGATCCGCGGCAGGGGCTCGACGGGGCGGTCGTCGGTGGACCGACCAGCCCGGCCACACTCAAGGCCCAGGGGCTGAAGATCGCCCGGCGCAGCCGGTACCGGCGCTTCAACTCCAAGCGCACGGTCTACGAGGACAGGCGGGAGGACTACGTCACCTCGGAGGTCAGCCTGACCTACTCGGCCAGCACCATCCTGCTGATCGCTGCGCTCACACCGCCCGGCTGACCTCGGTCCTCGTGGCCGCGGCGGGCCGGGCCGCGGGTCAGGTCCGCGGCATCGCCTGCACGAGCGGCCGCACGGCCGGGGTCCTCGGGCGCGCTTCGGCGATGGTCCCGAAGTTGGCGCGTCGAGACCTTGACGGCTGATTGCTGAGTCAACGAGGGTCGCGCCATGCCTTCCAGCCCGCTGCGCCCTCGAGGACGCCGCCTCTTCAGCACGTTGGTCGTCCTCGCACTGGGCATGGTCGTCGCGGGCGTGCTCGCGGCCCCGTCCATGGCGGAGCCCGACGCGCCCGCGAGCCCGCCGCGCAAATGCGCCGACACGTCGGAACGCTTTCCCGACCTGACGGTCAAGTCGTGCTCCCGCGCGTGCCCGGCCGGGACGGAGCTCAGCTTCTCGGTGGTGGAGCTGAAGGGCTGCTTCGTCCGTCATCGCCGCGGGGGAGCGGTCTTCCACGTCCGCAGGTCGGCGGCCAAGGGTGGGTTCGGCGACGGCTCGGTCACGCTCAACGGGTTGCGGATGGTTCCCGAGGAGGGCGCCGGCCGCTTCGACGTCAAGCCTCCGGAGGAAGAGGGCGGGAAGGGCCACCTCCGGATGGCGAAGTACCTGGCGCGTGCTGCCGGCCTTCATGGCCGGCTGTTCGGCGCCCACTGCTGCTCGATCGAGATCCCGGCTGCCGGGCAGGGCGACGAGATCCCGGTCTTCAAGGTCCCGGCCCCGGCGGGCGACACGTGGTACGGGCTCGACGTGGGCGGTGACCTCACGTTCGCGCTCGGCTGGGACAAGGAGAGCGACGAGCCGGAGGACGACAAGCACTTCGTGCGCGTCGACGCGAGCTTGAACCTGCCGAAGATCTTCAAGGCGGCCCCGACCGGCGGCGACGCCGGCGACGCCTCGGGGATCGCCGGGGCGTTCGGCGGGCGCGTCGACGACGACGGCTGGAAGCTGGGCGGCAAGATCGCGGTCAAGAACGCCTGGATCGGCGGCCTCAAGCTCAACGACCTGTGCCTCTCCTACGCCCACAGCGCCGACACGGCGTGCGCGTACGAGGCAGGCAAGGACAGGATCTTCTCGTGCGCCGGCGGCGACGCGAAGGGGCCCCGCTGGGACGGCACCGTGGAGGTCGCCTTCCCCAGCCCGGCGAAGGAGGACCGGGCGATCGGCGTGACGGCCGGCCTGATCGACGGGGACTTCAGCTACGTCGGCGGCTACGCCGGCGGGCTCGACCTGCCCATCTCGGCGGGCGTCCAGCTCGACAAGCTCGGCGGCGGCATCTGCATCACGCCGCCGCCGTTTCAGTTCACGGCGCTCGTGGGGCTGAAGATCGGCACCCAGGGCTCCAAGCTCTTCGACTTCAACGGAAACCTGACCTACGTGAACAACACGCCGTGGGAGGTCAAGCTCCGCGGGACGCTCGAGCGCGAGGGGCGCCCGATCGCCAACGGCGGCATCGACTACAAGGCGGGGCGCTCGTTCGACTTCGACGTCCGGGCCGAGATGTACTTCCCGCGGCGCGACGATCCGGAGGAGGAGAAGAACAACGCCCTGCTCAGCCTCGAGGGCGGCATCGCCGGATGGATGGAGTACGACCCGTTCAAGCTCAACGTCGCCGGCGACGTCAAGATCTGCGCGCTCAACCTGGCGTGCGCGATGGGCGAGGCGGTCGTCTCCACCAAGGGCGTCGGCGGCTGCATCAAGCTCACGAGCGTCCCGTACCCGGTCCTCGTCCAGACCGCCGATTCCAGCTGGGACAACCTCTACCTCGGCGAATGGGAATGGCAGCTGCGCTACGTCGACGTCTCGGCCGGCGCCGCGTATCCATGGGGCGGTGAGGTGCAGACCTTCGCCTCGTCGTGCGACCTGGCGTCCGTGCACGAGACGCGGACCTTCGCCCGCGCGGCCCAGGCGTCGGACCACTCGACGCTCGAGCTCCCCGCGCACCTCCCTGCGGCGACCATCGTGGTCAAGGGAGCCCACGGGCCGCCCCGGCTGGAGGTCACGAGCCCCGACGGCACCGTCCTGGCACCGGCGCAGGCGGCCGAGTTCAACACGGGCCACTACGACTACATCGAGGACGCCGACCACGCGACGTCGTCGATCGTCATCGCCAAGCCCGCGGGCGGGACGTGGCGGGTGCGCGACACGCACGGCGCCACGGTCCTCTCGGCGGAGGTCGCCAAGGCCAACGTGCCGCCGTCGATCCTGGCCAAGGTCGGGCATCCGGGCCACGATCCGTACAGCCGCGTGCTCGCCTTCGCTTACGTGCCCGAGCCGCACCACACCATCCAGTTCGTCGAGGTCAGCGACAACGGCGTCGTGCACGACATCGGGCCGGCCCACGGCCACGCGTGCGGCCATCACGTCGACGACGACCGCCCGCACACCGCGTACGGCACCCCGCCGGCGACCCACTGCGGCACGCTGCACTTCGTGCCCGGAGAGGGGACGGCGGGGACGCGGAAGATCCTCGCCATCGTGAGCGAGCACGGGATCCCGGCGCACGAGATCGAGGTGGCGACCTACCACGCGCCTTCCGAGGCGCTGGCCGCCCCCATCCACGGGCTCCGCCTCGAGCGTCACGGTGAGGCCGTCACGGCCCACTGGAAGGCACCCGAGCACGCGCACCACCGGTCCAAGACGGTGCAGTACAACGTCGTCCTCAAGACCGAGGACGGGCTCTGCGAGACCGTCGTCGCGCTGCGGGACCACCGGACCGCCACGTTCAACGCCATCCCGCCGACGAGCCGCGTGACGGTCACGGTGACCGGCCTGCGCGACGATGAGGGGCACGGTCACTCCCAGACGGCGCACCTCCGGGCGGCGGATCACATCCCGGAGGCCGGCCGCGTGTGACGGAAAGCCCCGGCCGGTCGGCCGGGGCGGCGCCGTTGCGCCCTGGCGTGCGACCCCGGTAGCGTCGCGCGATGACGGCTTTCCGGCAGCTGCTCGCTTCATGCGTCGTGCTCGCGTGCCTGGCGGCGCCCGGCCCCGCCGGCGCCGCGACGTTCGTGGTCAACGTCGCCGACGACCCCGACCCGGCGGCCGCGCCATGCCAGGGCGGCCCCTGCAGCCTGCGCGGCGCCGTCGTCGCCGCCAACGCCGACGCGCTCCCCGACACCGTCGTCCTGCCCGCGGGGCCGATCGCGCTGAGCCGCAACGCCGCCAACGACGACAGCCCGACCGCGGAGGACGACGACCTCGACGTCACCGCGCCGCTCGAGGTGCGCGGGACCGGGCTCGACGCGACGACGATCACCGGCGCGGACGGCTTCGCGATCTTCGGCGCGCCGAACACCGGCGCGGCGCCGGCGACGCAGCTCAAGCTGTCCGCGCTCACCCTCGCGGGGGCGGTCGCGCCGGGGCTGCACGGCAGCGCGGTCGACGGCGTCGACGACCTCGAGCTCGACGGCGTCCGCATCACCGGCATGGGCGGCTCCTACGGGATCGAGACGGGATCCGCGCCCGACCGCCCGATCTCGCTGACGATCCGCAACTCGATCTTCGACGGCAACGCGACGACGCGACAGCTGGTCTACGTCGACACCAACGGCCGCACGGAGGTCTCCGTCGCCGACAGCGTCTTCGAGGACAACACGGTCGAGCCCGGCACCAGCGGCACCATCCTCGGCCTCGCGGTCAGCAGCGGCAGCCCCACCCCGCCGGCCTACCTCAGCGCGACGATCGACCGAAGCACCTTCCAGCGCAACACCGCTGCGGGCGGGGGCTTCGGCCCCGCCGAGATCGTCTCGTTCAGCTCGGGCTCGGATGGGACGACGACCGAGCCCGAGTCGCTGACGATCCGCGACACCACCTTCGCCGGCAACCGCACGACCAGCCAGACGGTCCGCTTCGACCCGTTCTTCTCGGACGGCGGCCGGGGCAGCTCGGCGCTGACCATCGAGCGCAGCCGCTTCCTCGACAACCGTTCCTCCGGCCCGTTCACGCCGGCCGGCGCGGTGCGCTTCGCCGCCGAGACGCACGGCCCGGAGCGGATGATCGTCCGCGACAGCGTCTTCGCCGGCAACGTCGCCGCGGACGGGGGCGACACCGCGGGTCGCGGCGGCGCGATCGCGTTCTCCGGCGAGGGCACCGACCCCGACGCGACGCTCCAGGTCGTCGGGACGACGTTCGACGGCAACCGGACGGGCAACGGCAGCGGCGGGGCCGTGTGGCTCGCGGGCGACCAGACCGCCGCGATCACCAACTCGACGTTCCGGGGCAACGTCGCCGGCGGCTCGGCGGGCGGCGCGCTGGCCGTCGCCGGCGGTTCGGCGACGCTGACCCACGTCACCCTCACGGACGGCGCCGCGGCCGCCGCCGCCGCGATCTCGGCCGACGCGGGCGCCGGCGTCGAGGTCGCCAACTCGGTGCTCAGCGACAACGGCGCGGGCGCCTGCGCCGGAGCGATCGTCTCGGCGGGCGGCAACGTCGATCACGGCGGCGGGTGCCTCGGCGGCAGCCCGGACGTCGACCCGCTGCTCGGGGCGCTCGCCGACAACGGCGGGCCGACGCCGACGCGCCTCCCCCAGCCGGGCAGCCCGCTGCTCGACGCCGCGACGGCCGACCGCTGCCCGCCGGCCGACCAGCGGGGCGTCACGCGCCCGCAGGGCACGGCGTGCGACGTCGGGGCGGTCGAGGTCGCCGTCGCGCCCCCGCCGCCTCCGCCCCCGCCGCCGGGCGACACCGGCGGCACCGGCGGGCCTGGACCCGGGCCGGTGCTCACGCCGCCCCCGCCGGCGATCACGCCGCCGGCCTCGGAGCCGCTGCTGCTGAGCTGCAGCGGCCGGCGCCTGGCGCTGGTCGACGTCGTCCGCTCCCGCGGCAAGGTCCGGATCACCGGGCAGGCGGTGCGCGCGCTCGCGGGCCGTCGCGTCGGCCTGTTCGTCGCCGACCGCCGCAACCCCCGGCGCAAGGCCGCGCGCGCGGGCCGGGCCACCGTTCGGTCCGACGGCGACTTCGCCGCCACGCTGCCGCGGCCGCCTCGCGGCCTGCGCTCGCCGGAGTACTTCGCCCGCGCGGGCGGCGCCGGGCGATCGCAGTCGCTCGAGCTCGACCGGCGGATGTACGCCGATCGCCTCCGTCTTGCGGGCGGCCGCATCACGTTCAAGGGGCACGTCACCCGCCCGCTGCCCAAGCGCGGCCGGCGCGTCACCGTCACGGTGCAGACGGGCTGCCGGGAACGCGCGAAGGCGGCCACCGCACGGCTCGACCGCCGCGGGCGCTTCACCGCCCGCTTCGGCGCGCCGACCGGCGTGACGGAGATCCTCGTCCGCGCGCAGAGCCACGTCCCCGATCGCGCCGGCCGCCGGGCGCGCTTCCGGACCTTCACGCTTCCGCGCCCGCTGCGCCTCCAGCCGTAGGCTTGCCCCATGACACGAGGCGAGGGGCGGGCGCTGCTGGTCGTCGGCGGCGGCCGCATGGGGGAGGCGCTGCTCGGCGGGATGCTCAAGGCCGGGCACGCCGCGGAGCAGCTCGGCGTGGTGGAGGTCTCCGCGCCGCGGCGCGAGGAGCTGGAGCGCGCGTATCCCGGCGTCGCCGTCGTGGCGGCGCCGATCGCCACCCGCGCCGCCATCCTGGCCGTCAAGCCGGGCGACGTGGCGAGCGCCGCCGCCGCCGCGGCCGACGCGGGTGCCGAGCGCCTGCTGAGCGTCGCCGCCGGGATCAGCGCGGCCGCCATCGAGGACGCGTGCGGCGGACGCGCGCACGTCGTCCGGGCGATGCCCAACACGCCGGCGCTGGTCGGCGCGGGCGCGGCGGCGATCGCCGCGGGCTCCGGCGCCACCGAGGAGGACCTGGCCTGGGCTGAGGAGATCCTCGGCTCGGTCGGCGTCGTCGTGCGGGTGCCGGAGAAGCTGCTCGACGCCGCCACCGGCGTGTCGGGCTCCGGCCCGGCCTACGTGTTCCTGGTCGCCGAGGCGCTGGCCGAGGGCGGCGTGCTGGCGGGCCTGCCCCGCGACGTCGCGGAGAAGCTCGCGTTCCAGACGCTGCTGGGCGCCGCGCGGCTCCTCGCGGAGGAGGGCGCCAACCCCGCCGTGCTGCGGGCGGCGGTGACGAGCCCGGGCGGCACCACGGCGGCCGGGCTGCGGGAGCTCGAGCGCAACGGCGTCCGCGCGGCGTTCCTCGACGCGGTCAGCGCCGCGGCGGACCGGTCACGCGAGCTCGGCGGGTGACGGCTGCGGTGCGGATCGACCACGTGATCTACGCGGCCGCGGATCTGGACGCGGCGGCGGCGCGCATCGCGCGCGAGCTGGGGCTGGCGGTGAGCGGCGGCGGCCGCCACGACGGCCTCGGGACCGAGAACCGCGTCGTGCCCCTCGGCGGCGGCTACCTCGAGCTGCTCGGCGTGGCCGATCGCGACGAGGCCGCCCGCTCGGACTTCGGGCGGGCCCTGCTCGAGCGGCTCGCCGCGGGCGGCGACGGGCTGCTCGGCTGGGTGGTCGCGGTCGACGCCGTCGAGCCGGTGGCGTCCCGCCTCGGCACGACGATCACCACCATCCGGCGCGCCGGCCTGAGCGCGCGGCTGACCGGCCTGGCGGAGGCGATGCGCGAGCCGCAGCTGCCGTTCTTCATCGCCCGCGACCAGGGAGTCCCCGACCCCGGTGCGGGCGGGAGCGCGGGCGGCATCGCCTGGGTCGAGGTCGCGGGCGACCCGGAGAGGCTCGAGCACTGGCTCGGCGGCGGCGGGCTCCCCGTGCGGGCCGTCGCCGACGGCCCGCCGGGGGTCCGCGCCGTGGGCATCGGCGGCCGGGAGCTGCGCGACCCGCCTGCCGGCTGACGCGCGCAGGAAGCCGCCCGGTCAGCCGCCGGCGAGGACGGTGTCGTACCCGTCCGCGCGCAGGAGCTCGACGACCACGTCGCGGTGATCGCCCTGCAGCTCGATGACGCCGTCCGTCACCGTCCCGCCGACGCCGCAGCGCTTCTTCAGGCGGCCGGCCAGCTCGCGCAGCGCGTCGTCGCCGAGCGGGACGCCGGAGATCGTCGTCACCGCCTTGCCGCGGCGCCCGCTCGTCTCGCGCCGGACCTTCACCCGGCCGCCGGCCGCGCGGTGGGCGGTCGGACCCGGGTCACGGGCCTTGCGCAGGTCGCCGTCCGTCGTCGAGTACACGGGCCGCGCGTCGCGGCTGCTGCGCTTCGGCATGTCAGCGAACGTAGCGCGTGCGCCGGGGCAGCAGACCCTGCGGCCGCAGCAGCACGAGGACCACCAGCAGCAGCCCGTAGACCCCGGAGGACACCTGCGCGAGGTCGAAGTCCAGGCCGAGCTTCTGCGGCAGGCCGCCGAGGACGTCGGGCAGCACCCAGTTGTTGAGCGCCGAGAGCGCGAGGGCTCCGAGGACGACGCCCCAGACCGAGCCGAGGCCGCCGATCACCACCATCGCGAAGACGAAGATCGAGAACGAGTACTGGAACTGGTGCGGGTCGACCGTGTTGAGGTAGGAGGCCAGGAACGCGCCGGAGACGCCGCCGAACGCCGCGCCGGTCGCGTAGGCGGTCAGCTTGGTCCGCACCAGCGGGATGCCCAGGCTCGCCGCCGTCACCTCGTCCTCGCGCAGCGCCGTCCACGCGCGCCCGAGGCGCGAGTCGCGCAGGCGCACGCTGACGCCGAGCGCGAGCGCCATCAGCGCGAGCGCGAGCCAGTACCACGGCCGCAGGTCGATCGCCCCGAACGGCTCGAGCAGCGGCAGGTCGAGCTTGTCGATCGGCGTGATGCCCTTGGGCCCCGCGGTCAGCGTGCCGCCGAAGAGGTGGATCTGGTTCCCGTTGGCCACGACCGTGCCGACGATCTCGCCGAAGGCCAGCGTCACGATGGCGATGTAGTCGCCACGCAGCCGCAACGTCGGCACGCCGATCAGCACGCCGGCCAGCGCGGTGGTGGCGGCCGCGAGCGCGAGGACCGCCACGGAGTCGAGGTGGACGCCCCAGAAGTCCGATCCGAACGCCGCGGCCGTGTAGGCGCCGATCGCGAAGAACGCGACGTAGCCGAGGTCGAGGAGCCCGGCGAAGCCGGCGATCACGTTGAGGCCGAGCGCCATGCCGACGTAGGCCGCGGCGAGGACGAGGTTGTCAAGGACGGCCCCGCCGGCCGGGAACAGCAGCGGCAGGACCGCCGCTACCGCGAAGGCGCCAAGCGCCGGATGCACGACCTTTCTCACCATCATCTACGCTCAGGCGGTGAGAACCCTACCGGTCCGGGAGCGACGGTGGAGCGCTCGGCGCTGATCGAGGCGAGCGTGCAGCCGGACGGGCGCGAGCCGGCACCGCCGGGCCTGGCCCTCGTCCAGGCGTTCGTCAACACGGTCGACGCCGAGCACGGGCCCGACCTGCTCGACACGCCCGCCGGCCTGCAGGCCTGGCTGCAGCACCGTGGGCTCGCCGCGGCGGGCGGGGCGACGGAGGCCGGGCTCGGTGTGGCGCGCGAGGTCCGCGAGGCGCTGCGCACCCTGCTGCGCGCGCACGCCGGCCCGCCGCCGCCCGGCGACCCCGTCCACGCCGGCGCGGTGCGCGCGCTGGACGCCGCCGCCGAGCGCGCG
>DASVQH010000530.1:0-4395 GCA_036389195.1 Solirubrobacteraceae bacterium
GACTGCTGGACGATGCCGGTGATCAGCTCGCCGATGCGGTCCTGGTACTCCTCGAGCGTCATGTCGCGCTCGGCCTCGCGGATGCGCTGCAGGATGACCTGCTTGGCGGTCTGCGCCGCGATGCGACCGAAGTCGGCCGGCGTGACGTCGCGCGTCGGGATCTGGTCCTCGTACTCGGCGAGCTTCTCGAGGTCGAGCTCGGGCTCCTCGGGCTCGCGGCGCTCGCCCGTCTCCGGGTCGATCTCGGCCTGCTCGGCGGCCATGGCGCGCCAGGCCTCGGAGATCAGCGTCTCCTCGAGCTCCTCGGGGACCTGCAGCTCCCAGACGATGAAGTCGCCCGACGCGCGGTCGATCTGCACCCGCGCGTACTTGGCGGACCCGGGCTGCTTCTTGTAGGCCGAGAGCAGGGCGTCCTCGAGGGCCGTCATGAGCTTCTCCTCGGAGATGCCCTTCTCGGCTCCCAGCGCCTTGACGGCCTCGACGATCTCTTGGCTCATGGCGGTCAGTCTCCCAGCAGGTTGGAACGGTGGATGTCGGAGTACGGGATCGTCACCACGCCGGTGTCGGCGGCGACGGTCACCTCGGCGTCGGAGGCGTCGAGCAGCTCGCCGGTGAACGACCGGCGACCGTCGTGCTCGTTCTGCGTGCGCACCTTGGCGCGCCGCCCGACGAAGCGCCGGAAGTGCTCCGGCTTGGCCAGCGGCCGCTCGATCCCCGGAGAGGAGACCTCGAGCGCGTACTTCTCGCGCACGGCCGGCAGGTGATGCGTCACGCGCTCGCACAGCTCGAGCGTGACTCCCTCGGGATGGTCGATGAACAGCCGGACCAGCTTGCCGCCGACGACCTCGGCGAGCAGCACCTCGACCTCGGGCTCCGCCGTGGCGAGGCGGGCCTCGATGTCGGCCTGGATCGTGCTCATCTTCCCTCCTTTCCTCATGAAAAAAGCGGGCGAGCGCCCGCTTTCGAACTACGGCTCGCGCCGCGAAAGCTGTGGGGAGAGGATAGCGCGCGTTTGCGGCTAGGACGCGGCCCGCGCGCGATCGCGATAGATGCGGTAGTCGCGGCGCTCGGGACGCAGGCAGGCCGCCAGCGCGAGCGGCCGCCGGGCCTCGCGGTGGCGCCCCAGCTCCTGCAGCGAGCGGCCGAGGCAGAACAGCGCGTAGTCGTCGGTCGGCGCCGTGTCGACCACCGCGCCGAACTCCGCGGCGGCCGCCTCGTACTGGTGCGAGCGGAAGTACGCGCGCCCGAGCGCCTCCCGGATCGAGTTCTTGCCGGGATCCAGGTCGCGGGCGCGGGCGAGCGGCACCGTGGCCGCGTTGAAGTCGCCGGACTCCAGAAGCCGGGTGCCACGCTGGAAGAGCTCGTAGACGTCGCTCACGCCCATAGTGTATTTCCACGCGGAATCGGGTTTCGCCCTTCCGTCACCTGGCCTCCGGGGCGTTTCGCCCGCTGGGCGACGTCACCGGGGCCGGCGACGTCCGGGCGACGTCACACGCGGAGGCAGAGCCCACCACGCGCGCACGCGCCCCGACACCCCGCCCCCGCGGCCGAGCTCGGCGCGCAGGCCGCGGCGCTGCGCCGGCGTGGGTCTCGCGGCGGCGGCGCCGTAGCGCTCGGCCCGCAGCGCCTGCAGGTACCCCGCGGCCGCCGGGTTGCCCGCGACGAGGCGCTCGAGCGCCTGCAGGGTGGTGCCCGGCGGCGCGGTCCACCCCGCGCGGCGCAGGGCGACCTCGAGCTCGGGGATCGCGCCGTGCGCGCGGCCACGGCGCCACCGCACGAGGGCGAGCCCGAGCAGCGCGGCGGCCAGCACGCCGATCGCCACGAGCGGCCACGGCACGCCGCCGTCCTGCTGGGCGATCGAGCGGCGCGAGTTGACGCCGCGGCTGACGCCGATGTCCGGGCGATCGCCCGACGAGAAGGACGGCGCGTTGGCCAGCGAGGCGATCGCGCTCTGGCTGCGCGGCGGCGCCGCGGACGGCGTCGGGTCGAACGTCACCCACCCGTAGCCGGGGAACCAGGCCTCGACCCAGGAGTGCGCGTCGAGATCGCGCACCACGTACTCGTTGGTCTTGCGGTCGAGCGAGCCGGCGCTGAAGCCCGCCGCCACGCGCGCGGGGACGCCGCCCATCCGCAGCAGCAGCGCCATGGCGCCGGAGTACTGCTGGCAGAAGCCGGCCTTCGCGTCGAACAGGAAGCCCTCGAGCGTCTCGGCCGAGCGCGGCGGCGTCTCGGTGTAGGTGAACTCGCTCTGGCGCAAGTAGGCCTCGACCTGGCGGACGTACCCGTACGGCGTCGACGCCTGCTCGCGCAGCCGCTGCGCCAGCGCCCACGTGCGGTCGAGGCCCGACGCGGTGATGGCGGCGCCGGCCGGGCGGGCGTCGCGCACGTAGCGCCGGTTGACGAGCTTCGGGCGACCGCCGGTGCCGAACGGAGGGAAGCGGATGCGGTCGCCGTCGGCGTCGAAGCGCGGGGCGTCGGGCAGCCCGATCGACCAGTAGTCGCTGAGCCAGAACTCGTAGTCGGTGCCCGCGGTGCGCAGCTGGGCCTCGGTGGGCTCGGGGACGTAGACCTCGGCGCTGTAGGCGTCGCCGCGGCGCAGCGGGCGCCCGGAGGGAACCTCGATGCCGGGCGCGACCGTGGTCGAGCCGCGCGTGCCGAGGTCCACGTCGAGCGCCACGCCCGCGGTGATGACTTCGCGCGACTCCAGGTTGCGGACGCTGACGCGGATGCGCTCGGTCCACTTGTCGGCGGCGCCCGGGTCGGCGTTGTGGTCGGGCATCTGAGTGAGGTCGGCGCCGGTGTAGAAGCTGCGCCGCCAGGAGCCGCGCTCGAAGGCGTCGAGGTTCTCGGCCTTCCAGTAGGCGTCGCGCTTGGCGCGGACGCGCAGCAGCTCGCGGCCGTCGCGCGGCCAGTCGAGCGGGCGGTAGTCGTGGTCCCAGCTGAACGTCGTGGTCTTCGCCGACGCCGCCGAGAGCGCCCAGGTCTCGTAGTCCCACCACGGCGCCGGCCGGTCGAGCGCCGGGCCGATGGCCAGCGCCAGCAGCACCGCGGCCCCGGCGGCCACCCCGGCGGCGCGGGCGTCGTGCGCGCGCAGGCGCTCGAGCCGCAGGAACGCGATCAGCAGCAGGACGAGCAGCGCGCCGCGCAGCGCCTCGGCGTCGAAGATCAGCGCGACGCTGGGGACGACGTAGAGCACGACGAGGAGCCCGAGCGCGGGCACCGGGTAGCCGGTGCGCCCGCGCCGGCGGGGCCAGAAGGCGAGCAGCGCGGCGGCGGCGGCGAGCACCGTGCCCCCGGCGCCGATCACCGTGCGCGTCCACTCGTCGACGCCGCGGTAGGGGACGCGGACGCCGGGCAGGGCTTCGACGCCGCGGGCGATGCCGGCCACCAGCGCGTCCCAGCGATCCGGCCGCAGGTCCTCGTCGGCCACGCCGCCGGCCAGCAGCGCGAGCCCGATCACCGCCAGCGCCACCGCCGCCGCCGCGGCCCAGCGCAGGCCGGGGCGCTGCACGCGGCCGGCGACGCCCAGCAGCACCGCGGCCAGCGCGGCGATCCCCACCGCCTCGGCGGCCCGCCCCGGGGCCGGCGGCTCGAGCATCTGCATCCAGTGCAGGCCGCCGAAGGTCGCGAGCGCGAGCAGCGCCGCGCCGCGGGCCGCGCCGAGCGGCAGCAGGGCGGCGCCGGTCGGGGCGGTGCGGCGGCGCGCGGCCGCAGCGGCGGGCGCCCCGCCGAGCGCGGCGGTGGCCATCAGCTCGCGCCTCCGGCCGCGCCGACCGCGGCGAGGGCGGCGCCCGCGCCGGTGCGCCCGGACAGGTAGCCGCGGCAGCCGGCGACCTCGAGCACGGGCCGGCGGCCGCCGGCCGGCTCGCCCGGCACCACCAGCAGGCATCCCCCGGGCGTGCGGCCGAGCGCGCCCGGCGCGCGATCGACGACGCGGGCGGACACGAACACGACCAGGCCGCGCCGGTTCTGGGCCGCCACCAGGCCCGGGCCGGTGTGGTCCTCCAGGAGCGCGAGGCGCACGTGCAGCGGCGGCCAGCCCAGCAGGTCGGGCTCGACCGGCAGCGCCCGGCGGTCGCCCGGCAGCAGCAGCGCGCAGCCGCCGCGCCGCGCGAAGTGCAGGACCAGCGAGCCGGCCGCGCGAACGGCGGCGTCGAGCGCCTCGGGGTCCGCGCCGCCGCGCGGGTCCAGGACCACCAGTGGCCGCGAGTCCGACTCCGCGCGCAGGTTGCGCTCCATCAGCCCGGCGCCGCGCGCGACCGCCGGCCAGTGGATCCGCGACGCGGGCGCGCCCTCGCGATGCGGGCGCAGGCCGTCGATCTCCGTCTCGGCCGTGGCGGTCAGCATCGCCCGGGCGTGCGCCGGCATGCCCTGCGCCCCGCCCGCGGTCGCGGT
>DASVQH010000531.1:0-25093 GCA_036389195.1 Solirubrobacteraceae bacterium
CCCCTGCAGCCGCTCCGCCAGCCCGCGCAGCCCCGCCGCCGCGGCCGCCGGCGCGCGCGGGACGAAGCGCTCGACGTCCACGCCCGGCGGGCCGAGGCGCGTGCGGTCCGGCAGCGCCGGATCGTCCATCGCCGCCCACAGGCTCTCCGCGGTGTGGCGTGACCCGGTCAGGATCCCGCCCGCGGCGGCCAGCCCCTCGCGCGCGTACGGCGCGAAGCGCGGGTGGGGCTTGACCGTGTACTCCAGCGCCGAGCCGTGGATCTTCACGGCGTAGGGCACCCCGGTGTCCGCGAGCGCGCGCGCGAGGATCGCGGGGCCCATGACCAGGTGGTTGGCCAGCGCGACGTCGGGCCGCGCCCGCTCGCAGACCTCGCGCACGGCGGCGACGTTGGCGGCGAGGTAGGCGTCGAGCTCCCCGTCGGTCAGGTCCTGGAACGGCCGGGCCTCGACGCCCTCGTAGCGGTCCGCGACGTAGACCGGCAGCAGGCCGCCGATCGCCGGGCGGTACACGGTCGCCCGCGGCGCGCCGGCGCCGCCGCGTGCCTGCACCTGCAGCGTCCCGCCGTCCCAGTCGCCGGCGGCGTCGACCCAGTCGAGCTCGAGCGGCGCGCGGTCCTGGCAGAGCAGGTGGACCTCGTGCCCGGCGCGCACCAGAGCGGCGGCCAGGCTGGCGTTGTAGACGTTCGAACCGGTGCCGCGGAGCAGGTAGCCGTGGAAGATCAGGACGCGCACGCGCGGGAGGCTACTTGCAGGGCGTTCGCTAACCTGCGCCCCATGAGTCTGCGTCAGAAGTACCGTCTCCGGACGCCTTCCACGGGCCGGGAGATCCTGCTCGAGGCCGAGCCCGGGCACGAGTACGTCGACCGCGAGACGGGCGAGACGCTCGAGGTCACCGGCGAGGTCCTGCCGCTGGCCCCGTCGCCCTCCGAGCTGCCCTGGGCGATCGAGAACCTGCGGTTCTGCAACTGGTGCGACCAGCTCAACCAGCTCGACCTCAACGACTGCCAGTGGTGCGGCCGCCGGATGGCCGCCTTCGAGCGCTCGTGATCGCCGCCCGCCGCCCGCTCGCCCTCGTCGCCCTGCTCGCCGGCCTCCTGCTCGCCGGCTGCGGCGGGCAGCAGATCGCCGCCGAGGAGGTCCCGGGCCCGCCGCGCGAGCTGGCCGTCCCGACCGGCGGCACGGGCGCCGCCGACACGTCGAGCGACACCTCGGACGGCTCGTCCTCCGACGACACGTCCAGTTCCGACGACACGTCGACCGACTCCTCGGGCGACGGCACGTCGTCCACCGACACCAGCGGCGGCGACCCCTCGAGCAGCGGCAGCACCGGCGGCGCCGCCGCCCCGAGCACCGGGAGCGGGACCACGAGCAGCGGCAGCACGGGCGGCGCCACGGCGCCGACCGCGACCGCGGCGCCCGACACCTCCACCGGCACGGCCGCGCCCCAGGACACCTCGACCACCGACTCCCCGCCGCCCGCCGGCTCGGGCGCCGAGAAGTTCGAGGAGTTCTGCCAGAACAACGCCGGCGCCTGCTGAGGGCGCGGCGCTCGCGCCGCGCGCCCTTGCGCTAGTTCTTCTTCTTCTTCTTCGCCTTCTTGGGCGGCGACGTGATCAGCGTCGCCGTGTAGGTCAGCCGCGCGGTCCGGAACAGGCAGCGGTAGCGTGCGGTGGTGCCGGAGCGCTGGGGCGTCTGCGTCGAGAGCTCGTTGCAGTCGCCCTTGTCACGGCTGGCCGCCCGCCAGGAGACGTCGTTGCCGAAGCCGACGGCGAGCGCGGGCGCCCACGTCGGGACGGTCAGGCCGACGACCATGCCCTTCTTCACGGGGATCGACGTCTCCAGCGGGAACTGGACGGTCTCGCCGAAGTAGTCGCTCAGCTTGCGGATGGGGCTCGCGCTCACCGTCCGCGCGTAGAGCTTCTCCGCGGGCTTGAGGATCGCGATGCCGGCCGACGCGGGGCCCCCGAACTGCTTCTCGAAGTCGGCCACCTGCTTGGCGCCGGGCTTCGACAGCGTGATCGACCAGGCGACGACGCGGCCGTCGGCGGGCACCGCGAAGAGGCCGCGGACGCCGTCGGCCTTGGCCTGGTAGCCCGTGGTGCGCGGCACCGCGAAGCAGGGGGTGGTGGGACAGCTCGGGGTCACGGCCTGGGCGGGCTGGCCGACCTCGATGATCTTGGCGGCCGCCGGCGACGCGCCGGCCCACAGGAGGGCGACGAGCGCGGCCAGGAGGGTCGTGTGCTTGGACATCATGGCCATTGAACACGACGACCCGGCGCATCGTTGCTGTGAGCGCCGCTCACCGGCGGCGCCACCCGTTCAGCTCTCCTGGACGTTGACGGCCTTCGGGCCCTTGTCGCCCTGCTCCTCGTCGTAGGTCACCCGAGCGCCCTCCTGGAGCGAGCGATACCCGTCGCCCGTGATGCCGCTGAAGTGGACGAAGAGGTCGCGACCGCCCTCATCGGGCGTGATGAAGCCGAAGCCCTTGTCGTCCGAGAACCACTTGACCGTTCCTGATGCCATTGCGCCGATCCTGAGCGAGACACGACCGGGCAGAGCGCCCGGCCCCGACCGCTGCGAGCCTATACAGACTTCGCGCGCCGACGCAAGGACCGCATATGGCGCGGTCGCGGCGCGTCAGCGCCCGGTGTAGGTCGCCTTGCCCGGCCCCTCGGCCAGGAACGACTTCACCGCGTTGCGCAGGTCCTCGGTGGCGAAGAGCCCGCCCGCGAGCTCGGGGATCGCCTCGTCGGCCGCGTGGACGCCGCCGTCGAGCACCGCGCGCACGACCCGCTTGGTCGCGGCGTGCGCCCGCGTGGGGCCGCCGGCCAGGCGCCCCGCGAACGCCCGCGCCGCGTCGTCGAACCCCTCGTCGGGCAGGACGCGGTTGACGACGTTCCAGCGCTCCAGCGTCGCCGCGTCGAAGAGCTCGCCGGTCATCACCAGCTCCCGTGCCCGCCCGGGCCCCGCGCGCTCGACCAGCCGCTGGGTCCCGCCCATCGCCGGCGTGAGGCCGACGACGATCTCGACGAGCCCGAAGCGCGCCGACTCGGCGGCGAGGATCAGGTCGCAGCCGAGGGCGATCTCGAACGCCGCGGTCAGGCACAGCCCGTGCGCGGCGAACACCGTCGGGCACGGCAGGCCCTCGAGCGCGTGCGGGACCGCGAGCAGACGTTCCCACAGCCGCGCCGCCTCGTCGACCGACTCGATCGCGTCGAACACCTTCACGTCCACGCCGCCCGACACGACGCGCCCCTCGGCCCGGATCAGCACGGCGCGCGGCGGGTCGGCCACGAGCCCGTCGACGGCCTCCTCCAGGCCGGCGAACATCGCCTCGTCGAACAGGTTCAGCGGCGGTGCGGCGAAGGTGACGACGGCGAGGTCGCCGTCGCGCTCGGCTCGCACGCTCATGCCCCCAGCTCCTTGCCCGCGGCGGCGATCTCGTCCGGATCGCCCGGGCCGGGGATCCAGGGCAGGCGCAGCGGATCGTCCGCGTAGCGCGGGATGACGTGCAGGTGGAAGTGGAAGACGGTCTGCCACGCCGCCTTCCCCGTGGAGTTCAGGAGGTTCACGCCGTCGGCGCCGAGGCGGTCGCGCACCCGCAGCGCCATCTGCTGCCCGACCTCGGCCACGGCGGCCAGGTCCTCGGGATCGATCGCGTAGACGTCGCGGGCGTGCGCGCGCGGGATGACCAGGAGGTGGCCGCGCGTCGCCGGGTTGATGTCCATGAACGCGACCGTGCGCTCGTCCTCGTGGAGCTTCGTCGCGGGCAGTTCGCCGGCGACGATCTTGCAGAAGATGCAGTCGGGATCGGGCATGGGCGGCGAAGGGTATCTTCCGCCGCTGCGATGCCGCCCGACCCCGACCGCCTGCGCGCCACCGTCGAGCACCTTCAGGCCATCGAGCGCCCGTCGGCGTCTCCCGGCGAGCGCGCGGCCGCCGAGTGGATCGCCGCCCGGCTGCGCGACGAGGGGCTCGACGCGCGGATCGAGGTCGAGCGCGCGCACGGCACGTACTGGGTCCCGCTCGGCCTGCTAACCGCCGCGGCCGGGCTGGCGGGGCTCGGCCGCCGCCGCGGTCTCGCCGCGCTCGTCGGCGCGGCCGCCGCCGCCGGGATCGCCGACGACGTGAGCGGCGGGCCGCACCTGCTGCGCAAGCTGCTCCCGCAATGCGACACCTTCAACGTGGTGGCCGAGGCGGGCGACCCGGACGCCGCGGAGACCCTGGTCTTCGTCGCCCACCACGACGCCGCCCACGGCGGCTTCATCTTCGACCCCCGGTTCGTCACGGCGGTCGCCGACCGCTTCCCGGACTGGTACGACCGCCAGGAGACCTCGCCGCAGGTCATGCAGGTGGTGGCCGGCGGGCCGGCGCTGGTGGCGCTCGGCGCGCTGACGCGGATCCGCGCGCTGCGCGCCCTGGGGACGTTCGTCGCGCTCGGCTCGGCGGCCGCGTTCGCCGACATCGCCCGCAGCCCCGTCGTCCCCGGCGCCAACGACAACCTGACCGCGGTCGCCGTCGTCCTCGAGCTCGCCCGCCTGCTGCGCGAGCAGCCCGTCCGCGGCGTGCGGGTGCTGCTCGTCTCCACCGGCTCGGAGGAGTCCTTCATGGAGGGGATGCGCGGCTTCGTGCGCCGGCACCGCGCGGCGCTCGACCCGGCCCGCACCCGAGTCGTCTGCGTGGAGTCGGTGGGCGCCCCCGAGCTGATCGTCATCGAGGGCGAGGGGATGATCCGCATGCGGGACTACCCGCCGGCCGCGCGCGAGCTGATCGCCGACGCGGCCGCCCGCGCCGGGCTGCCGATCCGCCGCGGCCTGCGCCTCGGGCTGGCCACCGACGGGCTGATCGCGCTGCTCGCCGGCTACCCGACCGCGACGCTCGCCTCGGTGACGAAGTACAAGGTCCCCGCCAACTACCACCAGCCCTACGACGTCGCCGCCAACGTCGACTGGGAGACCGTCCGGCGCGCGACCGCCGTCTGCGAGGAGATCGTCCGCGGCCTAGCCGCGTAGGAGCGCGCGGGCCCGCGCGACCGCGTCGTCGCGCGTGACGACGTCCCCGGCGAAGCGGTCCTCCTCCAGCTGCGCGAGCACGCCGCCCAGCCACGGGCCGGGGGCGCGGCCCAGCGCGGCCGCGAGCTCGTCGCCGCGCACGAGCGGCGCCCGGCGGCCCGCCGCCCGCTCGGCCAGGACGTAACCGAGCATCTCGTCGGCGAGCTCGAGGTGCGCGGCGATGGCCGGGGCGGACTTGCGCCCGCGGGTGGCCAGCCGGTCGGCCACCGTCAGCGCGGTGACGTCGGCCGCGACCGGGCCCGTGGCCACCAGGTAGCGGTGGACGGCGCGCCGGGTCAGCGGGCGCTCGTGGACCAGGAACCCGAGCCGCAGGTGGTGCTCGGTGAGCGCCGCGACGTGGTCGCCGACCTTCTCGGCCGCCCGCAGCCGCCGCAGGACGTCGCGGGCGACGGCCGCGCCCTCGGTGTGGTGGCCGGGGAAGCCGGCGCCGCGGCCGTCGAGGCGCACCCGCCGGGTCTGCGGCTTGGCGATGTCGTGCAGGAGCGCCGCCCAGCGCATCCCGTGGCCGCGGGTCAGCCCGTCGGCGAGCGGCTCGGCCAGCAGCGCGCGCAGCGCGTCGGCGTGCGCGGGCAGGCCCGCCGCGGCGGGGTCGCGCTCGATCAGCACCGCCGCGTCGAGCACCTCGAGCGTGTGGTCGTGGACGTCGCGGTGGTGGTAGACGCTCTGCTCCACGCCCCGCAGCGCCTCCAGCTCGGGCAGGATGATCGCCGTCACCCCGTAGTCGCTCATGTGCTCGAGCGCCGCGCTCGGCGCGGGCGCGGCCACGACCCGCTTGAGCTCGGCCCAGATCCGCTCCGGCGCCACGCCGGCCAGGCTCGCCGCGTGCTCGCGCACCGCCGCCGCCGTGGCCGGCTCGACCTCGAAGCCGAGCTCGGCGGCGAAGCGCACGGCGCGCAGCGTGCGCAGCGGGTCGTCGGCGAAGGCGCGCGGGCCGACCATCCGCAGCCGGCGGGCCGCGAGGTCGGCCGCGCCGCCGAACGGGTCGATCAGCCTGGGCTGCCCACCCTCCTCCAGCGGCTCCGCCATCGCGTTGATCGTGAAGTCGCGCGCCGCGAGGTCGGCCTCCAGCCCGCCGCCCTGCAGCGCGAGGACGTCGACCTGCCACGCGTGCCCGCGGCCGACGACCCGCCAGCCGCCGAACGCGTCGGAGAGCCGGAAGGCGGCGGACGGGAGCGCGCGCCGGATCGCCTGCGCGGCGGCCTCCGGGTCGCCCGCCACCGCGAGGTCGAGGTCGTCGGTCCCCCGCCCGAGCAGCCGGTCGCGCACGGCCCCGCCGACCAGCCACGCCGGCGTGCCGGCCAGGGCGGCCCGGATCTCGGCGAGCGGCGCGCTCAAAGGCCCACGTACTCGCGCGGCACGCGCGGGCCGATCCCGCAGGTGACCTCGTAGTTGATGGTCCCGATCCGCGCGGCCCACTCCTCGGCGCGCACGCCGGCCCCCAGCAGCACGGCCGGGGCACCGCGCAGCGCCTCGGCGGCCGCGCCGTCGGGGCCGAGGTCGATCACGACGTTGTCCATCGAGACGGTCCCGACCAGCGGGCGGCGCCGGCCCGCGACGACGACGTCGAGGTTGTTCGACAGCGCGCGCCGCACCCCGTCGCCGTAGCCGATCGGGACGGTTCCCAGCCAGGTGGGCGCGGTGGCGACGAAGCGGCGCCCGTACCCCGTGCTCTGCCCGGGCAGCACGCGCTTGACCTCGGCGACGTACGAGCGCAGCTCCAGCGCCGGCGTCAGGCCGTGCTCGGCCGGGTCGCGCTGGAACGGGTCGAGCCCGTAGATCGCCACGCCGCAGCGGACCAGGTCGAACCGCGCGGCGGGCTCGCGCAGCGTCGCGGCGGAGTTCGCCGCATGCAGCAGGAGGTCCGGGAACTGCTCGCGCAGCGGCTCGGCCCACGCCCGGAAGGCCGCCAGCTGCTCGTGCAGGAACGCGGGATCGTCCTCGTCGGCGGTGGCGAAGTGCGTCATCGCGCCGGCCAGCCGCAGCCGCGGCCCCGCCGCGGCCACCGCATGGGCGAGCGCCGTCGCCTCCGCGGGGTCGCGCGTCCCCAGCCGGCCCATCCCCGTGTCGAGCTTGACGTGGACGCCGACGTCCTCGCCCTCGATCGCTTCCGCGAACGCCGCCCGCCAGGCGACGACGTCGGCGCGCGCGGCGACGGCGATCGCGAGCTCCTCGGGCGACAGCGCGCCCATGACCAGGAGCGGCCCGCCGACGCCCCCGGCGCGCAGGTCGGCGGCCTCCTGCGCGGTGGCCACCGCCAGCCACGCGGCGCCGCCGCGCTGCGCCGCGCGCGCCGCCGGCACCGCCCCGTGGCCGTAGCCGTCCGCCTTGACCACGGCGCACAGCCGCGTCCCCTCGCCCGCCGCCCGCGCCAGCACGCCGCAGTTGCGGGCGATCGCGCCGAGGTCGACCCGGGCCTGCGCCCGAAGCACGCCTACTCCTCGTGCGAGAGCGCGTCGAGCACGTCGAGCCGCGTGACGACGCCGAGCAGCCGCCCGTCGCCGTCGATGACCGGAAGCCGGTCGTGCTTCGCGCGCGAGATGATCCGCCCCGCCTCGCGCGCGGTCGCGTCCGCTGAGATCGTGACCGGGTCCTCGGTCATCAGGTCGCGCGCCTTGGACGCGAAGGCCTTGCGCAGCCGGTCCTCGAACTTGGCCAGCGGCTCGAGGAAGACCACGCCGCCGAACAGCTCGACGAAGTGCGGCAGGTGGAGGTCCGAGCCCTCCTCGGAGAGCACGAGGTCGGACTCGGTGATGATGCCCATCACGCGCCCGCCCTCGTTGACGACGGGGACGCCCTGCAGCTCGTTCTCGCGCATGACGCGCAGGACGGTCTCGACGTCGTCCTCGGGGCCGACCGCCGGGACGTCGCGCTCCGTGATGTCGCCGACGGTCGCCATGCCCGGCCGATCCTAGCGGCCGCGCCCCGCGGCCAGCGCGGCGGGCAGCGCGGCGATCACGTCGGAGGCGATGACGGTGTCGGGCCCGTGCGGCTCGGCGGCCAGCCGGCCGGCGCACTGGTGCGCGTGGACGCCGGCGCAGACGGCGGTGGCGGGCGCCATGCCCTTGGCCAGCAGCGCGCCGATGACGCCGGAGAGCACGTCGCCGGTGCCCGCGGTGGCGAGGCCGGGCGCGCCGCCGCGGGCGATCGCCGTGCGGCCGTCGGGGAGCGCGACGATCGTGTCGTCCCCCTTGAGCACCACGATCGCGCCGGCGCGGCGCGCCGCGTCCTGCGCGTGCTCGATCCGACGCTCGCCGATCGCGGCGCTGTCGACCCCCAGCAGCCGCCCCAGCTCGCCGGCGTGCGGCGTGAGGACGGTGGGCGCGGTGCGGGCGGCGAGGTCTTCGAGCCGGCCGGCGTGGGCGTTGAGGCCGTCGGCGTCGAGGACGAGCGGCACCGGCGCGCGGCGGGCGACCGCCCGGGCGAACTGCACCGTGTGATCGGCGCGGCCGAGCCCCGGGCCGAGCACCGCCGCGCCGGCGCGCTCCAACGCCGTTAGCGCCGGTTCGACGCTCGCCTCGGTCAGCGCGCCGTCCTCGTCGGGCAGCCCGCGCGTCATCGCCTCCAGGAGCTTGACCTGGAAGCCGAGCTGCGCCGAGCGGGCCGTCGCCACCGTCACGTAGCCGGCGCCCGCGCGCTGGGCGCCCAGCGCGGCCATCGTCGGCGCGCCGGTCAGCCCCGCCGAGCCGCCCAGCACGACCACCGCACCGCTGGAGAACTTGGTCGCGTCCGCGCCGCGCCGCGGGATCTCGGCCAGCACCGCCGGGTCGATCAGCCCGCTCGCCGCCGGCCCGGGGCCGCCGGCCGGCATGGCGATGTCGACGACCCGGACCTCGCCCGCGTGCTGCTTGCCCGGCGCGATCCACAGCCCCGGCTTGCCCTGGTGGAAGGTGGCGGTGGCGGTGGCGCGCACGGCCTCGCCCGCGATCGCGCCGGTCCCGGCGTTGACGCCGCTGGGGACGTCGGCCGCCACGACGGTCGCTCCCGCGGCGTCGATCGCCGCGATCGCGCCGCGCACGGGGTCGCGCGGCTCGCCCTCGAAGCCCGTCCCCAGCAGCGCGTCGACGATCCCGGCGGCGCCGTCGAGCTGCGCGGGGCCCTCGAACCGCGTCGCCGGGTCGCCCGGCAGCCGCTCGAGGTTCGCGCGCGCGTCGCCGCGCAGCTCGTCCGGGTCGCCGGCGATCAGCACTCGCACCTCGCGCCCCGCCTCGCGCAGGAGGCGCGCGACGACCAGGCCGTCGCCGCCGTTGTTGCCCTTCCCGCAGACGACGGCGATCCGCCCGGCGGGCACCCGCTCCTCGACGACCCGGGCCAGCCCCTCCCCCGCGCGCTCCATCAGCTCGAGCGACGGCACGCCGCGCTCCTCGATCGCCCAGCGGTCGGTCGACCGCATGAGCTCGGCGTCCGGGAGCGGCGTCAGCCAGGGAGCCCAGCCCACCGCGCTCAGGCGACCTCGGCCTCGACCGCCGCGACCAGCCGGCCGCAGACGGCCTCGGCCTCCTCGGCGGTCGGCGCCTCGACCATGACGCGGACGAGCGGCTCGGTGCCGCTGGGGCGCACGAGCACGCGCCCGCGGCCCTCCAGCGCGGCCTGCTCCCGCTCCACCGCGGCGCCGACGCCGGGCGCGTCGTCGAGCGCGCCGCGCTCGCGGATCCGCACGTTGACCAGGGTCTGCGGCAGCTTCTCCATCGCGTGGCGGCCCGCCAGGTCGCCGTCGCCGTCGCCGTCGCCGAGCGCCTCGAGCGTCAGCAGCGCCGCGGCGATCCCGTCGCCGGAGGGCACGAAGTCCATGTCGATGATGTGGCCCGACTGCTCGCCGCCGAGCGCCCAGCCGCGCTCGCGGAGCGCTTCGAGCACGTAGCGGTCCCCCACCGATGTCGTGGCCACCTCGACGCCCGCCGCCTGCATCGCGGTGTGGAAGCCGAAGTTGGTCATCACGGTCACCGCGACCCCGGGCGCGCGGCGGTGCAGCGCGGCGAGCGCGATCAGCTCGTCGCCGTCGACCACCGCGCCGGTCCGGTCGACCGCCAGGACCCGGTCGCCGTCGCCGTCGAAGGCGAAGCCGGCGTCGTGGCCGCCCTCCTTGACGCGCCCGACCAGCAGGTCGAGGTGCGTGGAGCCGCAGCCGGCGTTGATGTTGCGCCCGTCGGGCGCGTCGGCGAGGACGTCGACGTCCGCGCCGAGGCGCCGGAAGATCTCGGGCGCCGCGCGGAAGGTCGCGCCGTTGGCGCAGTCGAGCGCGATGCGCCGGCCCGTGAGATCGAGGCCGGCGAAGCGCTCGCCCAGCGCGCGCAGGTAGTCCTCCAGCGCGCCGTGCAGCGGGCCGACGCGGCCCATGGCGGCCGCCGGCGCGGGTCCCGCCTCCAGCATCGCCTCGATCTCCAGCTCCGTGGCGTCGGAGAGCTTGAAGCCGTCGTGGCCGAAGAACTTGATCCCGTTGTCGCGGTACGGGTTGTGCGACGCGGAGATCACGACGCCGAGGTCGAGCCCGTGGCGCGCGATCAGCAGCGGCGCGCCGGGCGTCGGCAGCACCCCGCCGAGCAGCGCCTGGCCGCCCGCCGCCGCGACGCCGGCCGCGACCGCGCTCTCGAGCATCTCGCCCGACTCGCGCGTGTCGCGGATGATCAGGACCTGCGGCCGCTCGACGCCCTGCTCGGCGGCCGCACGCGCGGTCGCCGCCCGAGCCAGCCCCAGGGCCAGCTCGGCGGTCAGGACCTCGCCGGCGACGCCGCGGACGCCGTCGGTGCCGAAGAGCTCTCGCCCCACGAACGCTGCGCGCGCTAGCGCTTGGAGAACTGCGGCCGCTTGCGGGCCTTCTTGAGGCCGGCCTTCTTGCGCTCCTTGACGCGCGCGTCGCGCGTCAGGAAGCCGCGGCGCTTGAGCTCGGAGCGCAGGTTCGGGTCGGCCTCTAGCAGGGCGCGCGAGATGCCGTGGCGCAGCGCGCCGGCCTGCGAGGAGACACCGCCGCCGTGCATCTTGGCGATGACGTCCATGCGGTCCTCGTAGCCGACCGTCTCGAGCGGCTGACGGATGTTGCGCTGGAGGGTCGAGCGCGGGAAGAAGACGTCGAGCGGGCGGCCGTTGATGGTGTAGGCGCCGGTGCCGGGCTTGAGGATGACGCGGGCCACCGCGGTCTTGCGCTTGCCGGTCGCGCGGTAGCGCGCGCCGGCGGCCAGGTCGATGCTCGCCTCGGCGATCGGCTGAGAGAGCACGTCCTCCTCGAGGGAGTCCGGGTCGTCCTCGTCGTAGTCGTCGTCGTCCTCGCCGCGGCGCAGGGCGTCCTCGCCCTCGCCGACGATGTCGACCTCGAGGTCCATGCCCGGGATGGCCGGCTTCTCGCGCGGGGCGACGGGCTCGTCGTCGTCCTCGTCGGCCTCGTCCTCGATCGCGGGCACGGGGCCGGCGGTCGGGGGCATGCCCTCCTTGGCCGAGACCTCGACCGGCGTGTAGGGCAGCGCGGTCTCCTCGGCGGCGATCTGCTCGGACTCGGCGACGGGCTCGTCGACGATCTGCTGCTCGAGGAGCTGATCGACCTCGGGCGGCTGCTCCTGGGCGCCGACCGTGTCCTCCGCGGAGATCTCCTGCGGCTCGGTGGTCTCGTCGTCGCGCGGGGTGTCGTCGCTCGTGCTCATCGGGTCTCGATCTCCAGGGGCTGCGGCTGTTGCGCGGCGTGCGGGTGGTCCGGCCCGGCGTAGACCTTGAGCTTGGTCAGCTGCTTGCGAGCCAGGCGGTTCTTGGGGAGCATCCCCCGGACGGCGATCCGGATGACCTCCTCGGGGCGGCGCTCGAGCATCTCCGCGAGCGTGCGCGACTTCAGCCCGCCCGGGTAGCCCGAGTGGCGGTAGTAGCGCTTCTCGGTTCGCTTGTTGCCGGTGACGGTGATCTTCTCGGCGTTGATCACCACGACGAAGTCGCCGGTGTCCACGTGCGGCGTGTAGGTGGCCTTGCGCTTGCCGCGCAGGGCATCCGCGATCTGGGTCGAGAGGCGGCCGAGGTTGTGCCCGGCGGCATCGACGACGTACCAGTTGCGCTCGCGGTCGGTGGGGGTGGCGACGTAGGTCTTCATGGCGTGAAAAAGCAGCGCTCGGATGCGCGGCGGCGGCACACTATAGGACACCGCGTGGCACGTCCGCGGGGTTGAGCCTCGAGCTGACGGTGTGTATCGTGCCGCGCGTTCATAACGCCTGCCGAGTCCGCCCCAGGGGTACGGGTGCGGAGCGGGGGAACCAGCCAAGGAACCAGCTCTCTCTGTGTTCCTCTGGGGCGAATCCGGGCATCGCCGCCCGGTAGCGCGAGCAGCGCGAGCCCGACAGCTAACCCCGTAGGCCGACGCTCACAGAGGTGACATGCCGCGACCCGCGGGAGGGTCCGGGCCCGTGCTGGCCCGGCTGACAACTGCATCCGCTCTCCTGGCCGCCCTGCTCGGGGCTGCCGCGCCTGCCTCGGCCAACGGCCCCGGCGGCGCTCCCGCCGGCTCGCCGCCGGCGGCGAAGGAGCCCGCCGCCGCGCAGGAGCCGGCTGCGACGCCCGCGCCGGCCACCTCCGGTCCCGCGCCGCGCCTGAAGCGCATCCGCTGCAAGACGGGCTGCCAGGGGCCGACCGCGGCCTCGCCCGGCGGCGTCCTCGACCTCCGCGGCAAGCGGATCAAGCGCGTCGAGCAGGTGATCTTCCTCGGCGCGGCCGGCGACGCCGACGACGTCTTCGTGGCGCCGCAGCGGGTCACCAAGAAGCGCGTCCTCGTGGCCGTCCCGCGCTTCGCCCGCACCGGCCCGCTGAGCCTGGTCGATCGCGACGGCGGCCAGTCGGCGCCCTCGCGCGCCGCGCTCGACGTCGGCCTCGCGCCCGCCGACCCGGCTTCCCCCGGCCTCGACGTCGAGGTCCAGAGCCCGCGCGTGTTCTTCGACGGCGTGCGCAAGGCGTCGGTCACGTTCGCCCTGCGCGATGAGCATCCCGAGGCGGTCGACGTCGAGCTGGTCCGCGCCGCCGACGGCGTGGTGGTGCAGCGCTGGCCGCAGGGCGTCGTCGATCCCGGCGCGGCGCGCACCGTCACCTGGGACGCCGACACCGGCACGGAGCCGACGCCGCCCGGGCGCTACGAGTTCCACGTCAGCGCGCACGACCCGTCGGGCGCCCAGGCCGCGAGCGCCCCGGCCCCCGCGGCGCCGGCCACCTTCGAGCTGCTCGATCATCAGTTCCCGATCCGCGGGCGCCACCAGTACGGGACCGGCGCGGCGAGCTTCGGCGGCGGGCGCGGCCACCAGGGCCATGACGTCTTCGCTTCGTGCGGGACGCCGCTGGTCGCCGCGCGCGGCGGGCGGGTCAAGTTCAAGCGCTACCACGGGGCCGCCGGCAACTACGTGGTCATCGACGGCGAGCAGACCGGGATCGACTACGCCTACATGCACCTGCGCGACGCCGCGCTGGTCGACGAGGGCGACCGCGTCCGCACCGGGCAGCTCATCGGCTACGTCGGCCAGACGGGCCGCGCCACCGGCTGCC
Organism: Solirubrobacteraceae bacterium; assembly: GCA_036389195.1. Lineage (GTDB taxonomy): Bacteria > Actinomycetota > Thermoleophilia > Solirubrobacterales > Solirubrobacteraceae > JACCYI01. The sequence goes on from DASVQH010000531.1 coordinate 13,569, forward strand.
ACCTGCATTTCGAGATGTGGAGCGCCCCGGGCTGGTACGACGGCGGCGCCCCGTTCGACCCGCTCCCGTCGCTGCGGGCGTGGGACCGCCGGTCCTGACTGTCGGGCAGCTGACACGGCGTTCATCGCCGGCGCGGAACGCGCCGATGCAGCCCGTGTCTTGAGAGAGCACATGCGCTTCTCCACGTTGTTCACGGCCGCTGCGGCGACGCTCGCCCTCGCCGCGCCGGCCACCGCCGGCGCCGCGACGATCCTCGGCGACGGCGGCGGCAACCGGTTGACCCCGCGCGGCTCCGGCCCGGCCGTCCTCGACGGCGCGGGCGGCTCCGACACGCTCATCGGCTCCTCGTTCGCCGACAGGCTCTACGGCGGCACCGGCGGCGACAGCCTGCGCGGCGGCGCCGGCCACGATCTGCTCGACGGCGGCTCGGGCAACGACTCGATCCTCGGCGAGGACGGCGACGACAAGGTCCTCGGCGGCCCCGGCGACGACAGCATCGCCGGCGGGCCCGGCAACGACGACATCGCCGGCGACGAGTCCCCCGACCGCATCACGGGCGGCGACGGCGATGACCTCATCCACGCCGGATCGGCGAACGACGTCGTCGACGGCGGCGCCGGCAACGACGACATCTGGCTCGACTCGGGCCCGGACACGATCGACGCCGGCCCCGGCGACGACGTCGTGCACGCCAACAACGGCACCCACTGGGAATGGGTCGACTGCGGCCCCGGCGACGACACGATCGTCATCAACACCGGCACCCACAACGGCGCCTACGGCGGCTGCGAGACCGTGCGGCGCGAGGCGCCGGTCAACACCACCGGCTACGCGTTCAGCGACAAGGCGGAGAGCCCGTCGGGCGAGACGCTGGAGGGCACGGCGCAGGCCGACAAGCTCCTCGGCGGCCCCGGCCCCGATCTCATCCGTGGCGGCGCCGGCGACGATCAGCTGTGGGGCCACCACCAGAGCTTCGGCAGGAGCCTGGGCGTCGACCGCATCTGGGGCGGCCCCGGCGACGACGAGATCCGCGGCAACCGCGGCCGCACGATCATGCACGGCGACGAAGGCGACGACTACCTGCAGGGCGGCGAGCTGCACAACGTCATCTACGGCGACGCGGGCGACGACGAGATCAAGCTGCGCGGCAACGCCCGGCACCGGGTCGGCCGCAACAAGGTCTTCGCCGGCCCGGGCAACGACAAGATCATGGCGTCGGGGACGCTGAGGGCCGTGATCGACTGCGGCCCCGGCCGCGACACGGTCGACGTGAGCTACAACCGCCGCGCCCGCTGGAACGGCACCTGCGAGCGGGTCAAGAAGAAGTACCGGTAGGGCGCGGCGGGCGCTGGCCGCGCACCTCCGCCGGCCAACTGCGCTCTGAGGGAAGGGTGTCAGGCCCCACCAGGCGACTCACGCGCGCCGCGGATCCGCGTGCGTCGCCCAGAGGGCGCATAGACCCCCCAAGGCGACACGCACCCCGTCGGGCGCGACGTGAGTAGTCCTGAGGGGTTCGCGTCCTGACACTCCGACCCATCCCCCCACTCCTTCACCCGAAGCAGTCCGCCGGCGGGGGCGTGAGGACGGGCCGCCACGCCGGCGGCCCCGCAGGGACGAAGCCGGCGGGGGCACGCCGATGACCCGCGCCTCAGCCGCGCAGGTTGAACGGCCGCGCGGGCGACGCCTCGCGGCGCGGGAGGTTCACCAGCGCGGCCCGCGCGGCGATGTCGTCCTCGGCCACCAGCGCGGACGCGGCGTCGAACAGCGGGACGGGGTCGAGCCCGAGCGTGCGGAACGCCTTGGCGACCGCGAGGACCTCGCGCTCGTAGCCGGCGTCGTCGCCGCCGGCGCCGGCCACCGCGAGCGTCACGAGCGCGCGACGGACGTGCGGCGGCGACAGCTCGCGCGTGCCGACCTCCGCGAGCTCGCGGGCGTGCGCCCACAGCTCGGCGACCGTCGCCGCGGAGAGCCCGCCCACGCTCACTCCCACTCGATGGTGCCGGGCGGCTTCGACGTGATGTCGAGCACGACCCGGTTGACCTCGCGGATCTCGTTGATCATCCGCGACGCGATCTGCTCCAGCAGGTCGTAGGGCAAGCGCGCCCAGTCGGCGGTCATCGCGTCGTCGGACGTGACCGCGCGGATCGCCACGAGGTAGCCGTACGTGCGCTCGTCGCCCTGCACCCCGACGGTGCGGATGTCGGGCAGCACGCAGAACGACTGCCACAGCTCGCGGTAGAGGCCGGCCTTGCGGATCTCGTCCTGGAGGATCGCGTCGGCGTTGCGCAGCGTGTCCAGGCGCTCCTTGGTGGCCTCGCCGCCGACGATGCGGATGGCCAGGCCAGGGCCGGGGAACGGCTGGCGCCACACGAGCCGCTCGGGCAGCCCGAGCTCGGCGCCGACGGCGCGGACCTCGTCCTTGAACAGCGCGCGCAGCGGCTCGACGAGCTCGAACTCCAGGTCGTCGGGCAGGCCGCCGACGTTGTGGTGCGACTTGATCGTCGCCGCGCCGGTCCCGCCGCCGGACTCGATGACGTCGGAGTAGAGCGTGCCCTGCACGAGGTACTTCGCGCCCTTGAGCTTCAGCGCCTCCTCTTCGAAGACGCGGATGAACTCCGCGCCGATGGCCTTGCGCTTGGCCTCCGGGTCGCTCAGCCCCTGCAGCCGGCGCAGGAAGCGATCCTCGGCGTCGACCGCCACGAGCGGCACCTTGAAGTGGTCGCGGAACGCGGCGATGACCTGCTCGCCCTCGTTCTTGCGCATCAGCCCGTGGTCGACGAAGACGCACGTGAGCTGGTCGCCCACCGCGCGGTGCACCAGCAGCGCCGCCACCGACGAGTCCACCCCGCCCGACAGCCCGCAGATGACGCGCCCGCTCCCGACCTGCGCGCGGATGCGCTCGACCTGCTCGGCGACGATCGACTCCGCGCTCCAGGTCCGCTGCGAGCCGCAGACGTCCTCGAGGAACCGCGAGAGGACCTCCTGGCCGTAGGGCGTGTGGACGACCTCCGGGTGGAACTGGATCCCGTAGATCCCGCGCTCGACGTCCTCCAGCGCGGCCACGGGCGACTCCGTCGAGGAGGCGAGCGCCGTGAAGCCGGGGGGCGGTGCGAAGACGGTGTCGCGGTGCGACATCCAGCACGTCTGCTCGGCCGGCAGGCCGCCGAGCAGCCGGCCGCCGTCACCGGCGAGCGTCAGCCGCGAGCGCCCGAACTCCCCCACCTCGGCGCCCTTGACGTCGCCGCCCAGGGTCAGCACGAGCGCCTGCATGCCGTAGCAGATGCCCAGCACCGGGATGCCGAGCTCGAGCAGCTCGGGATCGAGCGCCGGCGCTCCGGGCGCGTAGACGGAGGCCGGACCGCCCGAGAGGATCAGCCCCTTGGGCGCGCGGCGCCGCACCTCGTCGACGCCGACGTGGTGCGGCAGCAGCTCGGAGAACACCCCGAGCTCGCGCACCCGCCGCGCGATGAGCTGCGAGTACTGCCCGCCGTAGTCGAGGACGACGACCTCGTCGGTGGCCAGCGCCCGCTCGGGCGCCAGCTCCTCGACCGGCTGGTCCGCCGCCAGGGCGGAGCCCGGCCCGTCCGAGGACAGGCCGCCGGGCTCCGTCACGAGCTCGCGAGCGCGAGCCGGCGATGGGTCAATTGCTGACAAGCTCCGCGACCTTGCCGCGGGCGGCCATGCCGACCTGCTGCTCGCGCTGCAGGTGCTTGCCCTCGGTCTGCAGGGACGGGGCGATCATCAGCTCCGCGCGGTTGAACTCCGCGATGTCGCGATAGCCGCAGGTGGCCATCGACGTCCGCAGGCCGCCCATGAGGTTGAACGTGCCGTCGTTCTCGCGCGCCGGCCCGGTGATGATCTCCTGCAGCGAGCCGTTCTGGGTCGTCGCCACGCGCGCGCCGCGGGGGAGCGTCGGGTGGAAGGTCGCCATGCCCCAGTGGAAGCCGTGGCCCGGCGCCTCGTAGGCGCGCGCCAGCGGCGAGCCGATCATCACGGCGTCGGCGCCGCAGGCGATGGCCTTCGCGACGTCGCCGCCGTTGCGCATGCCGCCGTCGGCGATGACCTTCACGTACTCGCCGGTCTCGAGCATGTTCTGCGAGCGGGCCGCCGCGACGTCGGCGATCGCCGTCGCCTGCGGGACCCCGATGCCCAGCACGCCGCGCGTGGTGCACGCCGCGCCCGGCCCGACGCCGACCAGCACGCCCACCGCGCCCGAGCGCATCAGGTGCAGCCCGGTGTGGTAGCTCGCGCAGCCGCCGGCGACCACGGGGATCGGCAGCTCGGCGATGAACTCCTTGAGGTTGAGCACCCGGCCCTGGGTCGAGACGTGCTCGGCCGAGATGACCGTGCCCTGGATGACCAGGATGTCGAGCCCGGCGTCCAGCGCGACCTCGTAGTACTGCTCGACCTTCTGCGGGGTGAGCGAGGCGGCGACGACCACGCCGTGCTGCTTGATCTCCTCGATCCGGCGGCGGATCAGCTCCGGCTTGACCGGCTCGAGGTAGATGTCCTGCATCTCGCGGGTCGCCTGGTCACGCTCGAGCGTCGCGATGCGCGCGAGCTGCGCGTCGGCGTCCTCGTAGCGGGTCCAGATCCCCTCGAGGTTCAGGACCGCGAGGCCGCCGAGCTTGCCGATGGCCACGGCCGTGTCCGGCGACACGACGCCGTCCATGGCCGACGCCATGAGCGGCAGGTCGAACCGGTACGGCCCGAGCGTCCACGAGACGTCGACGTCATCGGGGTCGCGCGTCCGCCGGGACGGGACGATCGCGATGTCGTCGAATCCATAGGCGCGACGCGCCTTCTTGCCACGGCCGATCTCTACTTCCATGACGGGATCCTAGGTCTCGGGACGGACGAGAAGACCCCGTGCGAAGACGGGGTCCGAGGGGGCTGCGAGGGGTGCGTTCGGGGAGCCGGAAGCACCTTGATCACGGTAGCACCGGGGGCGGCAGGAAAAGCGGCGCGGACGGCGTACGCGGGGGTCGCGTCGGGGCGGTTTCCCTTTGCCTGCGCCGCGGGCTGCGGTTGGTGGTCCGTCGGACTAGATGCTCGGGCGCGGAGTGGACTTCTTCAACTGCTCTCTGAAGGAGGAAGGGTTGGACGGCGTGGTGGTCCGGTTTGTAGTCCTCCAACGTGAAAGTCGATCCACTCAAGGAATCCAGATATGGAAAAGGCCCGAATAATTGCCCCTAACGTGAAACTCGTCGAGGAGAGGGCATCGAGTCTCACGTTGACGACCAACCGCGGCGCCCCACTCTCCCTCCGTAAGTGACGCAGTTAAGAAGTCCGGCCGCGCCCACGCAGCTAGAACAACGGACCGAACCACACCAGCCCGCGGCGCAGGCCAACATTCAGGCCACAGGCAGCGCCGGCCGCTCCACGGCGACCTCGTCGAGCAGGCGCTCGACCCGCGCGGGATCGATGATCCCGGCGCCCAGGTGCTGCGTCGACTCAGCGCCGGCGGCGACGCCGTAGCGCAGGCACTCGACCGCCGCACGGCCCTGGTAGCGGGCGGCGACGAAGCCGGCGAGGAAGGCGTCGCCGGACCCGACGGTGGCCCGGGGCTCGAGCACCGGGCCCCGCACGCGGTAGAGCGCCGGGGCGGTGCCGGGGGCCACGCCGTCCTCGTGCGCCATCAGCGCGTAGCACCCGTCGGGCGCGGTCATGATCGCCTCGCGCGCGCCCAGCTCGGCCATCTCGCGGACCGCGATCAGATGGTCTTCCTCGTCGTTGAACTCGTGGCCGACGAGCTCCTCGGCTTCGAGCACGTTCGGCGAGATCACGTCGGGCTCGGCGCGGACGGCGCGACGGAGCGGGTCGCCGTCGGTGTCGACCACGGTGGCGACGCCGAGGCGCCGCAGCTCCGGGATCAGCCGCGCGTAGATGTCGATGTCGACCTGCCGGGGCAGAGAGCCGGCGAAGACGCAGAGCGACGCGCCCTGCGCGAGGTAGAGGAGCTTGTCGGCGAACATCTCGATCTCGGGCTCGCTGACCGCCGGCCCGCGCTCGTTGATCTCCGTCTGCTCGCCCGTCGTCGGGTCGATCACCGCGGTGTTGGTCCGCGACTCCTCGCGGATCCGCACGAAGTCCGACAGCACCGAGAAGTGCGTCAGCTGCTCGACGATCCGGGTCCCCGTCGCGCCGCCGGCCATGCCGGTCGCGATGACGGGCAGCCCCAGCGTCTTGAGCGCACGGGCGACGTTGACGCCCTTGCCGCCCGGCATGGTCGTCTGCTCGACCGTCCGGTGGCGGCGGCCGAGGCGGAAGTTCGGCACCGCGAGCGTCTTGTCGACTGCGGTGTTGAGCGTGACGGTGATGATCATGCAGCCTCGACCCCCCTGCCGGACTTCTTCGCCGCGCGGTCGCCCCCTGCGCCGCGGCGGCGCAGCACGAGACCAACCGTACCGGTCACCAGAAGCAGCACGCCGACGAAGCCCAGCGGCTTGGTGATCCAGTTCTTCGCCTGCGCGGTGACGCCCGCCTCCGGGACCGAGGCCGCGGCGAGCAGCGCCACGCTCTCGACCTTCCGCCCGCGCACCAGCACGTCGGCGCGGCCGAGCTTCTGGCCGCGGCGGATCGGACCCTCGACCTCCTCGGGGACGCTGACCGCCTTGACCACCGGCCGGACGCCGCGGCGCACCACGCGGCGGACCGAGCGCGCGGCGACGAGGTCGAGCTCCGCGCCGCGGCGGTACCGGATCGGAACCGAGTCGAGCACGGTGCCGCGGCGCACCGCCAGCCGGCGCGAGAACTTCGAGAAGCCGTAGCGCAGCAGCGCCATCGTGTCGGCGTTGCGCGCGGCCTCGCTGGGGGCGCCGAGGACGACGGAGACGAGCGTGATCCCGCGTCGGCGCGCCGAGCCGACGAGCACGTAGCCGGCCTTGCTCGTGTGGCCGGTCTTGACGCCGCTGACCTGGCGGAACTGGCGCACGAGGCTGTTGCGGTTGACGATCGCCCGCGGGTGGTCCCCGGACTTCAGGGTGAGGCCGGCCCGGTCGACCGTCCGCTTGAAGAACGGGAACCGCCGCAGGGCGAGCGTGAGCGTCACGAGCTCCCGTGCGGTCGACCGGTCGTCCTCGCCGAGGCCGATCGGGTCCTCGAAGCGGGTCCTGCGCAGCCCGAGGGCGGCGGCGCGCCGGTTCATCTGCCGGACGAACGCCCCGCGCGAGCCGGCGACGTCCTCGGCGAGGCTCGCCGCGACGTCGTTGGCCGAGACGAGCAGCAGCCCGCGCAGCATGTCGGCGACGGTGAGCCGCTCGCCGGGGCGCAAGCCGAGCTGCGATTCGACGGAGGCCGCCGCGTACCGCGTCGCGCGGACCTTGGCCGACAGCTCGCGGCCCTCGAGCGTCAGCAGCGCGGTCATCAGCTTGGTGACCGACGCGATCGGGCGCGGATCGTCGGGCCGGCGGGCGTAGGCGACGTCGCCGGTCGAGATCTCGACGACGATCGCCGACGGGGCCGAGATGCGCGGCGGGGCGGCGGCCGCGGGCGACGGCGCCGCGAAGGCGAGGAGCCAGGCCGCGACGGCCAGGAGGACGGCCGCGAGGGCGCGGGGACGCGCGAAGGCGGGGACGCCGGGCTTCGCCGCGGCGCCGTGAGCGGGGCGCAGCGGGCTCACCTGAGCTTGAGGCGGGTGCCGGGGACCAGCGACTGGGGGTCGAGGTCCGGGTTGAGGTCGAGCAGCTTCTCGACGGTGACGCCGGTCTTCTCGGCGATGCCCGACGGGGTGTCGCCGGGCTTGACCGTGTAGGTGCGCCGGCCGCCCGAGGTCTTCTTCTTGGCCTTGGCCGACTTGTCCGAGGTGGCCGTCCCCGCGGGGGCGGGCGCGGCCTCCCGTTCGGTCGACGCGCTCCCGCCGCTCAACACGGCGACGAGGGCGATCGCGACCGCGATCAGCGCGAGCGGCGCGAGAAATCGCGCGGGGCTGCGGCGGCTCATCGCTGCGGATGATACCTGCGTGCCAGGCGGCGCCGGGACCGGCGCGGCCGGTCGGCCCGTCCCCGCCCACCCCGGCGACAAGGCCGGTGACGGGCGGGTGCGGGCGAAGGTCGCTAGCTCTTGACGGCCTTCTTGAGGCTCGAGCCGGCGGTGAACCGGGGCACGCGGCTGGCGGCGATCTCCATCGTCTCGCCGGTGCGGGGGTTGCGACCCTCGCGCGCGCCGCGCTCGGCGACGTGGAACTTGCCGAAGCCGGTGAACGTGACCTCTTCACCGGACTTCAGGGCGTTCTCCAGCTCGTTGATGACGGCGTCGACCGCCGATCCTGCGTCCTTCTTGCTGAGGCCGCTCGACGACGCGACCTTCTCGACGAAGTCAGACTTGGTCATGGCTCCTCCTTGCTCTCGGCAGGGTGTGGTGGCGGCGAAGCTAACAACCGCCTCGGACACCGCTTTGCGCCGTACCCGCGAGTTGCCGCATTTTGCGGGTTTTGTCCCGGCCCGCGGGACGCCCGCTCACTCGCCCGGACCGCGCGGCGCCGCGGAGATCAGCGCCTCGGCGACGTCCCGCGGCAGCCCGGCGGGCGCCGCCGCACCCGCTCCCGCGGCGGACGGCTCGTGGCCGAGCGCGGCCACCGTCTGCGCGAGATCCTGGCGCGCCAGCGGCGGGATCGCCCGCGGGCCGCAGACGACCAGGAGCGTCAGGCCCCCGGCGCGCGCGGCGAACACCGCGCCGGAGCGCAGCACCGCCTCGGCGGCCTGCGCCGGGCCCAAGGCGGCGGCCGCGTCTGCCCCCGGGCCGGCCAGCTCCGGGTCGCCGGCGACGAGCCGCCCGGCGCCGTCGAGCGCGACGCCGCCGCGCACGTCGGCCGACAGCTCGCGCAGATATCGCAGCGCCAGCTCGGGGGTCAGCGAAGGCGTCATGGGCCCGGGCGAGAATACTTCCGGCGTGCCCTTCGCCCGCATCGCCTGGCTCGCCACCGTCGCCGCCTGCCTGATCGCGTTCATCCTGCTGCTCGTCTCGGGCTATCAGGGCTACGCGTTCATCACGCTCGCCGTCGCGCTGTCGGCGGCGATAAACCTGCGCTGACGCCGATCTCCGTGCCCGGCTGGAGGCGGTCCTCGGGCTCGAGGTGGATCAGCACGTCGGCGCCGCGCAGCCGCTCGGCGATGCGGTCCTGCAGCGCGTGGGCCGTGTCGTGCGCGTCCTCCAGCGACGTGCCGGAGCGGAACTGCACGTGGAGGTCGACGTAGCGCCGGGCGCCCGCGCGGCGCGTGCGGAGCTTGTGGTAGCCGACGACCCCCTGGGGCGCCGACGCCTCGATGGCCTCCCGGATCGCCGCGAGCTCCTGCTCGGGCAGCGCCTCGTCGACGAGCACGCGCCACGAGCTGGCGAGGATCCGCACGCCGGTGACGACGATCGCGACGGCGATGACCAGCGCGACCGCCGGGTCGATCCACGTCTCGCCGGTCATCTTCACCGCGGCCAGGCCGACCAGGACGCCGAGCGACGTGTAGGCGTCCGTGCGCAGGTGCGCGGCGTCGCCCTCCAGCGCGGCCGAGTCGGTCTCGCGCGCCCGCCGGTAGAGGTAGCCCGAGACGAGCAGGTTGGCCAGCGCGGCGAAGCCGATCACCGCGATGCCGAACCCGAGCGCCTGGACCTCGGTGCCCTCCACGAGGTGGCGGACCGACGTGTAGACGATCACGCCCGACCCGACGAGGATCAGCATGCCCTCGACGCCCGCGGCGACGTTCTCGAACTTCTCGTGCCCGTAGCGGTGCTGGGCGTCGGCGGGCTGCTCGGCCTCGCGGACGGAGAAGAACGCCACGATCGACGCCAGCAGGTCGACCGCCGAGTGGATCGCCTCGGTGATGATGGCCACCGAGCCCGTCACGGCGCCCGCGACCAGCTTGAGCAGGATCAGCGCCGAGTTCGACGCGATCGACAGCGCGGCGGCGCGGCTGCGCCGGCGGTCGCCGCCGCTCAGCCCGCCAGCCATGCCGTGAGCGCCCGCGCGGCGCGCCCGCGATGCGAGATCGCGTCCTTCTCCTCGGGCGCGAGCTGCGCCATCGTGCGGCCCGCGCCGTCCTCGGCGGCCAGGAACACCGGGTCATAGCCGAAGCCGCCGCTGCCGGCGGGGGCCGCGGCCATCGTGCCCCGCACCTCTCCGGCGAAGGTGCGCTCGGCGCCCTCGGGCGTGACGTGGGCGATCACGCAGACGTAGCGCAGCCCCGTGCCCGGCGGCACCTCGGCGCGCAGCTTGGCGAGGTTCTCCTCGTCGGTGGCGTCCGGGCCGGCGTAGCGCGCCGAGTAGACGCCGGGCCGCCCGCCGAGCGCGTCGGCTTCGATCCCGGAGTCGTCCGCGATCGCCGCGCGACCCGTGGCGTGCGCGGCCGCGCGCGCCTTGATCAGCGCGTTGGCCTCGAACGTGTCGCCCGTCTCGGGCGGCAGCTCGACCTCGTCGGGCAGCGGGTCGAGCCCGATCGTCCCGCCCAGCATGCGCTCGAGCTCATGGAGCTTGTGCGCGTTGCGGGTGGACAGGACGAGGCGCACGCCTACCCCGCGACGGCCGCCGCCTGCACGGCGCGCAGCGACTCGATCCCCTGCTGGGCCAGCGCCAGGAGGTCGTCGAGATGGGCGCGCGAGAGCGGCGTGCGCTCGGCGGTCGCCTGGACCTCGACGAGCCCCCCGTCGCCGGTCATCACCACGTTGGCGTCGACCTCGGCGGTGGAGTCCTCGGGGTAGTCGAGGTCGAGCAGCGGGACGCCGTCGACGATCCCGCACGAGATCGCGGCGATCGTCCCGGTCAGCGGCAGCCGCGCGAGCCTGCCGTCGGCGACCAGCCGGCGGCAGGCCAGCTCGAGCGCCACGTAGCCGCCGGTGATCGAGGCGGTGCGCGTGCCCCCGTCCGCCGTGAGCACGTCGCAGTCCACGTAGACCGTGCGCTCGCCGAGCGCGCCGAAGTCGACGACGCCGCGCAGCGAGCGGCCGATCAGCCGCTGGATCTCCACCGTGCGGCCGTCGGGCCGGCCCTTGGACACGTCGCGCGGCTTGCGGTCGCCCGTGGAGGCGGGAAGCATCCCGTACTCGGCGGTCAGCCAGCCGCGGCCCTGCCCGGCCATCCAGCGCGGCACCGACTCCTGCACGGACGCGGTGCAGATCACGCGGGTCTCGCCCGCGGAGATCAGCGCCGAGCCCGTCGCGGTGGCCACGAACCCGGGCACGATCGTCACCGGGCGCAGCTCGTCGGCGGCGCGCCCGCCGCTGCGGGCGCGCGGGGCTTGGTCGGGGGTCACGCCCGCAGTCTGGCATGCGGCGTCCGTCACTTCCCGCCGACGTCGGCGATCGCGTCCTTGAGCTTCTTGACGACCGCGGTCGCGATCGACTTGTCGTCGGAGAAGCCGCCCGACGCCTTCACGACACCGGCCATGACGACCGCGATGAGCAGGATCAGGCCGACGTACTCGACCGTCCCCTGCCCGCTCTGGCGGCCGAGCGCCAGCCACGCCGCGTGCGCCCGCCCCATCAGCTCGTATCCCATCGTCGCGCCCTTCCTCTCGCCGGGTTCCCCGCCGTCGGCGGGC
>DASVQH010000532.1:0-7935 GCA_036389195.1 Solirubrobacteraceae bacterium
CACGACGTCTTGATCATCGGCGCCGGCCTGGCCGGCCAGCGCGCCGCCCTGGCAGCCGCCCGCGCGGGCGCGACCGTGGCCATCATGTCCAAGGTCCACCCCGTGCGGTCGCACTCCAACGCGGCGGCCGGCGGCATCAACGCCGCCCTCAACGTCAACGACTCCTGGGAGTCCCACGCGTTCGACACGGTCAAGGGCTCGGACTACCTGGGCGACCAGGACGCGATCGAGATCATGTGCCGCGAGGCCCCGGGCGAGGTGCTGTGGCTCGAGCACCAGGGCGTCACGTTCCATCGCAACGACGAGGGCAAGCTCGGCACCCGCGCGTTCGGCGGCGCCTCGGCCGCCCGCACGTACTACGTGGCCGACATCACCGGCCAGGCCCTGCTGCACGTCCTCTACGAGCAGCTGATGAAGAACTACCTGACGGTCGACCGCTTCGAGGAGTGGTTCGTCACCTCCGTCGTGCAGGACGAGAACGGCGAGGCCTGCGGCGCGATCGCCCGCAACATCCGCGACGGCTCGATGCAGCTGTTCGCCGCCAAGTCGGTGATCCTGGCCTCCGGCGGCGCCGGCCAGGCGTTCAAGCCGACCACCAACGCGCTCATCTGCACGGGCGACGGGATCGCGCAGGCCTACCGCATCGGCGCGCCGCTGATGGACATGGAGATGATCCAGTACCACCCGACCACGCTCGCCGGGAACGGGATCCTCATCACCGAGGGCGCGCGCGGCGAGGGCGCTCACCTCTACAACGCGCAGGGCGAGCGCTTCATGGAGAAGTACGCGCCCAACAAGCTCGAGCTCGCCTCGCGTGACGTGGTGTCGCGCTCCGAGCAGACCGAGATCAACGAGGGCCGCGGCTTCCCCGACGGCACCGTCGCGCTCGACATCACCAAGGTGCCGCGCAAGCGGACGCTGGAGGCGCTGCGCGAGATCGTCAACATCGGCCGCGACTTCGCGGGCGTCGACATCACCCGCGAGCCGATCCACATCAAGCCGGGCTGCCACTACATCATGGGCGGCGTCAAGACCGACGTGTGGGGCGCCACCTCGATCCCGGGCCTGTACGCGGCCGGCGAGGTCGCCTGCGTCTCGGTCCACGGCGGCAACCGCCTCGGGGCGAACTCCCTGCTCGACACGCTGATCTTCGGCCGCCGCTCCGGCGAGCACGCCGCCGAGCGCGCCAAGGGCATGAGCATGCCGGTGCCCAGCGACGCGTCGCTGGCCGACGAGCAGAGGATGATCGACAAGATCATCCGCCGCGAGCGCGGCGTCGGGCGCCGGGTCTCCGAGATCAAGGACGAGCTCGGGACGATGATGAACGAGAAGTGCGCGGTGTTCCGGGACGAGGAGGGCCTCACCCAGGCCCACGAGATCATCCACCGCCTCAAGGAGCAGGCGGAGAGCGCCTACATCGACGACCACGGCACGGTCTTCAACCAGGACGTGCTGGGCGCCATCGAGCTCGGCTACATGCTCGACTGCGCCGAGGCGATCGTGATGGGCGCCCTGGAGCGCAAGGAGTCGCGGGGCGCGCAGTTCCGCCTCGACTTCCCCAAGCGCAACGACGACGAGTGGCTCAAGCACATCAACATCAGCATGAACGGCGGCGACGAACCCAAGGTCTCTTACTCCGAGGTCACCATGACCCAGTGGGAGCCGCAGGAGAGGACCTACTAGGAAGCTATGCCTGAATACACGCTCAAGCTCCGGCGCTACTCCCCCGAGTCGGGGGCGGCGGCGTACTGGCAGGAGTTCACGATCGACCTCGACGGGCACCGCTCGGTGCTCGACGGGATCCTTCAGGCCAAGGACCGCCAGGACGGCTCGATCGGCATCCGCTGCTCCTGCCGCGCCGCGATCTGCGGCTCGTGCGGCGTCCGCATCAACGGCCGCCCCGGCCTCGCCTGCCACATGCACCTCGACGAGGCCCAGCGCCGCGCCGACTTCAACGGCGGCACGATCACCGTCGAGCCGATGGGCAACATGCCCGTGCTCAAGGACCTGATCGTCGACATGGACGCCGTCCACTGGAAGAAGATCCAGCGGGTCACGCCGTGGCTGCTGCCCGACGGCCCGCCGCCCGAGCGCGAGTACATCGTGCCGAAGGAGTCGATGGTCGACATCACGCAGACGATGGCCTGCATCCAGTGCGGCGCCTGCGTCTCGGACTGCCTCTCGATGGAGGTCGACCCGCTGTTCATCGGCCCGGCGGCGCTGGCCAAGGCCTACCGCTTCGTCGGCGACCCGCGCGACGGCCAGCAGTTCGAGCGCCTGAAGGACCTCTCCGAGGACCCCGCCGGCATCTACGACTGCACCCACTGCTTCAACTGCATCGAGGCGTGCCCCAAGGGCGTCGCCCCGATGAACCAGATCATGCGCCTGCGCCGGATCTCCTCGGGCGACCACGACATCGAGGACCGCAACAACGGCTACCGCCACGAGCACGCGTTCGTCAAGAACATCGAGCGCAACGGCATCCTGCACGAGGCCGACCTGCTGCCCGACTCCTACGGCGGCAAGTTCCACCCGCGCGCCGTGCCGGAGCTGCTCGACTCGCTGCCCGTGGTCATCAAGGGCCTCCAGCGCCGCAAGATGACGCCCGCCAAGGCGCTGCTGCACCCGCACAAGGCGCCCAAGGACGTCAAGCGGATCTTCAAGGAGATCCACGCCAAGGAAGAGCGCTACGAGCTCAACCTCTACGTCGTCGGCGAGGACGAGGAGGAGCCGGGCGGCGTCGAGGACCCCAACATCGAGCAGGGCGCGAAGTCTCACGGGACGCCGTCGTCCTCGTCCCCCGAGAGGAGCCCGAACGCATGAAGGTCGCCTACTGGCCCGGCTGTGTGAGCCGCGGCTTCACTCCGGAGCTGCACGGGTCGATGGCCAAGGTAGCGCCGCTGCTCGACATCGAGCTCGTCGAGCTCGACCGCGCGTCGTGCTGCGGCGCCGGCGTGATCGCCGAGCACAACCAGGAGCTCGCCGACACGCTCAACGCCCGCACGTTCGCCCTCGCGCAGCAGGAGATGGCGAAGGGCGCGGACCTGATGATGAACATCTGCTCGACGTGTCAGGGCGCGCAGTCGGAGTGCCAGGAGCGCCTCGACGCCAACGCCGAGTACCGCGCGCACGTCAACAAGACGCTCGAGCCGGACGGCCTGCACTACGACCGCGGGATCAGCAACAAGCACTTCCTGTGGCTGATGGTGGAGGAGATCGGCCTCGACGCCATCAAGGCGAAGGTCAAGCGGCCGCTGACCGACCTGAAGGTCGGGCCGTTCTACGGGTGCTACATCATCCGCCCCACCGACCGGCTCGGCGTGTCGCGCGACCAGCCGCGCGACCGCTACCTCGGCGACCTCATCGAGGCGCTGGGCGGCACGGTGATCGACTACGCGGGCGCCAACAAGTGCTGCGGGTTCCCGATGATCACGCTCAACAAGTCGGCCTCGCTGCGCCAGGCCGGCCGCCACATCGGCGACGCCAAGGACGCCGACGCGGACTGCCTGGTCACGCCGTGCCCGCTGTGCCACCTCAACCTCGACCTCCAGCAGCCGCTGGCGGCGCGCGAGGTCGGCCGGGAGCTCGACCTGCCCATCCTCCACCTCCCGCAGCTCGTCGGGCTGGCCTTCGGCCTGTCGCCCAAGGAGCTGGGCATGAACCGCCACATCGTCAAGCCGACGACGATCGTCGACTGGGAGACCGCGGTGGTCGCCGGCGCCGATCGCGAGGGCGGCTGGTAGGCGGGCGTCTCCGTCACCATCGGATCCTGAAACGACGAGGGGGCCCAATCGGGCCCCCTCGCTCGTTAAACGAAAAGGGGGCCCGCCGGCCCCCTTCTCGTTCTCTCTGGTGCGTACCCCAGTCCGCCCCGGTGAAAGTCTGTGCTCAGCAGTATGGATGTACGCGAGCGTTCCGTCGTCCCCTCGGAGGGGTGATCTTGGGGGGAACCGCCGGGTGAAACCGGGGTGAGATGCACTTCACCCCTGTCGGTTGAGGGGGGTAGCATGCGCCGGATGCGCTCAGGCTCCGTTACCGTCCTCATCGCCCGCTTCGAGGACCTCGTCGCCTACGGCCTGCGCGCGCTGGTCGGAGAGGACCCGAACCTGGCCGTCGTGGCCGCGGGCGTCGAGGGCGACGCGCTGCCCGCCGCCATCGCCCAGCACCGCCCTTCGGTGGCGATCCTCAACTTCGGCTCGCTGCGCAGCCCCGTCGAGGTCCACGCGCTGCACGAGGAGCATCCTGGGACGCGGCTGGTGGTCCTCGCCAACCGCCCGTCCCCCGTCGAGTGCAACCAGCTGCTGGCCTTCGGGGCGACCGCCTGCCTCTCCAAGGAGACCCAGGCGCGCGACATCCTCAACGCCATCCACCTGGCCTCGCGCGGGCTCCACGTCCTGCCGCGCACGCCGCAGGAGTACGGGCTCTCCGAGCCGCCGGGGCCGGAGCTGCTGACGCCGCGCGAAGCCGACGTGCTCGAGCTGCTGCAGAGCGGGCGCACGAACGCCGAGATCGCCCACCAGCTGCACGTCGGCGTCGAGACCGTGCGCACGCACGCGCGCAACATCTACCGCAAGCTGGGCGTGCGGACGCGGCGCGACCTCGCCATGCCGGCGACGATCTCCAGCCTCACCAACGGCCCCGCGGCGGCCGGCGCGCGCCCCGGGTCGGCGATCCCCCGCTGAGGGCGGCCAGCGGCGGCGCGCCGTCCGTGTAACCCGGGGGCGTCGCGCAGCGTCACACGCTCGTGCTCGTAGAGTTCGGCCCGCCGATGGACCCGGACCGCCCGCTCGTCGATCGAACGCTCACCGGCGACCTGCGCGCCTTCGAGCAGCTGGTCGAACGCCACCGGGACGTGGTCTTCCGCGTCGCCGCGCGCATCGTCGGGCGCGACGGCGCCGAGGACGTCAGCCAGGACGCGTTCCTGCGCGCCTTCCACCGCCTCGGCCGCTTCCGCGGCGACGCGCCGTTCCGGTCCTGGCTGCTGCAGATCGCCCACCACGCGGCGATCGACGCGGTCAACCGCCGCGGCGTCGCCGTGGAGGACGGGGAGGCCGGCGAGGAGGCGCCCGACCCCGAGGCGACGCGGATGCCCGCCGAGCGCCTCGAGCGCCGCGAGCGCACGGAGCGGCTGGAGGCCAAGCTGCACCGCCTGCGCCCGCCCCACCGCGCCGTGCTGGTCCTGCGCGACCTCGAAGGCCTGACCTACGAGGAGATCGCCGCCGCGACGGGAACCCCGCTCGGGACCGTGAAGGGCCGGCTGCACCGGGCGCGCGCGGAGCTCATCGACCTGCTGCGCGCCAACACCTACGACTGGGAGCTCCCCCGGTGACCGACGCCGACGACGACAGCGCCGCCCCCGCGCCCGCGCCGGCGAGCCCGGCCGCCGAGGAGCGCCTCGGGGCGCTGCTCGGCTTGCTGCGCGCCGATCCGCCCGTCGCCACCGCCGAGCTGCCCGCGCGGGTGCTGCGCACGGCCCGCTGGCAGCACGCGGTGCGCGGCGCCCTGCGCGTCAGCGGCTGGATGACCACCGCGGCCGCCGACGTGGTCGGCCTGATCACCAAGGGGCGCCGATGAACCGCATCCTCGACAACGCGGGCGAGGCGCTCGGCGCCGGGCTCCCGCGCATCGCCGCGGCGATCGTCCTCCTCGTCTTCGGGCTCATCGCGGTGCGGCTGCTCGCCCGCCTGCTGGTCAAGGCGCTGCGGACCGCCGGCCTCGACGACCTGGCCGAGCGCCACGGCGTCCACGACGCGCTCGCCCGCCTGGGCTTCGAGCGCTCGCTCTCGCGGGCGGTCGGCGTCGCGCTGCGGCTCGCCGGCACCGTCGTCGTGATCCTGGCGGCGCTGTCGCTCACCGGCCTGCAGTTCCTGCGCGAGTCGATCAACCAGGGGATCCTCTTCCTGCCCAAGCTGCTCGTCGCGCTGGCCCTGATGCTCGCCGGCGCCGTGGTGGCGACCCTCGCCCGCGGCCGCGTCGAGCGTCTCGCCGAGCAGATGGACCTGCCGCGCGAGCTCGGCCGGGTCGCCGAGATCGCGATCCTCACCGTCTTCGGGGTCACCGCGCTGCGCCAGGTCGGCGTCTCCACGGACATCCTCACGCTGCTGGCGGCGATCATCCTCAGCGCGGTCGCGCTCGGCTTCGCGCTGGCCTTCGGGCTCGGGAACCGCGAGGTCGTGCGCGCGGCGGGCGCCGGGCGGGTGGTGCGCTCGGTCTACGACGCCGGCGCGGAGATCGAGGTCGCCGGCCACCGCGGCGAGGTGGTGGCGATCGAGTCCTCGGCGCTGGTGCTGCGCACCGCGTCCGGCGCCAGCGTGCGGATCCCCAACCACCTGCTGATCGAGTCGGTGGTGGTGGTGCACCGAAGCGCGCCGGGCGAGGGCCCGGCGCGCTGAGGAAGCGGTGCGAGCGGCGGACTAGGAGGCGCCGTGGCGCCCGAGCCGCGTCTCCGGCCAGGCGTAGCCGGTCTCGGCGGCCACGCCCGCCGACCGGATGCGCAAGCGCCGGGCGTCGCCGGCGAAGCCGCCCTTGCCGCCGCGCAGCGCGGTGACCGTGCCGGTGCCGCCGTCGGCCCCGGGAGCGGCGATGGCCAGGTCGCGCCGGCCGTCGCCGCTGAGGTCGAGCAGGCTCACCGAGGCGCCGAAGCGCCCGCCCGCGCGCCGCCGGCCGGGGACGCCCGCGGCGTCCTGGGCGAACGCGAAGTGGCCCTTGCGGGCGTGGCCGGAACGGCCGGGGCCGCCGCGGACGATCGTCACGCGGCCACGGGTGCCGTCCTCGCCCGGGGCGCCGACGACGATGTCGGCGTAGCGGTCGCGGTCGATCCGGGCCACCGCGACCGACAGCCCGAACAGGTCGCCGGGCTCGCTGGACCCGGGGATCCGGGCGGTCCGCTGGCTGATCGTGGCGTGCGCGGCGGAGAGGCCGTCCCTGCCGCCGAAGTAGACGCGCACGGCGCCGGACGGGGCGCGGTCGTCCTCCCCGACGTAGGCGTTGGTCGGGATGCCGGCGACCAGGTCCTGATGGCCGTCGCCGTTGACGTCGCCGGTGGCCAGCGATGCGGGGCCGCCCTGCATGGCGCTCTCGACGGACCGTCCGGCGACGCTGAGGTGGCCGGGAATTGGCGGATCGTCGCTCCACTGCGGCGTGCCTTCGGCGGCCTCGTGGAGGTCGAGCTTCCCGTCGCCGTCCGTGTCGCCCAGCGCGAGGTGGCTGCCGAACGCGTCGAAGGCGCCGTCGGGCCGAGCGAGCTTGACCCGACCCGTCTCGGTCAGGCCGGCCGCGCCGCCGTAGAGGACGTGGACCGCGCCGGCGCCGTAGTCGGCGTCCGCGCGGGGGTCGGTGCCGGGCGCGCTGACCGCGAGGTCGGCGTAGCCGTCGCCGTTGAGGTCGCCGGCGACCAGCGACGACCCGAACGCGGCGCCGCGGTCCGTCCCGGCGAACGTCGCGCGGCGCTCGGCCCGGAGGCCGGGCGAGCCGTAGACGATCGCCACGGCGCCGTTCTCGCCGGCGCCCGGCGCACCCGCGGCGAGGTCGGCGGTGCCGTCGCCGTCGAAGTCGCCGGAGGCGATGCCGGTGCCGGCGCCCGCGTAGGGACCCGAGCCGACCGGCAGGCCGAGCGCGGCCCGGTCGAACCGGTGGACGGCCCCGAAGAGCCGGTCCTTCGAGCCCTCGACGACCGCGACGGCGCCCGCCGCCCGGGCGGCGGGGTCGTCGACCCACGGCAGGCCGAGGACGAGGTCGGCGCGCGAGTCGCCGGTGAGGTCGGAAGCGACGCCCGCCGCGGGGGCCGCGGCCGGCCCGGTCAGCGAGGCGAGGATCGCGGCGGTGGCGGCCAGGGCCGCGCCACGCCGCAGGCGTGCGGGTTGCATCTCGGAGATCCCTTCTGGACGAGCTGGAACGGGGCGGGGTGGCCGCCTGGCGCTCCGGTGTGACTCAGGC
>DASVQH010000533.1:0-1701 GCA_036389195.1 Solirubrobacteraceae bacterium
GCACGTGGCGAGCATCCCGATCGCGCCCGGCCCGATGACCAGCGCGCGCGCCGGCGCCCAGGGCTGGCGCTCCCCCACCGCGCGCACGTGGCGGATCGCCCGCGCGCAGACCGAGGCGGGCTCCGCGAGGACGCCGAGCCGCCCGAGCGCCGGCGGGATGGCCACGAGGTGCGCGGCCGCCTCGACGCACAGCTCGCCGGCGAACCCGTCGAGGCGGGTGATCCCCCGTTCGGCGTAGTCGCCGGTGAAGCAGGCGTCGGGCGAGCCTTCGGCGCAGGCGGCGCAGTGGCTGCACGAGCGGCGCACCGTGGCGCTGACCACATCGCCGCGGGCGAAGCCGTGTCCGCCGTGCTCGACCACGGCGAGCAGCTCGTGGCCGAGGACCAGCTGCGCGCGGCCTTGGGGGGCGACCCCGAAGAGGCCCTCGGAGATCTCGCGGTCCGTGCCGCAGACGCCGACCTCCACCGTCCGCAGGAGCAGCTCGCCGGGTCCCGCGCGCGGCGCGGCGACGTCCGCCACCGCGGTCGTGCCGGCTTCGCCGGGCGTCGTGACGAGCGCCTGCAATTCGTGGCCTCAGGCGGCGGTCAGGCCGCCGTCGATGACGAACGCGGTGCCGGTGACGAAGCCCGCGCCGTCCGAGGCGAGGTAGAGCGCCGCCTCGGCGATCTCCTCCGGCTGCCCGAGCCGCCCCATCGGCTGCCGCGCGCGCAGCGCGTCGAGCGACTCCCCGACGTCCTCGACCAGGCGCCGGACCCACGGCGAGTCGACCGTGCCCGGGCAGATCGCGTTGACCCGGATCCCGTCCTTGACGTGGTCGACGGCCAGCGCGCGGGTCAGCGCGATCACCGCGCCCTTGGACGCCGAGTACGCCGCGCGGTTGCGCAGGCCCACGAGGGCGGCGACGGACGCCATGTTCACGATCGCGCCGCCGCCGCGCGCGATCATCCCGGGGATCGCGTGCTTGCAGGTGAGGAACGTGCCGCGGGCGTTGACGGCGAAGACGTCCTCCCAGACCTCGAGCGGGGTCTCGGGCGCGTTCGTGGTCGAGCCGATGCCCGCGACGTTCATCAGGACGTCGACTTCTCGGGTGGCGGCTTGGACGGCGGCCTCGTCGCGGACGTCGAGGCCGTGCGGCTCGGCGCGGCCGTCGCCGAGCTCGGCGGCGATCGCCTCGACCCGGTCGCGCGCGAGGTCGGCGAGGCGGACGTGCGCGCCCTCGGCGTGCAGTCCGCGCGCGATCGCCTCCCCGATGCCCGAGCCGGCGCCGGTGACCAGGGCGGTGCGCCCGGAGAAGCGGCTGTCCGCGCGAGCAATCGTTTGCCTAAGCTATCAGGCCGTGGAGCGCTACGGAACCGCCGCGCCGGTCGGGACGATCCGGGCGCAGCTCGGCGAGGGCCCGCGCTGGGACGCCGGCGCGCGGCGGCTGCTGTGGGTGGACATCGAGGGCGGCGTCGTGCACGCGGGCGACCGCGCGGTGCCGTGCGGCGCGAAGGTCGGCTGCGTGGCGCCGTGGTCGGGCGACACGGTGCTGGCGGGGCTGGCCGGCGCCCTGGCGGCCGTCGATCTCGCCTCCGGGGCGGTCCGCGAGCTGTGCGCGATCCCGCACGGGCGGCCGGGCCTGCGCGTCAACGACGGCGCGTGCGACCCGCAGGGCCGGTTCTGGGTCGGCACCATGGCCGAGGACGAGAGCCCGGGCGCCGG
>DASVQH010000534.1:0-1649 GCA_036389195.1 Solirubrobacteraceae bacterium
CTCGTCCCCGGCGGCAGCACCGGCGAGTTCACCACGCTCACGACCGCCGAGCGCAGGCAGCTCGCCGAGGCGACGCTCGCCGCCGCGGCCGGCCGCGTGCCCGTCGTCGTCGGGACCGGCGCGCTCTCGACGGCCGAGACGATCGAGCTGAGCGTCCACGCCGAGCAGGCCGGCGCCGCCGCCGTGATGATCGTCCCGCCGTTCTACGACGCGCTGGGCTGGCGCGAGCTGCTGGCCCACGACACGGCGGTCGCCGAGCGGATCGCGATCCCGATCATGTACTACAACCTCCCGGCCGCCACGGGGGTCCGGCTGGACGCCGGCCAGTTCCGCGAGCTGCGCGCCGCCGCGCGCGTGACGAGCCTGAAGGACACCGGCGGCGACGCCGTCGCGGCGACCGAGCTCGTGCAGGCGGGCGACGACGCGCCCGTGCTGCTCAACGGCTACGACACGCTGACCTTCGCCGCCCTGGCCGCCGGCGTCCGGGCCGTCGTGTGGG
The DNA here is from genome assembly GCA_036389195.1 of Solirubrobacteraceae bacterium. GTDB lineage: Bacteria > Actinomycetota > Thermoleophilia > Solirubrobacterales > Solirubrobacteraceae > JACCYI01. The sequence goes on from DASVQH010000534.1 coordinate 500, forward strand.
GCGCCGCCTCGATCGTCCCCGAGCCCTGCGCCGCGCTGCACCGCCTGCTGATCGAGGCGATCGACCTCCCGGCGGCGCGCGAGCTGTGGGCGCGGCTCTGGCCGTTGTGCAGCTTCCTGGAGTCCCAGAGCTACCCCGCCGCCGTCAAGGTCGCCTGCGCGCAGATGGGCGACGCGACGGGCCCGGTCCGCGCGCCGCTGCTGGCGCTCGAGCCCGCCGCGGCCGAGGAGCTGCGCCGGCTCATCGACCTCGCGCGCGGCTAACCGCGGTTCTCGTAGTGCGCGTAGCGGTGGTGGAGCATCAGCTCGTTGCCGTCGGGGTCGGCGAAGATCGCCATGTGGCAGACGCCCGTGTCGAAGGTGTCGCCGAAGAACTGCACGCCCCTGGCCTCCAGATCGGCGCGCGCCTGCGCGACGTCGTCCACGCGCAGCGGGATCGGGTTGCCGCGGATGGCGACGAACTCCCGGCCCACCTTCTCGGGCTCCCAGTGCGCGAAGCACGTGTCGCCCGCCCAGCTCTCGTACTCGGCGTGCTCGTCGGGCCGGAGCCCCAGGACGTCGCGGTAGAAGGCGCGCGAGCGGGCGGCGTCGCGGGTCGGGATGCCGAGGAAGTCCAGTGCGGTGACGGTCATGGCGCGGATGTTCGCGCATGCCCCCGACGGCCGTTCTAGGCTGGCCCGAGATGCGCCTCGCGACCTGGAACGTCAACTCGCTCAAGCAGCGCCTGCCGCGGCTGCTGCCGTGGCTCGACGAGCGGCGGCCGGACGTCGTCTGCCTGCAGGAGACGAAGCTCACCGACGACGCGTTCGACGCGCTCATGCGCGACGAGCTGGCCGGCCGCGGGTACGCGTTCGCCGCGCACGGCGAGGCGGCGTGGAACGGCGTGGCGATCCTCTCGCGCGTCGGCCTGGAGGACGTGGTGCCCGGCCTCGCGGGCGCGCCGGGCTTCCCGCACCCCGAGGCGCGGGCGGTGTCCGCGACGTGCGCCGGCGTGCGCGTCGTGTCCGTCTACGTGCCCAACGGCCGGGCGCCGGACTCCGACCACTACGCCTACAAGCTCAGGTGGCTGCAGGCGCTGACCGAGGTGGTCGCGGCCGACCCCGCGGCGACCGTCGTGTGCGGCGACGTCAACATCGCGCCCACCGACGACG
>DASVQH010000535.1:0-1501 GCA_036389195.1 Solirubrobacteraceae bacterium
CGCCGCGCGGCGCGGCCGCCCAGCCGGACCTCCAGCCCCACCGTCGCCTCCGCGCCGTCCGCGCCTGCGCGGGCCACGCGGCCGACGGTCCGCACGCGCCCGCGAACCTCCCGGCCGTTCGGCAGCGTCACCTTCACCGCGTCGCCGCGGTCCACCCCCGACTGGCGGCCGGCCGGGAGCCGCGCGGTGACGACGCGCCGCCGGCTGGTCAGCTCGGTCACCGGAGCGCCCGGCCGCACCGCGTCGCCGACGCGAGCCCGGTGCGCGCCCACGCGCGCCGCGCCCGCGACGACCACCACCTCGCCGCGCGAGAGCACGCCGTCCACGCGCGAGCCGCGGTCGGCCTCCCACGCCCGCACCGCGGCGGTGGTCGCGGCGGTCCAGCTCGTGTCGACCTCCCCCGGGTCGTACCCGAGGGCCGCGAGGTTGCGCTCGAGCTGCTCGACGTCGCGGCCGCGGGCGACGCCCGCCGCCAGGTCGCGGTACGGCGGGACGCGTCCGTAGAGGACGTACCCGGCGGCCACCGCGTCGACGGAGTAGAGCGACCGCCCGCGCCGCACCGTGGCACCCTCGGCGCGCAGGCGGGTGATCGTCCCGGCGGCCGCAGCGGCGACGGTCCGCCCGCCGGCGTACTGCAGGCGGCCGTCGAGGTCCTGGCGGTCGACCAGGGTGCGCGCCTGGACCCGCGCGGTCGCCGTCGCCGCTTCAGCAACTGAAGCAAGGGGTCTGACCCCTTGCTTCTGTTTGTGAAGTGCCGCCGCGAGCCCGGCGGCGGCCAGGCCGACCGCGAGGAGCGACGCGAGCACGCGACGGCGCGTCATCGCCGCCTCTCTTCCACGGCCGCGTCGACCGCGGCGAGGTGGTGGTGGCACTCGCCGTCGGCCGCCTTGAACTTCGGCGAGGCGAGGTCGGGCGCCCCCGCGTCCCCCGGCTTGACGAGGATCGCGCCGGTGCCGGGCTGCGGGTCGGGCACGTCGACGCCGTTGCGGCGCATGCAGGCGGCGTACGCGACGAAGGCGTCCTGCAGCCTGGCCCGCGTCTCCGGGTCGGCGACCGGGCCGCCGCCCTGCGCGAGGTGCTTGCCGCAGACCTTCTGGGCCGCCTGCGTCTTCGGGTCCTCCGGGGACGGGCCGCGCCCGCCGGGGCCCGGGCCGATGCGGATCATGCCGCGCTCGCCGACCTGCGGGTCGGGGAAGTCGAGGCCCTGCTCGCGCATGCAGCGGGCGAACTTCAGGGCGCCCGCGAGCGCGCGGCCCTCGGCGTCCTTGGCGGCGGCGGGCTTGTCGCTGCCGCAGCCGGCCAGCGTGACGGCGGCGATGGCGAGCGGTGTGACGAGGGTGCGAGTGGTCATGTCCGCCATCCCACGGCCGCGCCCTGAGAGCCCGCTGAACGGCGCTTAGGAAGTCGCTGAACCCGGCAGCGCGAGCCGCAGCCGCGCGCCGCCGTTGGCGCGCTCGGCGCGCACCCACCCGCCGTGCGCCTCGGCGACCTGGCGGACGAT
>DASVQH010000536.1:0-5918 GCA_036389195.1 Solirubrobacteraceae bacterium
CGGGCGGGCGCGCGGATGGCCGCCAAGCTCGGGTACCGCGGGCTGGTCGACTTCGCGCGCTTCGGCCTGCTGCCGGTCCGCCGCTTCGCCGACGAGGCGTTCCGCGGCGACGGCGGCCCGCGGATGCTCGCCGGCAACGCCACGCACGCCGACTTCAGCCCCGAGCAGCCCGGCGGGGCGATGTTCGGCTGGGTGCTGTGCTCGCTGGCGCAGACCGTCGGCTTCCCGGTCCCGGAGGGCGGCAGCGGGGCGCTCACCGGCGCGCTGGTGCGCCGCCTGGAGTCGCTCGGCGGCCGCGTGCGCTGCGGCGAGCGGGCGGTGGCGATCGAGGTCCGCCGCGGGCGCGCCGCCGGCGTGCGCACGGCGGGCGGCGGCGCGGTCGGCGCGCGCCGGGCGATCCTCGCCGCCGTGGCCGCGCCGCAGCTCTACCTCGAGCTGCTCGACCGCGCGCACGTGCCCGCCGCGGTCGTCCGCGCGCTGGAGCGCTTCGAGTGGGACCCGTCGACGTTCAAGCTGGACTTCGCGCTCGACGGCCCGGTCCCGTGGCAGAACCCCGAGACCGGGCGCGCCGGGACCGTCCACGTCTCCGAGGGCGTCGACGCGCTCACCGTGGCGATGACGTCGCTCGCGCTGCGGCGGATCCCGGCCGAGCCGTTCCTCGTGGCGGGGCAGTTCGCGCGAGCCGACCCGACGCGGATGCCGGACGGGAAGGAGATCGTCACCGCCTACACCCACGTCCCCCAGCGGGTGGAGGGCGACGCCGGCCCCGACGGGCTGACCGGCCGCTGGGACGACGCGGGCGAGCGCGAGCGCTTCGCCGACCGGATGGTCGACCAGATCGAGGCGGTGGCGCCCGGCTTCCGCGACCGGGTGCTCGCGCGGGCCGTCACCACGCCGGCCGACCTGCAGGCGGCCGACGAGAACCTGGTGGGCGGCGGCCTGAACGGCGGCACGGCCCAGCTGCACCAAGAGCTGATCTTCCGCCCGGTCCCGGGGCTCGGGCGCAACGAGACGCCGGTCGCCGGCCTGTACCTCGCGTCGGCCTCGGCCTACCCGAGCGGCGGCGTGCACGGCGCGTGCGGGGCCAACGCGGCGCGCACGGCGTTGCGCGAGCGCGGCGTCGTCGGCCGCGCGGCGGCGCTGGCCACGCGCGCGCTCACCGGCGCGCCCGCCTAGTCAGCCGACCAGTCCGGCCGCCGCGAACGACGCCGTGTGGATCACCGGCTCGCCGACCGCGTCGGACGCGTCGAGGTCGACGGTCGCGGCGATCGCGAAGTCGTGGTGGCCCTCGGGGTCGTCGACGATCTGGCGGACGTTCCAGGCGCGCGGCCCGCGCTCGATCATCAGCAGCTGCGGCGAGCGCGCCTGCGGGCCGGTGCCCAGGGTCTCGTGCTCGTCCCAGTAGGAACCCAGCGCGGCCTCCCACTCGGCGGCGCCCATGGCGACGCGCCCGGGAGGCTCGCCGGCCAGCGTCGCGGCGGCCGCCTCCAGCTCCGCGAGCCCCGCGAAGTCGTCGCGCGCGGCCAGCTGGACCTTGCGGAACATCGCGTTGCGCACCATGACCGTGAACGCGCGGACGTTGGCCGAGATCGGCCGCGGCGGCGCCGGCGGCTCGCCGGCCGCCAGCGCGGCCGTCGCGCGGGCGACCGACTCGGGGTCCGTGAGCGCCTCCCACTCGTCGAGCAGGCTGGAGTCGGTCTGGCGGACGGTCTCCCCGAGCCACTCGACGATCTCGTCGAGCTCGTCCGTCTTGAGCTGGTCGGGCACCGTCCGGCGCAGCGCCCGGTACGCGCTGCTCAGGTAGCGCAGCACCAGCCCCTCCGAGCGGGCCAGGCCGTAGAACGCGACCAGCTCGGTGAAGCTCATCCCGCGCTCGTACATGTCGCGCACCACCGACTTGGGGGAGAGGTCGGACTCGCGGATCCACGGGTGGGTCTCGCGGTAGGCCCAGAACGCCGTGCGCAGCGGCTCGGCCAGCGGCTGCGGGTAGGTCACCTCCTCGAGCAGCTCCATGCGCTCCTCGTACTCGATCCCCTCGGCCTTCATGGCGGCGACCGCCTCGCCGCGCGCCCGGTCGGCCTGCGCGCGCAGCACGGGGAACGGGTCGTCGAGGATCGCCTCGACGACGGAGAGCACGTCGAGGGCGTGGGTCTCGGACTCCGGGTCGATCAGCTCGAACGCGACGAGCGCGAACGAGGCCAGCGGCTCGTTGAGCGCGAAGTCGTGCTGCAGGTCGACGGCAAGACGCAGGGTGCGCCCGTCGGCGTCGGGCTCGGGCAGCCATTCCAGGACGCCCGCGTCGAGCAGCTCGGAGCCCAGCGCCTGCGCCTGCTCCGACAGCCGTCGGCGCCCGCGCTCGTCCTCGTGGTTGTCCTCCATCAGCGCGCGCATCGTGGCGACGGGGTCGGCGGGCTGGTTGACGACGTTGAGGATCATCGCGTGGTCCACCCGCATCCGCGACACGAGCGCCTCCGGCGTGGCGTCGCGCAGCCGCTCGAAGGTCTCCTCGGTCCAGCTGACCGTGCCCTCGGCCGGCTTGGCGACCTGGACCTTGCGGCGCTTCTTTGGGTCGTCGCCGGCCTTGGCCAGCGCGCGCGTGCGCTCGATCACGTGCTCGGGCGCCTGCACCACCACGTAGCCCGACGTGTCGAAGCCGGCGCGGCCGGCACGTCCGGCGATCTGATGGAACTCGCGCGCTTTGAGCAGCCGCTGCCGGGTGCCGTCGAACTTCGCGAGCCCGGTGAAGACGACGGTGCGGATCGGGACGTTGATCCCGACCCCCAGCGTGTCCGTGCCGCAGATGACCTTCAGCAGCCCGGTCTGGGCGAGCTGCTCGACGAGCCGGCGGTAGCGGGGCAGCATCCCGGCGTGATGGACGCCGATGCCGCTGCGCACGAGCTTCGAGAGCGTGCGGCCGAAGCCGGCGGTGAAGCGGAAGGCGCCGATCGCCTCGGCGATCGCCTCGCGCTCCTCGCGGGTGCAGAGCTTGGCCGAGAGCAGCGACTGCGCGCGCTCGGTCGCCGCCGCCTGCGTGAAGTGGACGACGTAGATCGGCGCCTGGCCCGCGCCGGTGAGCTCCTCGAGCAGCTCGTGCAGCGGCGCCACCGACCAGGCGTAGGTGAGCGGCACGGGGCGCTCGGCGTCGGCGATGACCGCGGTCTCGCGGCTGGTCCGCTCCGTCAGGTCCCCCGCGATCTTCGTCATGTCCCCGAGCGTCGCCGACAGCAGCAGGAACTGGGCCTGGGGGAGGGCGAGCAGCGGGACCTGCCACGCCCAGCCGCGCTGGCCGTCGGCGTAGAAGTGGAACTCGTCCATCACGACCTGGCCGACGTCCGCGCCGGCGCCCTCGCGCAGCGCGACGTTGGCCAGCACCTCCGCGGTGCAGCAGACGATCGGCGCCTGCGCGTTGACCGAGGCGTCGCCGGTCAGCATCCCCACGTTCTCGGCGCCGAACGTCGCGCACAGGGCGAAGAACTTCTCCGACACGAGCGCCTTGATCGGCGCCGTGTAGAACGTCCGCCGGCCGTCGGCGAGGGCGGCGAAGTGCGCGGCGACGGCGACCAGCGACTTGCCCGAGCCGGTCGGCGTGGCCAGCACGACGTTCTTGCCGTCGAACAGCTCGATCGCCGCCTCCTCCTGGTGGGGATAGAGGCTGAGGCCCTGCTCGGCCGTCCAGCCGATGAACGCCTCGTAGAGGGCATCGGCGGTGGGCTGCTCGGGAAGGGCATGGACCAGCGTCATGGCGCTGCGATCCAGGGTAGGGATCGCCTACTGGTCGACCACGCGCGTCTCGATGTCCAGCGGGCCCTCGCGGCGGCCGCCGTAGCGCCGGATCACCCGCTCCAGGGTCGACGTCCACATGTGCAGCTGCACCTCCTTGGCCATGTGGAGGCGGTGGTGCAAGAGGTAGGAGGCGCGGTCGCCGGGGCGCGACCAGGACTCGATCTCGAAGACCAGCCGGCCGTCGCGGTCGGCGGCGCGCCACTCGATCTGCCCCGCCTCGATGTGACCGGCCAGCGTCACGAAACGGAAGGAGACCGGGGTGCGCTCCACCACGCGCACCGGGCCGTTCCACGGGCCGGGCATGCGGATGCTGAACTCGTCGCCGACGGCCAGCCGGTGCTCCTCGCCGCGCGTCTTGGTGAACCGCGCGAGGGCGAAGGGGGCGACGAGGTCCGGGTCGGCTTGGATCTCGCGCATCGCCGCCTCCGCGCCGGCGCGGGGATCAGCGACCACCGCGCGGTAGCGGCGGCGCAGGTAGGCGCCGTAGCCGTCCTCCTGTCGCTGGGCCTCGGTCAGGTCGGCGCCCGGCGGGACCTCGGGCGGTGCGTCGTCGGGGAACCGGCCGGCGAGCTCGCGCCGATGCATCGGCGTCGTGCGCCAGATGTAGGAGACCGCCGTGTAGGCCATGCCGGCCGGCCAGGTCGCGGCGGTCAGCGCGCGGTGGGCCGGGGACGGCTCGCGCGGCATCTACCGCCGCCGGCGCCTGCGCCGGCCGCCCTCGCGGTCGACGGCGTCGCCGATGAGCCAGAACATCACAGGCCACAGGCCGACGAAGATCGCCCGGCGCTCGGCGTTGCCGCGCTCGTCCTGGTCGACCGTCTTGGCGCGGATCCACAGCCCGAGGCAGAACGCGACATTGGACAGCGAGAGGCTGTGCAGGTGCCAGCCGCGCAGGCCGGCACGGGCGAGAAGACGGCCGATCATGTGCGTCGCCCTACCCCCGCGAGCGGTTGCCCATCCGGGCGGGCGATCGCCGCGAGCGGTCTGGGAGCATGCGCGGCATGAACCGCGTCGTCAGCCTCACCGCTCCCGAGCTCGAATTCGAACCCGACGCGCCCGAGCGCTTCCGCTCCGGCAGCGTCTCCCTCGGCGACCTCTTCGGGTCGACCGTGACGGGCACGACCTTCTACGAGCTGCCGCCCGGCCAGGCCATCTGTCCGTACCACTTCGAGTACACCGAGGAGGAGTGGCTGCTCGTGCTGGAGGGGCGCCCGACGCTGCGCACCCCCGAGGGCCGAGGGCCGCTCGCGCCGCTCGACGTGGCGTTCTTCCCCAAGGGCCCGGAAGGCGCCCACCAGGTCATCAACGAGACCGAGGAGCGCGTCCGGGTCCTCATGTGGGCCAACCGCGTCGACCTGGGCGCCGTCGTGTACCCGGACTCCGACAAGCTGACCCTGTACACCGGGGTCAAGGGCGAGCAGTGGCGCATCCGCCGCTCGGCGCCCAGCCTCGGCTACTACGACGGCGAGGTCTGAGACGACGGCGTGATCCGGAAGACCGGGTGGTCGGGCGCGATCCGGCGCAGCTCGTCGTCGGTCGAGTCGGGCCCGACGCCGTCGAAGAACGCGCCGACCTCCCACTTCCACTTCTTCAGGTAGGCGCGCAGCACCGCCGGCTTCTCGTCGTCGGGCACTTCGGCGGCGGTGAACGCCTCAGCGCGGCCGCGGAAGAGGAGGCGCCCCTCGGGGTGGGCGCGCAGGTTGCGGACCCACTGCGTATGCCCCCGCGGGGCGACCAGATAGCGGGCGCCGCCCACCTTCAGGGGATTGACGGGCGTATGACGGGGCTCGCCGGTCGTGCGCCCGCGGACCTCGAGCACCCGCGAGCCGGCGAGGCTGATCCCGGCCTGGGCGAGCCGCGCGACGAGCGGGTTGAAGACGTGCTCGGTGAACCACCCCGGCTTGTCGAAGTGCGTCATGCCACCAGTGTCTCCGATCCGGCGTGTCCCGCGGAGGACTAGGCTCCGCGGCGATGAGCGCACTGCCGGTCGACCGCCTGTTCGACGACGCCTCGCAGTTCCCGCCCGGCGACCTGGGGCTCGAGCCGGCGGTCGCCGCGCACGCCGAGTGGCGCGCGGGGCCGCGCAGCGCGCTCGTCGGGCGGTTCCTGACCCCGGCGGCGCGGGCGGCGCCGCT
>DASVQH010000537.1:0-19414 GCA_036389195.1 Solirubrobacteraceae bacterium
GGCCTTCTGGTCGACCTTGCCCTCGATCGGCTGCGAGCCCGTGTACTGCAGGCACTTCGACCCCGACCCGCCGCACTGCGCCGACCCGGTCTCGAAGCCGTTGAACCCGGTGCTGAACCCCTGGGCCGGGTCGTACTTCGCGACCGCCGCGGCCGACCGGTACCCGTTGAACCAGCGGAAGATCCAGATCAGCCGGGTCGCCGGCGTGGTGCCGTTCGAGCCCGACTGCAGCGCCTGCTGCAACGCGGCGTCGGAGAGGTCGGCGAGCTTCATCGTCACCGTCACGCCGCCCTTGCCGTCGGGCGGCGCGAGCGCCACGTTGCGGAAGTCCGCCGCGGGCTGCTTGGTCGGCGCGTTGGGCGAGTCGAGCGTCGAGTAGTCGGAGATCGCGTCGTCGGCCGGATCGTCGGAGACGTCGCGCAGCGGCTCGGGCGACTTCGCCCGGTCGACCGCCCCGCCGCCGAGCGACGGCCCGCCGATCTGCGAGAACACGGTCGGCGTGGCGATCACGCCCTGCGCTTCGCCCGGCACCTTGTACGCGGTGTCGTAGACCACGTGGATCTTGCCGCTGCGCGGCGAGTAGTCGATCGCGAAGAAGTCCGACAGCGAGCGGTCGCCGCCGCCCACGTCGCACCCGAGCCCGTTGAGGCAGATCGAGTCGTAGTGGATCGGGTGCGTCGTCGCCTGGACCTGGCTGAAGGTCGCGTCGGGCGCCAGCGCGTTCACGGACTGGTTGACGTAGACGTTCCAGGACGCCTTGAAGGTCCCGAGGTTCGGGTCCCCGTCGGTCGCCGTCCCGTAGAAGCCGACGGCCACGCGCCCCGGCTCGCCGCCCGCGGTCAGCCAGGCGAACAGCGACGAGCTGACGCCGGCGCGGTCCACCTGCACCGGCGCGAGCACGCCCGGGTCCTTGTCGGGGAACTTGTCCGTGCCCTGGTCGCAGTTGTTGAGGTTGGCGACCGGCAGCGCCGTCATGTAGGTGTGGAACGTCGCGTTCTCGCCGTAGGCGACGTAGATGTTCCCGTCGCGGTCGTTGTCGGAGGTCGTGAACAGCGTCGGCTCCCCGGCCGACTTGGCCAGCCGGCAGTTCTTCCAGGTCTCGGCGCCGTCGAAGGAGACCGCCAGGTTGACGTCCGTCCCGGCGTTCCACGAGAAGTAGGCGATCCGCGGCTGGTCGCCCGGGGCCGGGTTCTCCATCGAGCGCATCGGGCCGGGGAAGCTCGGGTCGGTGGCCGTGGCCGGGACCCGCAGGCCGTAGGTCAGGCCGCCGTCGTCGGACTTCTGCACGACGATCTGGCGCGGCTGCTGCTGGTTGTAGGACAGCAGGACCGTGTCGGCGTCGAGGAAGGTCTGCCACTGGCGGTCGACGCCGGGGACGGTCTGCCCGGAGATCGGCGAGCCCTGGAAGCTGCGGCCGTTGTCGGCCGACTTCGAGGTGGCGAAGTTGGTCAGCGGCCCGAGGCCCGAGTAGGCGAGGTTGAAGACGCCCTGCGCGTTGCGGTCGAAGCCGGTGGCCAGCGAGCAGTCGCCGCCGCCGCCGGGCGCGATCTGGCCGCGCGGCGGCTCGCCGAGCAGATGGAACTGCTGGCCGTCGTCGGTGGAGACCTGCGCGTACTCCGCGGCCTGCGAGGCGCCGGTCGGGCCGCAGGTGTAGATCGTGCCGTCGCCGTCGATCTCGATCAGCGGCTCGCCCTCGTCGCGCTGGGGATCGGCGGGGACGGAGGCCGAGAACGCGAGGCCCTGCGCGCCGGCGGCGGGCAGCGCGGGCGTGACGGGCGCGGTGGTGACCTCGAGCCTGGCCGTGTAGCTGACCGGCCCGGTGTTCTTGTAGGCGCACACCTGCGCCTCGTAGGTGGCGCCGGCCAGGTTGGTCCCGACGACCTGCTCGGGGGCGGTGTCGCTGTTGTCGCTGGAGCCGACCTCGCCGCTCTCGGACCCCTCCGTGCCGCCCGAGGACCCAGCGGGCTCGATGTCCTGGTTGATCACCGTCAGGACGGCGTCGTTCTGCTCGAGCGGGCCCGGATCGAACTGGACGGTGAACTTCGCCTGTGACGTGAACCTGTCGTAGAGGCCGGCGGGGACGTTGATCTTCACGCTGTGGCGGTCGATCTCCGCGTCGTCGCGCCCGGTGCACGTGCTCGTGCCGGCGCCCGTGGTGGCCTGCGGGATCGTGCCCGTCCACTCCCGCACGATCGGCTCCGACGTGGCGCCCGCCGGCAGGTCGACCGCCGCCGACTCGGGCGGCTCGGAGGCGCCGGAGAGCCCGGCGGTGGCCGCGAGGGCCGCGAGCGCGAGGATCAGGACGGAGAGCAGGCGGCGGGGGAGCATCCGCGGGACGCTAGCGCCGCGGGAGGCCGAAGAGCCCCGCTACTCCGAGAACCCGGCGATCCTCCAGCGCCCGTCGATCTTGCGCAGCTTGACCGCCGCCTCCTTGCCGTCGGCCAGCAGCTCGACCTCGGCGTCGTCGGGCTCGACCTCGTACTCGCGGATCGTCACCTTCTTCGGCGCGGGGAAGCGCTCGACGTTCTTGCGGCAGGCCTCGCGCGCGGACGCGCCCCGCTTGCCGGTGAGCTGCTCGGTGACGCCCTGCGTCAGGTACTTGCACTTCGACGCGTCGTTGGACTTGACGTAGGTCAGCGCGACCTTCTGCGGGTCCTTCGGGTAGTCCTCGCCGCCGCACGCCGCGAGGACGGGCAGGAGCGCGAGGAGCGGCCGGCGGCGGCTCATACGGGGGGCGGCTCGAGGAAGCGGATCGTCACGCGGCGGAACCCTAGCCCGCGCAGCAGACCGGTGAGCGTGTCGGTGGTGTTGCGCTTCGCCGCCTGCAGGAGCGCCGGGTCGGCGCGGGCCGCCTCGGCCAGCTTGCGCTCGGCCAGCAGCGTCAGCTCGCGCTCGCCGGTCGGGCTGTCCTCGAAGACGCCGCCGGCGCGGTCGAGCAGCCCGCGCTTGCGGTCGACCACGTGCGAGCGCTTCAGGTCGACGCGCGGCGGCGCGAGCCGTGGCGCGGGCAGCGTGATCGTCGCGGTCCGCCGGTCCTCGGAGACCTGGATCGCGTCGCCTTTCAGCGCTCGGAAGTCGACGGTCGCGTCGACGTTGCCGGCGGCCAGGTAGAGCGTGCGCTCGCCCTTGATGAACGACGGCAGGTACTTGGCGTCCTTCTCGAGGTCGACGATCACCTGGAGGTTGGCGGTGGCGGCGCGGTACTCGTTGAGGCGCGCGACCGAGCGCAGGATCACGGGGCCGGTGCGGTCCTTGTCCTCGGAGGCGAACGGGTTGAGGTCGGGGAGCTTGGGGATCAGCGCGGCCACGGCGGCGACGGCCAGCAGCGCGACGAGGACGCGGACGGCGGTGCGGCGCCCGACCGGCGCGGAGCGGCGGCGCCGGGAGCGCGCCGTCGCCATCTAGAGCGCCTCGACGAGGCGGTCGAGGTCCGCGTCGCTCGTCCACGCGCCCACCGAGGCGCGCACCAGCGGCCGCTTGGGCAGGTTGCGCACGACGACGCCAGCAGCGGCCAGGCGGTCGCGCACCGCCTCGGCGTCGTCCTCCTCCCAGGCCACGAGCGTCGTGTCGCCGCGCGGGGCGACGCGCCGCCCGGCCGCGGCGAGCCGCTCGACCAGCGCGCGCGACTGGGCGGCGGCGCGGGCGAGGACGGCTTCCCACCCGACGGCGGCGCGCCCCGTCAGCGACGCGGCGCTGAACGCCACCGCCTCGCGGGGGAGGGCCGGCGTGTCGTGGCGGCGGGCGCCCGGCTTGAGCGGCGCGTCGAGGCCCGCGGAGGCGTCGGTGAACGACATGTAGCTCGGCGCGATCGCCCGCACGCGCTCGCCGAACCCGGGCTCGAGGTAGAGGAAGCCGGTCCCGTCGGCGCCGCAGAGCCACTTCTGGCCGGCGGCGGCGTAGGCGGCGCAGCCCAGCGCGGCGACGTCCACGGGCACCGCGCCGGCGCCCTGGGCGCCGTCGAGGACGACCGGGACGCCGGCCTGGCCGAGCTCCGGCGGCGCGACGACGCCGGAGATCCAGCCGACGTGCGAGCACGCGACGAGCGTGGTCGACGGCCTGATCGCCTCGTGCAGGCGGGCGAGCGGCGCCATCCGGATCTCCGCGCCGCGCGCCCGCGCGGCGGCCAGCGGCCCCACCAGGCCGAGGTGCTCCTCGTCGGAGGTGAGGATCTCGTCGCCGGCGCCGAGGTCGAGGCCGGCGAGCACGCGCCCGATCCCCTCGGAGGTCGAGTTCATCAGCGCGACGTCGTCGGGCGGCGCGCCGATCAGCGCGGCGTAGCCCGCCCGCAGCTCGTCCTGCAGGGCGAAGCGGCGCTCGAAGTGGGCCGTCGCGCGGCCGTCGGTCAGCTCGCGCTCGAGCTCCTCGCGGGCGGCCGCGACGGCGGCGGCGGGCACCGGCCCGTCCGTCCCCGCGTTGAGGTACGCGAGCGCCTCGAGGACAGGGAACTGCGCGCGGAGGGCGTCGGCGTCCACGGCGGCCGAGCATAGTGGCGCGCCGCGTCGATCAGCCGTCCAGCTTCGGCGGGCGCGGCTGGAGCTTGAAGCCCGAGCGTTCGATTGATGACCCCATGGAACGCGGATTCACCCTCGTCGAGGTCATGGTCGCCGCGCTGATCCTCGTGGTCGCCGTGCTCGGGACGCTCGGGCTGATGGACCGCTCGAGCAAGGCGGCGCTGACCACCCGCGACCGCGACACCGCGACCAGCCTCACCCGCGAGCTGATCGAGGCGTCGCGCGCCGTGCCGTTCCCGGCGGTGAGCACCGCGAGCCTGCGCAAGGTCGTCGCGACGCGCGCGGGCGCCGCGCCCGGCATGCCGGTGTGGGCCTGGTACCGGGTCAAGGAGGGCGGCACGACCTTCACGATCCAGATGTCGGCCTGCACCTTCGACGACGCGGCCGACGGCGGCGGGAACCACGCGGCGGGCGGCTTCTGCGCGGGCAGCGCGGCCGCGGGCACCGCGGACGCCAACGCCGAGGACTACAAGGTCATCACCGCCTCGACGACGTGGACCCGCGGCGTCAAGCGCTCCGTGGTCCAGCGGACGATCGTCAACGACTCGGGGAGCACGACCGCGCCCGCCGTCACCTCGCTGGCGCTGCGCGGCGTGGCGCCCGGGACGCCGGTCACGTCGGGCGGGAGCCTGACCCTCGACTTCCAGACCTCGCAGCCGGCGACGCCCGTCTGGCGCGTGGACGGCGTGGCGCGCACGCCGCCCGCCACCGGCGACGGGCGCCGCTTCTCGGCCACCTGGTCGCTGGCGGGCGTCGACGACGGCGTGTACTCGCTCTCCGCGCAGGGCCTTGACGGCGGCGGGCGCGCGGGGGCGGGGCGCTCGCTGTCGGTCACGCTCAACCGGGCGGCCCCGGCCGCCCCGCTCGGCCTCGCCGGCGAGCGGCGCGACGCGGCGGTGGCTCTCACCTGGCAGCCGAGCGCGGAGCGCGACGTGATCGGCTACACCGTCTACCGCCGCGACGCCGGCGGCGCGCTGACCGCGGTGTGCGTGCGCGAGCCGGAGACCGAGTGCGTCGACGAGGCGCCGGCGCGACCGGGCCGCTACTTCGTGGTCGCCTCCGACCTCGACGCCGCGGGCGCGCCGCGCGAAGGCGACCCCTCGGCCGAGGTGCACGTCCCGTGAGGCGCGCGCGGCCGCGCGGCGAGGCCGGTGTGGGGCTGATCGAGCTGGTGATGGCGATGACGCTGTCGCTCGTCGTGCTCGGCGCGACGCTCTCGGTGTTCGACGGGACCTGGCGCCGCCAGCGCACCGCCGACCAGCGCTCCGAGGCCCAGCAGGCGGCCCGCCGCGCGACGGCGGCGCTCGCCCGCCACCTGCGCAACCTCAGCTCGGCGACGGCCTACGGGACGACCGCGCAGCGCCCGGAGGCCGTCGAGCTGGCCGGGCCCTACGACCTGGTCTTCCGGGCGGTCGGCGACCCCGCGGCGGCGGCGGCGGGCAACCCCACCCGGCTGGAGCGCGTCCGCTACTGCCTCGACGGCGCGGTCCTGCGCGTGCAGGTCCAGGCCGCCACCGCGTACACGCCCGCGTCGCCGGCGGTGGGCGCCTGCACGGCCGCGCCGGGGCCGGGCTGGACGGCGAGCCGCGAGATCGCGCGCGACATCAGCAACCGCGCGGGCGGCCGCAACCGCCCGCTGTTCGCCTACGCGTCGGACACCGGCGACCTGCCGGCCGGCGACGCCGGCGTGCTCCTGCGCATCAGCCGCGTGAAGACCGACCTCTTCGTCGACCCCGACCCGGCCACGACGCGCGGCGAGGTCCGGCTGCGCACGAGCATCTTCCTGCGCAACCAGAACCGCCCGCCGGTCCCGGCCTTCAGCGTCACCGTCGAGAACCCGGCGGTGCGCAGCGTGGTGCTCGACGGCTCGGCCTCCGAGGATCCCGAGGCGGCCGAGCTGCGCTACGAGTGGCTCGACGGCGGCGCGCTGGTCGGCCGCGGGATCACCCTGCGCACCACCGCCCCGGCCCGCGGGGTGCACGCCTACGCCCTGCGGGTGATCGATCCGGCCGGCCAGGCGGTCACCGCGCCCGTCCAGGAGGTCACGTTCCCATGAGAGATCAGCGGGGCAGCGCGCTCGTCGTCGCGCTCATGGTCACCACGGTCATGCTCAGCGTCGGCATCGCCGTGGCCACGACCATCGACACCCAGCAGCGCGCCTCCGGGC
This sequence comes from Solirubrobacteraceae bacterium, assembly GCA_036389195.1. Taxonomy (GTDB): domain Bacteria; phylum Actinomycetota; class Thermoleophilia; order Solirubrobacterales; family Solirubrobacteraceae; genus JACCYI01. The sequence goes on from DASVQH010000537.1 coordinate 6,679, forward strand.
GCACGCGCGCGGGCGAGTCGTCGTTCCAGCTCGCCGAGTCGGCGCTGCAGGCCGGCCTCCAGCGGCTCGTGAGCCGCTGGCCGATGCCCGCCACGCCCGCCTACCCCGTCCGCTGCGACCCCGGCGCCCGCAGCGCCGACTGCCCGACCACGGCGTCGCTGCGCGCGCTGTTCACGGGCCCGGACTTCGCGGACGGCCGGGCCACCTGGTCGGTCGCCGTGCGCGACGACGGCGCCGCGCCCGGCGACCAGTACTGGTCGGAGGACATGCTGGCCGCCCAGCCGTCCTACGACGCCGACAACGACGGACGCCTGTGGGTGCGCGCGACCTCGCTGGTGCGCGGCCGCCCGCGGACCGTGGTGGCGCTGGCGGCCCGGCCGCCGGTCGAGCCCGGCCTGCCGCCGCACAAGACGCTGGTCGCCGGCTCGTTCGCCACCACCAACAACGGCAACAAGGCGATCGTCCTCAACGGCGACGCCGGCGAGGTGGTCGTCCGCTGCGGGAGCGGGACGGTGGCCGCGCCCGCCGTGCCGCCGAAGGACGGCTGCGCGGAGTACGAGGGCGGCAACAAGGAGCAGGTCTCGCCCGAGCGGGTGAGCTCGCAGCGCGACTTCCCGCCCGGCATGACGCCGGACCGGATCGAGATGGCCCGCGCGCAGGCCCGCAGCGAGGGCAGCTACGTGGCGACCTGCCCCGGCTCGCTGCAGACGGTCCCCAACGGCCTGCTGTTCATCGAGGACGCCGGCCCGGGGTGCTCGCTGCTGGCGCCGGGGCCGGCCGCCGCGCCCGGCATGGTCGTCGCCATGCGCGGCCGGCTGCGGCTGGGCGGCAACGAGACCTTCCGCGGCCTGATCTACCACGCCAACGCCGACGACTCCGCCGACGTCGTCGTCGACCTCGGCGGCACCAGCGGCGTGGTCGGCGGCATCCTCGTCGACGGCGCCGGGGCGGTCTTCGTCGGGTCGAGCAAGGACAACCTGGTCTTCGCCGAGGACGCCGGCCAGGCGTTCCGCCCGGCCGGCGACGCCGCGATCGTCCAGGGCTCGTTCCGCGAGGTGGCGGCGCGGTAGCGGTGGGCGCCGCCACGCGCGGCTAGCATCAGCGGTCAATGGAAGTCGTGCTCCCCGACGGCTCGCGCAAGGCGCTGCCCGATGGCGCCACCGGCGCCGACCTCGCCGCCGCGATCGGCGCCGGGCTGGCGCGCGCCGCGCTGGCCATCAAGGTCGACGGCGAGCTGCGCGACCTCGCCCGCCCGCTGCCCGACGGGGCGAGCGTGGACATCGTCACGCCGCGCTCCGACGAGGCGCTCGAGCTGATCCGCCACGACACCGCCCACGTGCTCGCCGCGGCGATCCTCGACCTCTATCCGGGCACGAAGATCTCGATCGGCCCCCCGATCGAGGACGGCTTCTACTACGACTTCGAGTTCCCCGACGGCGTCACGGTCTCCGACCACGACTTCGCCGCGATCGAGGCGAAGATGCGCGAGCACGTCAAAGCCGACGAGCACTTCGAGCGCGAGGACGTGACGCCCGAGCAGGCGCTCGAGCGCTTCCGCGCCGAGGACCAGCCCTACAAGGTCGAGCTGATCGAGGACCTCGTCGCGGCCAACCACCTCGACACGGTCTCGCTCTACACCAACGGCCCGTTCACCGACCTGTGCCGCGGCCCGCACGCTCCGTCGACCAAGCGGATCAAGGCCTTCAAGCTGCTCTCGACGGCGGGCGCGTACTGGCGCGGTGACGCCAACCGCACGATGCTCACCCGCATCTACGGCACGGCGTGGAACTCCAAGGAGGACCTCGCCGCCTACCTGGAGCGCCTCGAGCAGGCCCGTGCCCGCGACCACCGCAAGCTCGGCAAGGAGCTCGACCTCTTCCTGTTCTCCGAGCTGTCCCCGGGCTCGCCGTTCTGGCAGCCCAACGGGATGGTGATCTGGAACGCGCTGACCGAGATGTGGCGCCAGGAGAACGGCGATCGCGGCTACCGCGAGGTCAAGACGCCGATCCTCTACGACACCGAGCTCTTCAAGACCTCGGGCCACTGGCACGTCTACCGCGAGAACATGTACTTCACGGACGTCGAGGGCCGCGCGATGGGCCTCAAGCCGATGAACTGCCCGGCGCACGCCCAGCTGTTCAAGGCCGAGCGGCGCTCCTACCGCGACCTTCCGATCCGCTACTCCGAGGCCGGCCTGGTCCACCGCCACGAGCCGAGCGGGACGCTGCACGGGCTCATGCGCGTCCGCCACATCACCCAGGACGACGCCCACATCTTCTGCACCGAGGACCAGATCCCCGACGAGGTCAACCGCTGCCTGGACTTCGGGTACGCGATCTACGACCTGTTCGGGTTCGAGCCGCGCCTCGAGCTCTCCACGCGCCCGGAGAAGCGGATCGGCTCCGAGGCGATGTGGGATCGCGCCGAGGGGGCGCTGAAGGCGGCGCTCGACTTCCGCGGCGCCGTGTACGAGCTCAACCCGGGCGACGGGGCGTTCTACGGCCCCAAGATCGACCTGCACATGACCGACTCGATCGGGCGCTCGTGGCAGCTCGGGACGGTGCAGCTCGACTACTCGATGCCCGAGCGCTTCGAGCTCGCCTACACCGGCGCCGACAACGCCGAGCACCGGCCGGTGATGATCCACCGCGCGCTCATGGGCTCCTTCGAGCGCTTCATCGGGATCCTCATCGAGCACTACGCCGGCGAGTTCCCGCTCTGGCTCGCGCCGCTGCAGGCCGCGGTGCTCCCGGTCTCCGACCGCCACACCGAGTACGGCGCGCAGGTCGCCGAGCGGCTGCGGGCCGCCGGGCTGCGGGCGCAGCTCGACGACCGGTCGGAGTCCATCGGGCGCAAGATCCGCGAGGCGGAGCTTCGCAAGGTGCCCTACATGCTGGTGGTCGGCGACCGCGAGGCCGAGTCCGGCGAGGCGGCGGTGCGCCGCCACGGCGAGGGCGACCAGGGGACCTTGCCGGTCGGCGAGGTGATCGAGCGGCTCGCCGCCGAGGCCGCCGAGCGCCGGTGAGGCGCCGGGTCGCGGCGGCGACCGTGCTGGGCGCCGGCGCCGGCGCCGCGCCGGCTCGCGCCGCTCGGTGACGGCGACGACAGCCTGCGCATCGACGGCGCCGTCGCGGACACGCTGGCCCTCGGCGGCGAGCGGGCCCGCGTGCGGCTGGACCTCGCGGCCGGCACCCTGGAGGCCGGCGGCGCGGGGGACGACACGCTGGAGGGCGACCCGGATGAGGCGGACTTCTACGCCGAGTACGACTACGCCCCGGGCGACGACGTGTACGCCGGCGGCGACGGCGACGACCTGCTCCACGACCACGCCGGCGGCCGGGACCGGATGGACGGCGGGCGCGGGGACGACGCGCTGCTCCTACAGATCTACGGGCCGCCCGACGACGACACCGACCCGCGGAGCACGAGCGGCGTCCTGCGCGGCGGGTCGGGCGACGACCTGCTGTCCGGCGGCGTCGGGACGGACCGGCTCGCGGGCGGACCCGGGCGCGACAAGCTCGACGGCGCCGCTGGGCGCGACCGCGTCGACGGCGGCAGCGGCAACGACCGCATCGGGGCCCCTTCGTCCGGCCCGACCGGCGCGACCGGCTCCGGCGCTGCGAGCGGCGCACAAGCCGGCGCCTGTCCAAATGACCGGATTTCCGTGGGCCTCGGTTCGCGGGTGAACCAGAAGCTGGAGAAGTTGCTGCTGGACGCGCCGTATGCCGGGTACAGGCCCGCCATGCGCAAGCCTCTTCTTCTCGCCTGCTTCCTCTCGCTCCTGCTTCCAGCCGGTGCGTCCGCGGCCACGGCCCGGATCATCAAGCTCGACTCGTGCGGCGGCAACGCCACGTGCCAGAACTCCGAGGCGGGCGTCCCGCTCTCGGTGGTCGACGTCAACGAGGAGCCCGCCGACGCCTCCGCCAACAAGATGACCATCCGGCCCGAGGGCGACGACGTCGTCCTGCAGGACGCCGGTGCGCCGCTCGCCGCCGGTGAGGGCTGCACGGCCGTCGATCCCGCCACCGTCCGCTGCCCGCTGCGCCAGAACGCCCTCGACTCGGGCGTGTTCGTGCTGCAAGCCGGCCTGGGCGACGGCGACGACTCGCTCGACGTCGACGGCGACCTCGGCGGGCGCGTCTCGCTCGACGGCGGCAAGGGCAAGGACCAGATCACCGGCGGCAACGAGTCCGACGTGCTCGTCGGCGGCCCGGGCGTCGACAAGCTCGACGGCCGCGGCGGCGACGACGCCATGAGCTTCGCCACCACCAAGACGCCGGTCATCGTCGACCTCAAGAAGGGCGAGGCGACGGTCAAGGGCCAGACCGACAAGGTCACGAGCGTCGAGACGGTCACCGGCGGCAAGGACGACGACGTGCTGATCGGCAGCGACGAGGACGACGTGCTCGACGGCAGCCTCGGCGACGACCGCATGGAGGGCGGCGACGGCAACGACGCGCTGTCGGGCGACGGCGGCGGGGACATGATCGAGGGCGGCGCCGGCAACGACGAGATCACCGGCGACCCGGTCAACGAGCTCGACGAGGGCTTCGCGCCGACGGGCTCGGACGAGCTGCGCGGCGGCTCGGGCAAGGACGTCATCCGCGACGGCGGCCGCGCCAAGGGCGACGTCATGGTCGGCGGCAAGGGCAACGACCGGCTGCAGGCCGGCTTCGGCGCCACCAACCTGCGCGGCGGCGCCGGCAAGGACCGGCTCACGGGCAGCCCCAAGGGCGACAAGCTCGACGGCGGCAAGGGCAACGACCGCATCGACGGCGCCGCCGGCAACGACGAGATCATCGGCGGCAAGGGCAAGGACACGATCAAGGGCGGCAAGGGCAAGGACCGCGTCGACATCCAGGACTTCCAGGCGGACTTCATGGGCGACGTCGAGATCGGCCGCGACAAGGTCAAGGGCGACCGGTTCGACAAGTTCAACAAGGCGTAGCGCCCCCGCGGGGGCGCGGTTGTCTTTCCGTCCGCGCCCCCGCTATAGTTCCCGGACGTTGATCACGCGCCCGAACACCGCCGCGACCTCTTCTTGAGGCTCCGCGGACATAACGCCTAGTGCCGGTCCCTCGCAGATTCGACCGGCAGCCGCCGGAGCGCGACACGACCCGCATCAACGAGCGGATCCGCGTGCCCGAGGTGCGCTTGATCGGCGTGGACGGTGAGCAGGTCGGCGTCATGAAGACGCAGGACGCGCTCCGCTACGCCCAGGACCGCGAGCTCGATCTCGTCGAGGTCGCGCCCGACGCCCGCCCGCCGGTCTGCCGCGTCCTGGACTACTCGAAGTACAAGTACGAGAAGGGTCAGCGCGAGAAGCAGGCCCGCAAGCACCAGCAGCAGATCACCGTGCGGGAGATCAAGTTCCGCCCGAAGATCGCGGAGCACGACTACGCCACCAAGAGGGGGCACGTCGAGCGCTTCCTCAACCACCGCGACAAGGTCAAGGTCACGATCATGTTCCGCGGGCGCGAGGTCGCGCACCCCGAGCGCGGCGAGGTCATCCTCAACCGCCTGGCCGAGGAGCTGCAGGAGCTGGCGATCGTCGAGCAGCGTCCGCATCAGGACGGGCGCAACATGACGATGATGCTCGGCCCGTCCAAGACGGCCGGCACGCAGCCGGCCGAGACGCCCGCCGCTCCGGCCGTCGAGACGGCCGCCGCTCCGGCGGCCGAAGACGGCGCGGCGCCCGCCGCCGGCTAGCCCCGCGCCGCCGCGTCAGACCAGGGTGCTGGCCTTCTGCGCGGGCGTGAGGCGCTCCCAGTCGTAGGTCCACGTGCCGGCCGTCGCGTCGAAGCCGTATGCGCCGGTGTCCACCGCGTCGATCCACCAGGTCACGACCTGGCCCAGGCTCGCCGCCTTCGGGAGGGTGCCGCGCTCCCAGTCCACGGAGTACACGATGCTCGTCGGCGTCGCGGGGGCGGCGCAGTCGACGGCGACGAGCGCCCCGTGCGGCGCGGAGAGGACGGGCAGCAGCCCCGGCCACCAGACGTCCTCCTGACCGAGCCGGGTATCGCGCAGGATGCGCTCGCTTCGCGCGGCCTCGGCCACCGCCTGCTCGAGCGCCAGCGGGAAGCTGCGCGACGCCGTGATCTCCCGCTCGGCCGGGCTGGTGGCGGCGCCGGCCGCGGTGCCGTTCCGCCACTCCCACCAGATCGCCGCTTCCGGCGGCAGTCGCAGGCCGCTGGGCGCCAGCACGCGTTCGATCGCCGCTGACGCCAGCCCGGGTCGCAGGTGGGCGACCGCGGGGACGCCGAGACCGCGGAGCCGGCCGGCGTACGCGTCGAGCAGCGCGGGCGTGAGCGGAGGGACGCCGCCCGTCACGGCTGGGTCGTCGAGTGTCGGGTCAGCGGGCTGCGGGGCCGGAAGGGGATCGCCGACGGGTCGGCCGGACGGCGTTCTCTATACTGCCCGACTCGTCATGCCCAAGATGAAGTCCCACAGCGGCGCGAAGAAGCGCTTCAAGAAGACCGGCAGCGGCAAGCTGCAGGCGCGCCACGCCTTCTCGAGCCACATCCTCGAGAAGAAGTCGCCCAAGCGGAAGCGCTCCTTCCGGCTCGACCGGGACGTCGCCAAGGCGGACGCCAAGAACGTCATCCACCTGCTCGGGAAGAACGGCCGATGACCCGCGTCAAGCGCTCCGTCCACGCGCGTAAGAAGCGTCGCGCGACCCTCGAGCTGACCAAGGGCTTCCGCGGCGAGGCGAACTCGAACTACAAGCGGGCCAAGGAAGCCCTGATGAAGGCGGACTCCTACGCCTATCGGGACCGCCGCAACCGCAAGCGCGACTTCCGCCGCCTGTGGGTCACCCGCATCAACGCCGCCGCCCGCGCCGAGGGCATGAGCTACGGCACCTTCATCCACGGCCTCAAGCTGGCCGGCATCGAGCTCGACCGCAAGGTCCTGGCCGACATCGCCGTGCGCGATCCCGAGACCTTCCGCCGATTCGTCGACAGCGCCCGCGAGGCGTCGTCGGCGGCGGCCACCTAGCCCCAGACCGATCGACCGCCTCACCGGGCGCCCCTCCTGCGAGCAGGACGGGCGCCTTTTCTCGTTTCATGACCATCTCCAGCCCCCACAACCCACGCCTCAAGCACATCCGCCAGCTCGGCAACCGCCGGCGCGAGCGCGAGCGCACGGGCCAGTTCGTCGCCGAGGGCGAGGACCTGCTGGCCGCGGCGGACGCCGCGGGGTGGGAGCCGGTCGAGCGCTACGTCGCAGAGGGCTCGGGCCTGGACGGCGTCGAGGTCGACGCCGAGCTGCTGGCCCGCGCCTCCCAGCTGGGGTCCGGGACGCGGGCGCTCGCCGTCTACGAGGCGCGCTGGCAGCGGCCGGTCGGCCCGCGCTGCGTCTACCTGCACGGCGTCGGCGACCCCGGCAACGTCGGGACGGCGCTGCGCTCGGCGCTGGCCTTCGGGGCCGGCTCGGTGGCGCTCGGGCCGGGCTGCGCCGATCCGTACGGGCCCAAGGCGGTGCGCGCGTCGATGGGGGCGATCTTCGGGGTGCCGGTGGCGCGGGTCGCGGGCGTCGACGCCGTCCCGGCGCCGCGGGTCGCGCTGGCGGCGCGCCGCGGGGCGCCGCTGGCCGCCGCCGAGCTGCCGCCCGACGTCTCCGTGGTGGTCGGCGCGGAGCGCGAGGGGCTGCCCGAGGCGGTCGTCGTCGCCTGCGAGCACGTCGCCCACATCCCGATCGCCGGCGACTCGCTCAACGCCGCCATGGCGGCCACCGTCGCCCTCTACGAGCTGCATAGGATGGCCTGACCGATGTCGACCGATCGCATCGCCGAGCTGCGCGCCGCCGGCGAGGCCGCGATCGCGGCCGCCACGACGACCGCCGAGCTCGAGACGGTCCGCGTCGCCCATCTCGGTCGCAAGGCGGAGCTTCCGAACCTGCTGCGCTCGGTGGCCGGGCTGCCGCCGCAGGAGCGCGCGGCCGTGGGCCGCGGCGCCAACGAGGCGCGCAAGGCGCTGGAAGCCGCGCTGGCCGAGCGCGGTGAGCAGCTCGAGCGCGCAGAGCTCGACGCCCGCCTGGCGGCCGACCGCGTCGACGTCACGCTGCCCGGCTCGCCGTCGGCGCCGGCCGGCCGGCTGCACCTGCTCACCGCGGCCCGCCGGGAGATCGAGGACGTCTTCCTGGGCCTCGGCTTCCGCGTCGCCGAGGGGCCCGAGATCGATCTCGTCCACTACAACTTCGACGCCCTCAACCACGACGCCACGCACCCGTCGCGCCTGCGCTCGGACACGTTCTACGTGCAGCCGCCGGCGGGGGCGCCGCGGCCGCCGGCCGCGGCACCGGGCGAGCTCGTGCTGCGCACCCACACGTCGCCGATGCAGGTCCGGGCCATGGAGCTGCAGCCGCCGCCGATCTACATCGTCATCCCCGGGCGCACCTACCGGCGCGACTCCGACGCCACCCACACGCCCCAGTTCCACCAGGTCGAGGGGCTGGCGGTCGACACCGACATCACGCTGGCCGACCTGAAGGGGACGCTGCTGGCGTTCGCGCAGGCGATCTTCGGCGACGACCGCGACGTGCGGCTGCGCCCGCACTTCTTCCCGTTCACGGAGCCGAGCGTCGAGGTCGACGTCTCCTGCTTCAACTGCCGCGACGGCCACCTGCGCGACGGCTCCCGCTGCCCGCTGTGCAAGGGGACGGCGTGGATCGAGATCCTCGGCTCCGGGATGGTCGACCCCAACGTCTTCGAGCACGTGCGCGAGCACGGCTACGACCCCGAGCGCGTGCAGGGCTTCGCGTTCGGCATGGGCATCGAGCGCATCGCGATGCTGCGCCACGGCGTGCCCGACCTGCGGCTGCTCTACGAGAACGACCTGCGGTTCACGGAACAATTCGGATGAGGGTTCCGCTGAACTGGCTGCGCGCGTTCTGCGCCCCGGACCTCGACGTCCGCGCGCTCGCCGAGCGCCTGGCGCTGACCGGCACCGAGGTCGACCGGATCCACACGCACGGCGTGGCGGCGCTGGAGCGCTTCGTGGTCGGGCGCGTGCTCACCGCCGAGCGCCATCCCGACGCCGACCGCCTGTCGGTGTGCACGGTGGCGATCGGGGAGGGCGACGTCGCGACGATCGTCTGCGGCGCGCCCAACGTGGCCGCGGGGCAGACCGTCGCGGTCGCGCAGCCGGGGGCGATCATGCCCGACGGCACGAAGCTCAAGAAGGCCAAGCTCCGCGGCGTGCCGTCGGAGGGGATGATCCTCGCCGAGGACGAGGTCGGGATCGGCACCGACCACGACGGGATCATGGTGCTCGACGACGACCTCGTCCCGGGCACGCCGCTGGAGGACGTGCTCCCGCTGACCACCGAGGTGCTCGAGCTCGAGATCACGCCGAACCGGCCCGACTGCCTGGCGATCTACGGGGTCGCGCGCGAGGTCCACGCCGCCACCGGTGCGCCGCTCGCGCCGCCGCCCTGGGCGGACGATCCGGGCCGCGCCGGCGACGTCGAGGGCATCGAGGTCGTCGTCGAGGCGCCCGACCTGTGCCCGCGCTTCACCGCCCGCCGGTTCGACGACGTCGAGCTCGGCCCGTCCCCGGCGTGGCTGAAGGCGCGGCTGATGGCGGCGGGCCAGCGGCCGATCAACAACGTCGTCGACATCACGAACTACGTGATGCTCGAGACGGGCCAGCCGCTGCACGCGTTCGACCTCGACCGCGTGGCCGGCGGCCGCCTCGTGGTACGCCGGGCGCGGGCGGGGGAGACGATGACGACGCTCGACGACGTCGAGCGGACCCTCGACGAGGACGTCTGCCTGATCGCCGACGCCGACGGCCCGACCAGCATCGCGGGCCTGATGGGCGGCGCGCGCTCGGAGGTCGCTCCGACCACCACGCGCGTCCTGATGGAGGCGGCCAACTGGGACGGCCCGAACCTGCAGCGCACGTCGACGCGGCTCGGCCTCCGCACCGAGGCGTCGTCGCGCTTCGAGAAGCAGCTGGCGCCCGAGCAGACGCTCGACGGGCAGGCGCTGGCCACGAAGCTGATGATCGAGCTGTGCGGCGCGCGGCCGGTCGGCGGCACGGTCGACGTCGGCGGGCCGGGTCCCGCGCCGGCCGTCATCCGGCTGCGCGACGCCCGCGTGAGCGGCCTGCTGGGCGCGCCGGTCGAGCGCTCCGAGAGCGCCGGCGTGCTGGAGCGGCTGGACTTCGGCGTCGCCGAGGCCGCCGACGGGCTCGACGTGACCGTCCCCGCGTTCCGGCGCAACGACGTCAGCCGCGAGGCCGACCTGATCGAGGAGGTCGCGCGCCTCGCCGTGCTCGAGCGGCTCCCGGCGACCCTCCCGTCGCGCCGCGGTGCGAGCGGCCGGCTCTCGGTGGCCCAGCGGCTGCGGCGCCGCGCCGAGGACGCGCTCATCGGCGCGGGGCTCTCGGAGATCGTGGGGTGGAGCTTCGTCTCGCCGCAGCTGCCGGCGCTCCTGGGCCTCGACGGCGACGGCGCGCTCGTGCTCGAGAACCCGATGAGCGAGGAGCAGTCGGTCATGCGGACCACGCTCGTCGGCTCGCTGCTCGACGCCGCGCAGCGCAACCGCGCGCGGGGGGCGGGCGCGGTCCGGGTGTTCGAGGTGGGTTCCGTTTACCTGCCGGGCGAAGCGGGTCCCGAGCCTCGCCTCTCGCTGGGCGCCGGCACCCATGCGGCCCGCGGCCAGGCGCCGGACGCCTCGACCTGGCAGCAGCGCAACGCCGCGGAGCTCCCGCCGCTGCCCGACGAGCACCTGCACGCCGCCGTCCTGCTCACCGGCGCGGTGCGCCCGGCGACCTGGGGCGACCCCGAGCCGCCGCAGGCCGACTTCTTCGCCGCCAAGGGCGTCCTCGAGGCGATGCTCGGTGCGCTGCGGGTCGAGTTCGAACTGGAGCCGGGCGGTGCGCCGTTCCTGCACCCCGGCCGCGCCGCGCGCGTGCTGATCGACGGCAAGCCGGCCGGCGGGCTCGGCGAGATCCACCCGCAGGTGGCCGCGCGCTGGGACCTCGGCCGCACCGCCGGCTTCGAGCTCGACCTCGACGCCGTCACGGCCGCCGCCGTCTCCGTGCCGGCCTACCGCGACCTCACCTCGTTCCCGTCCGTCCGCCAGGACCTGGCCGTGATCGTCGGCGACGACGTCCCCGCGGCCGAGGTGCTGCGCGTGGTCCGTGCGGCGGGCGGCGCGCTGCTGGCCGCCGTCGAGGTGTTCGACGTCTACCGCGGCGAGCAGGTCGGGGCGGGGCGCGCGTCGCTGGCGCTGCGGCTGGAGTTCCGCGCGAGCGACCGGACGCTGACCGACGAGGAGGTCGCCGCGCGGCGCGGGAAGATCGTCGCCGCGCTCCGCGACCAGCTGGGCGGCGAGCTGCGTGGCTGACGGCCGCCCGACGGTCGCCGTCCTCGGCGCGGCGGGCTACGCGGGCGCCATCGCCGCCGGGCTGGTCCACCGCCACCCGTCGCTGCGGCTGGCCCACGTCACCGGCCGCGCCGACGCCGGACGGCGGCTCGACGAGGTCCATCCCCGCACCCGCGTCCCGCTCGTCCTCGAGGAGTTCGATCCGCACCGCCACGGCCGGGTCGACGCGGCGATCGTCGGCTATCCACACGGCGCGTCGGCGCCGGCGGTGGCCGATCTGCGCGAGCAGGACGTGAAGGTCGTCGACCTGTCCGCCGACTTCCGCCTGCTCGACCGCGAGACCTACGAGGGCTGGTACGGCGCACACCGCGCGCCGCGGCTGTTCGGCCAGGGCGTCTACGGGCTGCCGGAGCTGCACCGCGAGGCGATCGCCGGCGCAGACCTGGTCGCCAACCCCGGCTGCTACCCGACCGCGGCGCTGCTCGGGCTCGCTCCGCTGGCGCGCGAGGACCTGATCGCCGACGCGGTGATCGACGCCAAGTCGGGCGTCAGCGGCGCCGGCCGGGAGCCGAACCACACGACCCACTTCGTCTCCGCCGACGAGAACATGACCCCCTACAAGGTCGGGGGCCACCGCCACACGCCGGAGATCGAGCAGGAGCTCGCGCGCCTCGGCGCGGGCGTGCGGGTGACCTTCACCCCGCACCTGGTCCCGCTGGCCCAGGGCGAGCTGGTCTCCTGCTACGTCACCGCGACGCGCCAGCTCTCGGAGGCCGACCTGCGCGATCTGTACCGCGCGGCGTGGGCGGACGAGCCGTGGGTCGAGGTCGCCGAGGGCCCGCCCGGGGTGCTCGAGGTGCGCGACACCAACTACTGCCGGCTGTCGGTGCACGCCGATCCGCGGACGGGCCGGATCATGGTCTTCAGCGCGATCGACAACCTCTGGAAGGGCGCGGCGTCCCAGGCGCTGCAGAACCTGAACCTGATGCTCGGGCTGCCGGAGAGCGAGGGGCTGGCGGCATGAGCTCCGGTGGCTTCTTCGCCTCGCGGTGGGTCGACCCGCCCGTCCACGTGTCCGAGACCGCGCCCGGGCTGCCCGCCGGCTTCCGCGCCGCCGGGGTGGCGTGCGGGATCAAGCCGTCCGGCGGGCCGGACCTCGGCCTGCTGGTCTCCAGCGCCCCGGAGACCACGAGCGCGGCCCGGTTCACGCGCTCGGGCGTCCTCGCCGCGCCGGTGCTGGTCTGCCAGGAGCGCTGCGAGCTGGACGCGCTGCGCGCCGTCGTCGTGAACTCCGGCAACGCCAACGCGGCCACGGGCGGGCGCGGGCTGGACGAGGCCGCGCGCGTGCAGGGCGCGGCGGCGATGACCGCGGGCGTGCCCGAGGCGCGCGTCGGGGTCGCCTCG
>DASVQH010000538.1:0-4362 GCA_036389195.1 Solirubrobacteraceae bacterium
CGCCAAGGGCGTCGCCCAGCGGGCGCGCCAGGAGGCCGGCGAGCTGCGCGACGAGGCCGTCGAGGAGGCGGGCGAGCTGCGCGACAGCGCCGAGAAGACCGGCCGCAAGGCCGGCCGCCGCTTCGAGCGCGCCACCCAGGGCCCCGAGGCCGGCGACCTGCCGATCAAGAAGTACGACTCGCTGACCGCCACCGAGGTCAACGGCAAGCTGTCGAACCTCTCGGCCGACCAGCTGCGCACCATCGAGGACTACGAGCGCCGCAACCGCAAGCGCTCGACCGTCCTGGACCGCATCGACTCGCTCAAGCAGAGCGCGTAAGCACCCGGTGAGCACCGGGCGGGGGCGCCGAGACGCGCGTCCCCGCCCGCACCGGCTAGGCCAGCTCCTCCACGTCGCGGCCGCGCCGGAAGAAGTCCCACACCTCGACGACGTTGCCCTCCGGGTCCTCGACGTAGATCGAGCGGTCGCCGCCCTCGTGCTCGATCGGGCCGCGCACGCTCGCGCCCCGCGCTTCGAGGCGCTCGCGGAGCGCGTCGAGCTTCCCCGGCGCCGCCGAGAACGCGTAATGCACGTGGCGCCCGCCCTCGTCGTCGAACTCCTTGGCCCCCGGCGTCCACAGCCCCAGGCGCGTCTGCGGCCCGGCGGCGAGCCAGATGCGGTCGTCGTCGCGCGAGAGCACCTCGAGGCCGAAGCCCTCGCGGTAGAAGGTCTCCAGCCGCTGGAGGTCGCGCGCCTCCAGCGTGAGCTCGGCTATCCCGTCCGTGAGCAGGTCCATGACTCGCCGCCGTTACCCGGGGGTAGGCCCTGACCATGCCGACTCTCGAGGTCCCGACGACTCCGTCCACGCCAGATCAGCCGATCGCCCCGTCCGAGCCCGCCACGCCGGCGGTTCCCGAGCCCGGCCCCGTGGCGCCCGACACACCCGACGGCCCGTCGGCGCCCGAGCCCGACGACCCCCAGCCGACCGGTCCGGACGGCCCCGAGGTGCCCCAGACCGATCCGGGCGGCCCGGAGATCGAGGTCAACCCGACGCCCAACGAGGGCGCGCCGGGCCACCAGCCCTAGCCCCCGCGCGCGGTCCGCCGGCCGCCGCACCCCGTACCCCTCTCCAGTGCCCCTCCCCCCGTTCGCCGCCGACACCGGCTTCACCTTCGCCGGCCCCTGGGCGCTCGGTACCTTCTTCCTCGGCCTCGCGGTCTTCGCGGCGGTCAACGCGCTCTCCCACGAGCACGAGCGCGCCTTCTCGGCGAGCCTGATCTACCTCGGGCTGGGGCTCGTGGCGGCGGTGGCGCTCAACGTCCTCGGCGTCGCGTGGGTCGACCCGGTGGCGGACGCCAAGCTGCTGGAGCACTTCACGGAGTTCGCGGTCATCGTCGCGCTGTTCGCGGCGGGCCTGAAGCTCGACCGCGCGCTGACCTGGCGGACCTGGGGCACGGTGGTGCGCCTGCTGGCCGTCACCATGCCGCTGACCATCGGGTTGGTCGTGGCCTTCGGGACCGCGGTGCTCGGGCTCTCGCTCGGCGCCGCGATCGTCCTCGGCGCCGCCCTGGCGCCGACGGACCCGGTCCTCGCCGGCGACGTCGGGGTCGGCCCGCCCGGCGACGAGGACGAGCACGAGCCCAACTTCGCCCTGACCGCTGAGGCCGGCCTCAACGACGGCCTGGCCTTCCCGTTCGTCCTGCTCGGGCTGCTGGTGGCGTCGGGCGACTTCGGGGTCGAGTGGGTCCTGGCCGACCTGCTCTACGCCGTGGTGGCCGCCGTCGCGGCCGGCGCGGTCGTCGGGTACGCCTACGCGTGGTCGGTCGTGCGGCTGCGCGACGCCGAGCTGCTGCGCCCCGAGCTCGACGGCTGGCTCGCGGTGGCGGCGACGCTCTCGATCTACGGCGCGACCGAGGTCATCGGCGCCTACGGCTTCCTCGCGGTGTTCGTCGGCGGCCTGGCCTTCCGGCGCTACGAGCGCGAGCACGTCCTCAACCGGCGCCTGCACGACGGCTCGGAGATGGTCGAGAAGTTCGGCGAGCTCGCGGTGATCCTGCTGCTCGGCTCGATCCTCACCGTCGACGGCCTCACCGCCCCGGGCGTCGCCGGCTGGGGGCTCGCGTTCCTGATGGTCTTCCTCGTCCGGCCCGTGGCCGCCAACGTCGGCCTGCTCGGCTCCCGGCTCGACCGGCCCGGCGAGCGCGCCTACGTCGCCTGGTTCGGCGTCCGCGGCGTCGGCACGCTGTTCTACGTCGGGACGGCGGTGGCCTCAGGGGCGCTGAGCGACGGCGACGAGGTCGTCGTCGTGTGGACGGCGATCGCCTGCGTGATCGTCTCGATCGTCCTGCACGGCGTGACCGCCGGGCCGCTGCGCCGCTTCCTCGCCGAGCAGCTGCGGACCGAGCCCGTGCCGGCGCCTACGCGGCTGCGACGTGCACCTGCTCCAGTCCGGGAGCGTCCTGCTTCTCTGAGATGAGGTCGATCACCGCCTCCTCGACGACGCGGTGGTGGATCGGCAGCTCGCCGGCCGCGATGCCCTCGGTGAGGTCGTCGAGGACGTTGCCGATCGTCACCCCTGCCCGGTAGGCGTCGAAGACGCGCGGGTCGATGTAGGAGGCGCGGCAGACCGCGGGCGTGTTGCCGAGGTAGTGGGAGACCTCTTTGACGACGCGGTTGACGGCGCGCTTGCGGCTCGTCGGGGTCGCCGCGGCGCGACCGGACACGGCGAGGCCGACCGCCGCCAGCACGGTGGCGTTCCAGGTCCGGAAGTCCTTGGCCGAGTAGTCCGCGCCGGTCGCGGCCTTCACGTAGGCGTTGATGTCGGCGGACTTGACGTCGCGCCAGACGCGGCCCGCGCGGAACGCCAGCAGCTCGGGGCCGCCGCCGCGCCGGCGCTTGAGGCGGCCCAGGACCTCGGCGACGTCGTCGTCGACGATCGCCTGCACGCGGCGCTTGCCGCTCTTGGCGATGTAGTCGAAGACCACGCCGGTCTCGCGGATCGTGACGTGCTCCTTGCGCATCGTCGCCAGCCCGTAGGTCTCGTTGCGGACCGCGTAGTCCTCGGAGCCGATGCGGAAGAAGCCGCGATCCAGCAGCCTGACGGCGCAGGCGAGCACGCGCTCGCGGGTGAGCTCGTCGCCGGCGTCGAGATCGGCCGCCACCCGCCGGCGCAGCGTCGGCAGCGAGCGCGCGAAGTCGAGCATCTCGTCGAACTTGGACTGGTCCTGACGGCGGCGCCACTCGTCGTGGTAGCGGTACTGCTTGCGGCCGGCCGCGTCGGTCCCCGTGGCCTGGAGGTGGCCGTTGGGGTACGGGCAGATCCACACGTCCTGCCAGGCCGGCGGGATGGCCAGCTCGCCGATCCGCGAGAGCACCTCGGGCTCGCGGACCGGGCGCCCGTCCTCGTCGACGTAGGAGAAGCCCTTGCCGCGCCGCCGGCGGCGGATCCCGGGGGTCGAGCAGTCGACGCGGCGCAGTCGGGGCATCACGTGAGCGAATGCCCGCAAACGGCCTCTTCCGTAACCGCGGCGTACTAGGGTTGGCGCCCCGATGCCCGCGCTCACCTTCGACGTCTCCGAGAGCCCCGACGCGGTCGTCGTCGCCCTCACCGGGGAGCTCGACGTGCGCGGCTCCACGACGCTCGATCCCGAGGTGGAGCGCCTCGCCGCCGCGCCCGGTCCGGCCGTCGTCGTGATCGACCTGCGCGGCCTGCGGTTCATGGACTCCAGCGGCCTGCGCTCGATGGTGCTCGCCGACGCGACGCTGCGAGCGGCGGGGCGCCGGCTCGTGCTCGTCCGGGGCGAACCGGAGGTCCAGCGCGTCTTCGCGGTGACCCGCATGGAGGAGCGCCTGCAGTTCGTCGACCATCCGGACGAGGCCGCGGAGGGCCCGCGGGCGTGACGTTCGAGCTCGAGCTGCCGCGAACGCTCGACTCGGCCGGGACCGCCCGCCACGCGCTCGACGGACTCGACGGCCGGCTGCCGGGCGACCAGCTCGGCGACGTCCGGCTGCTGGTCTCCGAGCTCGTGACCAACGCGCTGCGCCACGCGGAGACGGCCGACCAGGACGCGATCCGCCTGATCGTCACGGTCACCGACGCGGCGGTGCGCGTCGAGGTCACCGATTCGGGCAGCGGCTTCGATCCCGAGCCGCCGCCCGAGGATCCTCACCGGGCCGCCGGCTGGGGGCTCTTCCTGGTCGACACGATCGCCGACCGCTGGGGCGTCGAGCGCGGCGGCGGGACCCGCGTCTGGTTCGAGCTCGACCGCGGGCCCTAGGGGTCGTCGAAGAACAGTCGGGTGCGACCGGGGCGGTCTCTGACCAAGCTGGGCGCCGCACGGACCCGAAGGGAATGCGTAAGCATTTTCGAGGGTGCGGGTGGC
>DASVQH010000539.1:0-6300 GCA_036389195.1 Solirubrobacteraceae bacterium
CTGAAGTGAGGGGTCAGACCCCTCGGGGTGAGGCGCTCGCGCTGCGGGCCAACGGTGGCGGCGGGGTCCGCGGCCGACGGGAAGCCCGCGCGGAACACCGCGAAGCGCTCGAGCAGGCCGCCCGCCAGCAGTGCGGCGCCGCCGAGGACCGCGGCGGGGCGGCGCTCGCGCCCGCGGGTCGCCACCGCAAGCCCGCCGGCCGCGATCAGCCCGTGGGCGGCGCGCTTGCACGCGCCCGCCGCCCCCTCGCCGTAGGGCGAGCCGATCGCGCCGAGCCGCCGCTCCATCACGCGCATCGCGGCGACCTCGGCGACCGCGCCGGCCAGCGCCAGCCGGCGCGCCGGGCCGGCCTCGGACGGCGGCGCCAGGGCCGTCGCCGCCGCGCCCGCGCTCAGCGCCGCGCCGGCGGCGAAGACGAACGGCAGCATCCGGCGCGCGTCGCGCCACACCGGGACCGCCGTCTGGGCGATCAGCACCGCCGTGTAGGTCGACAGCGGCAGCCCCAGCAGCGCCGCGACGGGCCGCGCCGCGCGCGCCGGCGCCGCGAGCCGCCCGCTGAGCGCGTGCACCGCCGCCACGCCGACGTTGACCGACGCGGCGGCGAGGATCCACGTCCCGACGCTCATCGGCGACGTCACCTTGAAGACCCGCAGCATGTACAGGAAGCGGCGCCGGACGCCGAGGTCGGAGATCAGCAGCGGCGCGCTGACCGCGGCGGCGCCCAGCGACGTCGCCCACGCGCGCCGCGCCAGCGCCGTGTCGCCGTCCGCGTACGCGAGGACCGCCGAGGCGCCCGCGAGCCCGCCGCAGAAGAAGTAGACCGGCACCTCTGGCTTCCAGACCGGCTGCTTGAGCACCGGCTGGCCGTGGTAGGAGCGCGGCTCGCCACTCACCGGCGCCCGCCCAACGCGGCGAGCGCGATCGTGGCGCCCAGCGCCAGCGCCGCCGCGCCGGCCGCCGCCCAGGTGCTCCCGAGGTCGCGCGTAGGGTCGACCGGGTCGGGCGGCAGGCCGTAGACCTCGGGGTCGTCGAGCAGCAGGAAGAACGCGTGGGCGCCGCCGACCCCGTCGTCCTCGCCGGCCAGGTAGAGCTGGGCCTTCTCGGCGCCCGCCTCGGTCAGCCGCTCGAGCCGCGCCTCGGCCCGCGCACGCAGGTCGTCGAGCTCGCCGAACTGGATCGAGTCGGTCGGGCACGCCTGGGCGCACGCGGGCTGCTGATCGTCCTTGAGGCGGTCGTAGCAGAGGGTGCACTTCCAGACGCGGCCGTCGCCCTCGCGCCGGCCGAGCACCCCGAACGGGCACGCGCTCACGCAGTAGCCGCAGCCGTTGCAGATGTCCTGCTGCACGACGACCGTGTCGAACTCCGTGCGAAACAGCGCGCCGGTCGGGCAGACGTTCAGGCAGGCGGCGTCCGAGCAGTGCTTGCAGACGTCGGAGGCCATCAGCCAGCGCAGCCCGTCGCCGTCCTGGTAGGTCTGCAGGCCGGTGCCGGCGGCGAGCTGCTCGAGCTCCGCCTGCGCCACGAGCCCCGCCTCGGGCGAGAGCGGCTTGCGCTGCTCGACGAACGCGACGTGCCGCCAGTCGTCGGCGCCGAGCGCGAGCGTGTTGTCGTAGGACCTGCCGGTGAAGCCGCGCGAGGACTGCGGCACGTCGTTCCACTCCTTGCAGGCGACCTCGCACGCCTTGCAGCCGATGCACAGGCTCGTGTCCGTGAAGAAGCCCATCCGCGGCTTCTGCGCGCCGCCGTAGGTCTGCACCGCGAGCTTCACGACGGCTCGACTCCGGCGCGCCGTCGGTAGGCCTCGACGTAGCACGCCAGCGCCGGTCCGCGCGGCCGCCGCCCCGGCTGGATGTCGCAGGTCAGCGCCTTGTACTCCGAGATGTGCGTGTTGCGGTCGAGGATCAGCGGCAGCAGGTCGTTGGCCGAGTCGCCCGTCACGAGCCCGCGGCGGCCCCAGTGGTACGGCAGCCCGACCTGGTGGGCGACCACGCCGCCGACGTCCAGCGGCTGCACCCGGTCGGTGACCATCACCCGCGCCTCGATCGCGCTGCGGGTCGTCACGACGGTCGCCCAGCCGCCGTGCTCCAGCCCGCGCTCCGCCGCCAGCGCGCGGCTCACCTCGCAGAACGGCTCCGGCTGCAGCTCGGCGAGGTGCGGCACCGTCCGCGACATGCCGCCCGCGGTGTGGTGCTCGGTCAGCCGGTAGGTGGTCAGCACGTACGGGAAGACCTCGGCGCCCGGCTCGGCCCCCGACGGGTTGTACGGGTTCTCCGGCCGCTCGAAGGTCTCGCGGGTCGGGCTCTTGCCCTGCGCGTAGAGCGGGTTCGCGAACGGCGACTCGTGCGGCTCGTAGTGCGCCGGCAGCGGCCCGTCGACCAGGCCGGTCGCGGCGTAGAGCCAGCCGAGGCCGTCCGGATGGACGATGAACGGCGCGTCGCCGTGGATGGCGTCCATCCCCGCCGGCGCGTCCCCCTCGGGGACGTAGCCGGGCGCCTTGTCGAGCGGGAAGTCCACCGCGTCGCCGAGCGAGCGCCACGTCCCGGCGGCGTCGTCCCACCACACGTAGCGCTTGCGCTCCGACCACGGATTGCCCTCCGGGTCGGCGGACGCGCGGTTGTAGAGGATGCGGCGGTTGCCGGGCCACGCCCAGCCCCACTCCGGCGCGATCCAGCTCTGCTCGCCGCCGGGCTTGCGGCGCGCGGCCTGGTTGACGCCGTCCGCGTAGATGCCGGCGTGGATCCACGAGCCGCAGCTCGTCGAGCCGTCGTCGGCGAGCTCCTCGTAGCGCCCGATCGGCGTGCCGTCGGCGCGCCGGCCGTTGATCTCGCGCAGGACCGCGTCGCCGTCGGGCTCCTGGTTGGGCCCGTGGACCGGGTAGGTCCACGCGAGGTCGAGGATCGGCCGGTCGCGCGCCTCGGCGGAGTCCGCGAGCTTCTCGCGGATGCGGCGCATCAGGTGGTAGGCGAACCACAGCTCCGAGCGGCAGTCGCCGGGCGGCTCGATCGCCTTCTCGCGCCACTGCAGCAGCCGCTGGGTGTTGGTGAAGGTCCCCTCCTTCTCGGTGTGCGCCGCCGCCGGGAGGAAGAACACCTCGGTGCCGATCGCCTCCGGGCACGTCTCCCCCGTCTCGATCTCCGGCGAGTCGTGCCAGAACGCCGCCGTCTCGATCTCGCTCAGGTCACGGACCACCAGCCAGTCGAGCGCGGCGAGCGCCCGCCGCACGAGGCCCGCGTTGGCCGAGCCCACGGCCGGGTTCTGCCCCATGACGATGAAGCCCGTCGTGTCGCCGTCGAGCATCCGCTGCAGCATCGCGTAGTGCGAGTGGTCGCCGTCGATGCGCGGCAGGTGGCCGAAGCAGAAGTCGTTCTCCGGCGTGGCGGCGTCGCCCCACCACGCCTTCAGCAGGCTCACCGTGTAGGCCTTCAGCGAGCCCCACGCGCCCGTGCGCGGCCCGCTGCCGGCGACGAACTCGTCGAGCGCGTCACCCACGTACGGGTGCGGCTGCGGGATGTAGCCCGGCAGGATGTCGTAGAGCGTCGGGATGTCCGTCGAGCCCTGGATGTTCGCGTGCCCGCGCAGCGCCAGGATGCCGCCGCCGGGCCGCCCGACGTTGCCCAGCAGCAGCTGGACGATCGCGGCCGCGCGGATGATCTGGACACCGGTGGTGTGCTGCGTCCAGCCGACGGCGTAGCAGATCGCTCCGGTCCGCTCGTGGCCCGAGTTGCGGCACATGGTCTCGGCGACCTGCCGGAACTGCGCGGGCGGGATGCCGCAGACGCGCTCGACCATCTCCGGCGTGTAGCGCGCGTAGTGGCGCTTGAGGATCTGGAAGACGCAGCGGGGATGCTCGAGGCTCCAGTCCTCCTCGGGCGGCTCGCCTTCGTCGAGGTCCATGCCGTGGGCGCCGTGCGCCTGGTCGCCCGACACGTCGCCCGAGTGCTCCTTCTTGCCGGCGATCTGGTCGGCGGACGTCCGCTCGTAGCCCCAGCTGTCGACCTGGTAGAGCGCCTCGTCCGGCTCCCAGCCGGAGAACATCCCGTCGAGGTCCTCGGTGTCGCGGAAGTCCTCCTTCACGATCGCGCGGGCGTTCGTGTAGTGGCGCACGTACTCGCGGAACTCGCTGCCGGTGCTGAGGATGTGGTTGACGATCGCGCCGAGGAACACGATGTCCGACCCCGCGCGGATCGGGACGTGGAGGTCGGCCATCGCGCTCGTGCGCGTGTACCGCGGGTCGACGTGCATGACCGTGGCGCCGCGCTCCTTGGCCTCGATCACCCACTGGAAGCCGACCGGGTGCTGCTCGGCCATGTTCGAGCCCATGATCAGGATCGAGTCCGCGTTCTGGAGGTCCTGCTGGAACGTGGTGGCGCCGCCGCGCCCGAACGAGGTCCCCAGACCGGGGACCGTGGAGGAGTGTCATATCCGGGCCTGGTTCTCGATCGACACCGCGCCGAGCGCCGAGAACGCCTTCTTGAGCAGGTAGTTCTCCTCGCCGTCGAGCGTCGCGCCGCCGAGGCCGCAGAAGCCGAGCGTCCGCCGCAGCGGCTCGCCGTCGGCGTTCGTGTCCTCCCACGTGGCCGCGCGGGTGGCGATCACGCGGTCCGCGATCATGTCCATCGCGAGCTCGAGGTCGAGGTCCTCCCATTCGGTCGCGTGCGGCCGGCGGTACTTGACCTTGTGCTCGCGCAGCGGCGAGTTGACGTAGCCGCGCGACGCGGCGCCCTTCGGGCACAGCCGCCCGCGCGAGATCGGGCTGTCCGGATCGCCCTCGATCTGCACGACCTGCTCGTCCTTGACGAACACCTTCTGGCCGCACCCCACCGCGCAGTACGGGCACACCGACCTCACCACCCGGTCCGCCGTCCGCGTCCGCGGCGTCAGCGCCTCCGAGCGCTTGGACTGCACCGATCGCGCGAGCCTGAACGGGTCGGTCGTCAGCTGCCGGATCAGCGGCGGGAGCGCCACGCCCGCGACCCTACCCGGCGGCCCCGCCGTTCGCGCGCGCGGCGCCGGAGGTTGGCGCGGCCGCCACGACGGGCATCCCCTGCAGCAGGTGGCGGCGGGACGGGACAACTACGCGGCGGCGTTGCGCATCACGCTGCGCAACACGGCGGCGGCGTACGGCTACGCGCTGACCATCGGCTCGACGGTGGCGATCCTCATCCGCCTGCACGGGCGGCCCGAGATCGGCGAGATCTTCGGGTTCGCGATGGGCGGGCTCATCGCCTTCGTGCTGCTGGAGGTCGGCCTCGCCGCGCTCCACGGCCACGACGGGCGCACGCCCGAGCACGCGTTCCCGTTCGCGGGGGCGCTCAACGTCTTCTCGGTCCCGGCGGCGCTGGGCGTCGTGACCGGCCTGGCGCACCTGACCGAGGGCTGGCTCGTCTGGGCCCTCGGCCCCCTGGCCGCGACGGCGATCTACATGCTCGCCGTCGCGGTGCAGGTGACGCTGGTCGACACGGTCCGGCGCCGGGCCGACCGGTGAGAAACGGACCGGCTTCTCGTCGTATGCGCAAGAACGCGCGCCCTTGTCCGTTTCATGACCAGAAGTCGGAGGAGAGGAGAAGAGGAGACAGCATGCGAGGCACGACGGAGCGGAGATCCGGAAGCCGGCGGATCAGCCCGGAGCGGTGGGAGCCGTTCACCGACCGCGAGCTGCACCGGCTCTACGCGCGGCTGGTGGCCGGCGAGGACGATGACCGCTCGGCGGCGCGCATGGCCGAGGAGATCGTCGTGCAGGCCGACCAGCGCGGGCCCTACCGCGCGAAGTACATCGTCGAGCACGACCAGACGACCCTGAACGCCTGAAGCCCGGCCGCCGCGGCCGGTAACGTCGCTCACCCGATGGGCGGCCTTCCCCCATGAGCGACGTGCTGCGCGCCGTCGCCGTGCTCGCGCTGATCGCCGGCAACGCCTTCTTCGTCATCGCCGAGTACTCCGTGGTGACCGCGCGCCGCGGGCGCCTGCCCGGCGGCGGCGCGGGGACGCGGGCCGCGCTGCGGCTCATGGACGACCCGGTCCGCGTGATCTCCACCGTCCAGGTCGGGATCACGGCGATCGGCATCCTCACCGGCGCGGTCGGCGAGCCGGTGGTCCGCGACCTGCTCGGCGGCGGCATCCCGTCCTGGCTCAGCTTCGCGATCGCCTTCGGCGCCGTGACCTACCTCTCCGTGGTCCTCGGCGAGCTCGTCCCGAAGGCGCTGACCCTGGACCGCGCCGAGCGGCTGGTCGTGGTCATCGCGCGGCCGGTCGAGGCGCTCGAGAAGCTGCTGCGGCCGGTGGTGTGGGTGCTGGAGAAGA
>DASVQH010000540.1:0-6214 GCA_036389195.1 Solirubrobacteraceae bacterium
AAGCTCGAGTGGCTCGCGGCGCTCTCGGAGATGGTCGCGGCGGGGCCGGACTCGGCGATCGTCTGCGGGGACATGAACATCGCGCCCACCGACGACGACGTCTTCGATCCCGACGCCTACGCCGGCCAGACGCACGTCACGCCGCCCGAGCGTGCGGCGCTCGCCACCCTGGAGGGCGCCGGGCTGCGCGACGTCGTGCGCGAGCGCTGGCCGGACGAGCGGGTGTTCACCTACTGGGACTACCGCGCCGGCATGTTCCATCAGGACTGCGGGATGCGGATCGACCTCGTGCTGGCCGGCGACGACGTGGCCGGGCGCGTGAAGGCGGCCTGGGTGGACCGTCAGGCGCGCAAGGGCAAGGGGCCCAGCGACCACGCGCCGGTGATCGTCGACCTCGACGAGGCGCCCGACGGCGACATCGGCCCGGTCGTCCCGCCGCCCTCGCGCCCCGCGAAGCGCGGGACCAAGAAGCTCCCGCAGGCCTAGCCCTGGTCCTTGGGCCGGTCGCGGTCGCGCGACGGCTGGACCCGCTTGGGCTCGCCCGGCATCTTCGGGTAGTCCGGCGGATAGGGCATGTCGCCGTCGCCCTGGCGTTCGTAGAGGTCGAGCAGCGGCTGCAGCGAGTGGGCGACGTCGTCGATCGCGGCGTGCGGGTCCCCGATCTCGGCGAACCGCGCGGGCATCGTGGCGACCGAGAAGTGCTCGGGCCGCACGCTGCCGAGCTCGTCCCAGGCGAACGGCGCGGACACCGGCGCCCCCGGCTTGGGGCGGATGGAGTACGCCGAGGCGATCGTGCGGTCGCGCGCGTTCTGGTTGTAGTCGACGAAGATCCGCTCGCCGCGCTCCTCCTTCCACCACTTCGTGGTCACCTCGCCGGGCCGGCGCCGCTCGAGCTCGCGCCCGAACGCGATCGCCGCGTGGCGCATGTCGGTGAACGTCCAGCGCGGCTCGATCCGCACGTAGATGTGGATGCCGCGCCCGCCCGACGTCTTCGGGAAGGCCGCGTAGCCGAGGTCGGCCAGCAGCTCGCGCGCGGTGGCGGCGACGCGCGCCGCGTCGTCGAAGTCGGTGCCGGGCTGCGGGTCCAGGTCCAGGCGCAGCTCGTCGGGGTGGTCGACGTCCGCCTCGCGGACCGGCCACGGGTGGAAGGTGATCGTCCCCATCTGCGCGCACCAGGCGACCACCGCGATCTCCGTCGGGCAGACCTCGTCGGCGGTGCGGCCGGACGGGAAGCCGATGCGCGCCGTCTGCAGGTAGTCGGGCGCGCCCTTGGGCACGCGCTTCTGGAAGAACGCGTCGTGGCCGCGCGGGTCCTCGCGGGTCGCCAGGACCATGTCGGGATGGACCCCCTTGGGCCAGCGCTCCAGCGTGGTCGGCCGGCGGCGCAGGGCCCGCATGATGCCCTCCTCCACCGCCACGTAGTACTGCACGATGTCGAGCTTGGTGAGCTCGGGCGTGCGCTCGGTGGCGGGGAAGATCACCCGCTCCGGGCTGGTGACGCGCAGGTCGCGCCCGCCGGCGTCGATGATCGTCTCGTTGGCCTTGGCCACGGCTGCGAGGATGTCACGTGCGTGCGCCCGACGTTCCTGACGCCGATGAAGGCGGTGCTCACCGCGGACCGCCCGGCCGGCCCCGAGTGGGTGTTCGAGCGCAAGCTCGACGGCATCCGCTGCCTGGCCGTCAAGGACGCCGGCCGCACGCGGCTGTACTCGCGCAACCGGCTCTCGCTGGACGACCGCTACCCCGCGATCGCCGCCGCGCTGGACGCCGAGCCCGCCGACGGCTTCGTGCTCGACGGCGAGGCGGTCACGTTCGTCGACGGCCGCGACCGCTTCGGCGCGGGCGAGGGCGAGGGCGAGCTGCGGTACTACGTCTTCGACGCGCTCGTGGCCGGCGGGCGCGACCTGCGCGACCTGCCGCTCCAGGAGCGGCGGGCGGTGCTGGAGCCGCTGCTGGGCTGGACCGGCCCGCTCCGGATCACCGAGCAGCTGCACGGCGACGGCGCGGCGCTGCTGGCCGGCGCGTGCCGGGACGGCTGGGAGGGCCTCATCGCCAAGCGGCTGGGGACGCGGTACGTGGCCGCGCGGTCGCGCGACTGGCTGAAGCTCAAGTGCCACCGCGCCCAGGAGCTGGTGATCGGCGGCTTCACCGCGCCGCGCGGCTCCCGCAGCCACCTCGGCGCCCTGCTCGTCGGCCACTTCGCGGGCGACCGCCTCCGGTACGCCGGCAAGGTCGGCACGGGCTTCACGCGCGACACGCTCCAGGAGCTCTCCGAGCGCCTTGCGCCGCTCGTGCGGGACGCCTCGCCGTTCGCGCCGGAGAAGGGCATCCCCCGCGCCGCCACGTGGGTCGAGCCCGAGCTTGTCGCGCAGATCGCGTTCATGGAGTGGACCGCCGACGGGCGCCTGCGCCACCCCTCGTTCCTGGGCCTGCGCTTCGACAAGCCCGCGCGCGAGGTGGTGCGCGAGGAGACGTAGACTCCGCACGGTTCCCCCCTCCGCTTTCCTTCTGACGCTGACCGCCGTTCCGTCCGCCGTCGGGCAGGCGCGGCGCCGCGCGGCCGCCTTCGCCGCCGAGGCGGGCGTCTCGGAGGACCTCGAGTACGCCGTCGCGCTGGCGGTCTCCGAGACGGTGACCAACGCGGTCGTGCACGCCTACGCCGGCCGCGAGCCCGGGCCGGTGACGGTGCGGGGCCGGGCCGAGGGCGAGCGGCTGATCATCGAGGTCGGCGACCGGGGCGCGGGCGTCGCCGCGCGCGACGACTCCCCCGGCATCGGCCACGGACTGGCCACGGTCGGCGCGCTCGTGCAGACGCTCGCGGTCGCGCCGGGGCCGGCGGGGACCGGGACGCTCGTGACGATGACCTTCGCCGAGGCGCCGCCGGCGCTCGACGGGCCGGAGTACGAGCCGCTCTGCGCGCTCGCCCTGGAGCGCGTGGCCGACGTGTCGTGCGTCGACGTGGTCGGCGGCGGCGTCCTGCGCCGCGTCGCCGCCGAGGTCGCGGGCGACCCTGCGCTCACCGCGTGGATGCGCGAGGCCGTGCCGCCCGCCAAGCCCGGCACGGCGACGTGGGCCGCGCTGCGCGACGGCGGCCCGCAGCTCGTCGTCCACGACGCGAGCGTCCCCCGCTCCCCCGGCGGCGCCGGCGAGCGACTCAGCCTCGCGTGGTGGGCCGCCATCCCGCTCGTGGGCCCGGACGGGGACCTGGCGGCCTTGTGGGGCGTCGGCGGCCGGGCCGGCGGCCGTCCCGTCCCTTCGGCCGAGACGCTGCGCGCGCTCGTCGAGGCGGCCGCGCGCGTCGGGGGCGACCACGGCTGCGGGATACCGTGCCGCGCGTGAGCGACGTCTCCGATCGAGCCTCGGCCGTTCGACCGCGCCGCTTCCGGTTCGTCAGCTGAGCGCCGCCCGCAGGATCGCGGCCCGGACCGTGCCCTGGGTCGACGCCTTCGACACCGCGGCCTCCGCGCCCACCTCCGCGGCCGTCTGCGCGATCACCTCGGCGGGCAGGCCGGAGACGAGGACCACGGCGACTCCGGGCGCGCGCTCGCGCAGAAGCGGGATCACGACGCTGGAGTCGCCGCCGGGCAGCAGGTGGTCGAGGACGACGACGTCGGGCGGGTCGCGCGCGACCGCCTCCAGGCACTCCTCGACCGAGGAGGTCACGGCGGCCACCTCGATCTCGGCGTCGTCGCGGAGCTGGGCGGCGAGCATGAGGCCATAGACCTTCGCGTCGTCGCAGATGACGACCCGCACCACGGACATGGGTCATGGGTGCCCCGGACGCGCCAGTTCGTACCGGCCGGACGTCCCCTATTCGCTGCGCCCGCCTCCGCCACCGCCGAACAGGAGCAGGAACAGCTGGAAGACGTTGAGGACGTCGAGGAAGATCCCGGCGGCGATCGGGATCGCGCTCTCGGCGCCCGCGCGGCGCAGCCGCTGGAAGTCGAACGCCGTGAAGCCGCCGAAGATCACCAGGCCGACCAGCCCGTAGATGACGTTCGCGCCGGGGATCGAGACGAACGTGGCCACGAGCCCGAAGACGATCAGCGCCAGCAGCGCCCAGAACAGCGTGCGCGCGATGCCGGACAGGTCGCGCTGCGTCGCCCACCCGAACGTGCCGAGCGCGGCGATGAACAGCGCCGTGGCGCCGGCGGCCTGCCAGACCGCCGAGGGGTCGGACGCGGTGTAGGCGGCCAGGCCCGGCCCGAGCACGAGCCCGAGCAGGAGGCCGAACGCGAACAGCAGCGTCATCGCCAGCGACTGCGAGCGGGCGGCGGCGGCGTTGAGCCCGAGCAGGCAGACCAGGGCGACCACGAACGCGACGATGCCCCAGCCGCCGCTCAGGTCGCGCCCGATGTAGGCGCCGAGCGCGGTGAAGCCGAGCGTGACCGCGACGAGCCCCATGACCTGGCCGAACACCGCGCGGGTGTCGGTGCGGTCGCGCAGGCCGGTCACCGGCTCGGCGAGCAACCGGCCGGGCGTGGACGAGGTGGACATCGGTGGTGCGCTCCTCTCGGTGGGGATCCGTCTTCACCGTCACCGTCGCCGCTTCGCCCGCGGCGCGCATCGCACGTTCGTGGGAGCCGGGACGCCGCCCCGTGAGCCGGGTCCCGGGGGCCAGGGGCGCGACCAGTGCTCCCACGGGTGCGACCGCTGCCCGGCGGTGCCAGGGTGCCGGTCATGACGACCGAGCACCGCACCCACGGCGCGCTGGCGGCGCTCGACGCAGCGCCCGTCTGGCTCAACTCCGAGCCGCTGACGGCGGAGGGCCTGAGCGGTCGCGCCGTCCTCGTCGACTTCTGGACCTTCTCGTGCGTCAACTGGCTGCGCACCCTCCCCTACGTCCGCCAGTGGGCCGCGCGCTACGAGGACCGCGGGCTCGTCGTCGTCGGCGTGCACGCCCCGGAGTTCGGCTTCGAGCACGACCTCGACAACGTACGCCGGGCCAGCGCCGAGCTGGGCGTCGGCTACCCCGTGGTGATCGACAACGAGTTCGCCATCTGGCGGTCGTTCGGCAACCGCTACTGGCCGGCGGTCTACCTCGTCGACGGCGACGGGCGCGTCCAGTTCCGCCACTTCGGCGAGGAGGCCTACGCGGAGACCGAGCGGGCGATCCAGGCGCTGCTCGGCGTCGACGAGCCGCTCACCCCCGTGCAGGCCGACGGCGTCGCCGCGCCGGCCGACTGGGCCGCGCTGGGCTCGCCGGAGACCTACGTCGGCGCGGCGCGCGGCGAGCGCCGGACCGGCTCGGGCGCGGGGGATCTGGCGCTCAACCAGTGGTCGCTGGCCGGCGAGTGGTCGGTGGGCCTGGAGGCCGCCGTCCTGGAGGGCGCGTCCGGCTCGATCGCCTACCGCTTCCAGGCGCGCGACGTCAACCTGGTCCTCACCCCCGGGGCCGACGGCGCGCCGGTCCCCTTCACCGTGCGCGTCGACGGCGAGCCGCCCGGCGAGGACCGCGGCGTCGACGTCGACGCCGCGGGCGCCGGCACGGTCGACGAGCCGCGGATGTACCAGCTGGTCCGCCGGCGCGGCGCGGCGGCCGAGCGCACCTTCGAGATCACGTTCCACGCGCCGGGCGTGCGCGCGTACGTGTTCACGTTCGGCTAGGTCTCCGGGAGCAGGGACGCGAACGGGTCACGGCCCGCCAGCGTCCCCTCGGAGCGCTCGACGACGAAGCGGCCGAACCACGCGCGGGAGCGGACCCCGGGCCGGCTCTCGATCCACGTCATCGCCGCGCGGTGTGCGCCGTCGCGGTACGCCCAGTCGACCATCGCGCCGAGGTCGCGCCAGCAGCTCACGGTGAAGCCGCGGAACATCCCGAGCCGGAGGTGCGCGGCGGCGAACGACGCGCGCAGGCCCGGATGGGCGTGCTGGGTCCTGACTGCGCGGAAGGAGTCGCGGGCGAACCGGGGCTGGTGGCGCGGCGGCACCTCGGCCCAGGTCAGGACGAGCCCCGGCTCGTTCCCCGTGCCCCGCGTCGCGCGCAGCTCGCCGAACGGGTTCACGCCGCGGATCGCGCCCGTCGCGAAGACCGGTCGCAGCCGCGCACGCCAGTGCTCGGTGGCGTGCGGGAAGCGCGCCCGCGCCTCGTGGCGATCGGCGGCGGCCGCGTCCTGCCAGGCGGTGACGATGAGGACGCGCCGGAGGTCGAGGCGGGTCCAGCCGTTGCCCCGCGGGCGCAACCGCGCGAGGCCCGCCGGCGCCGGCGGCGGCG
>DASVQH010000541.1:0-5295 GCA_036389195.1 Solirubrobacteraceae bacterium
ATCGCTTGGCGGCGTAGAGCGCCCGGTCGGCCGCCACCAGCAGCTGGTCGGGGGTGCGCAGGGCGCCGCCGGCCACCGCCACGCCGGCGCTGACGGACAGCGGCGACGGGCCGGGGGCCGTGCGATGCGCGAGCGCGGCGGCCAGCTCGTCGGCGAGCCGCGCGGCCTCGTCCGCCGTGGCGCCGAGCAGGACGACGGCGAACTCCTCGCCTCCGAGCCGCGCGACGACGTCCACCGACCGCACGCCGCCGGCCATGACCTCGGCCACGGTGCGCAGGGCCGCGTCTCCCGCGGCGTGCCCGAAGCGGTCGTTGACCCGCTTGAAGTGGTCGACGTCGAGCAGCACCAGCGCGAGATCCAGGCCGCTGTCGTGGGCCCGCTCGACCTCGCGGGCGAGCACCCGGTCGAACGCGCGGCGGTTCAACAGGCCGGTCAGCGCGTCGTGGCTGGCGGCCTCGCGGAGCTCCTCGAGCTTCGCGCCGAGCTGGGCGACCAGCGCCCGGACCTTGTCCTGCAGGGCCGCGACGACCAGCGCCGCGATGGCGACGGGCGCCATGACCGTCGTGAAGTCGGACGTCTTCAGCGGCGCGTCGACCCACAGCGCCAGCACGCCCGCGTAGGTCCCGGCGGTCAGGGCCAGCACGAGCCAGAGGTGGCGGCGGCCGAGGAAGTACGCCGAGAAGACCGCCGGCCAGAGGTAGAAGAACGGCGTGCCGCTGATCGGGTCGTTGATCGCGACGGCTGCGCCGATGACGAGCACGCCCGCGACGGTCATCGCCTTGAAGACCCAGGCGGGGAGATCGCGGATGGCCAGCATGATCGCCGCCTCGACGGCGAGCGCGGCGCACAGCCCCACGATCGCGGCCTCATCGGCCGCGGTGATGCCGGGGAGCAGCGCGGAGCACGCCATCGCGACGATCCCGGCCAGGCACTGGTAGACGGCGACGCGCTGCATCAGCCCGCGCTCGTCGCCGCTGGGCGCCGTGGCAGCGGGCCCCTCGGACGAATCGACCGCGACCGCGACCGCGGTGGCGGGCGCCGGCGGCCGGGCCGGGAGCGCCCGCGCCGCGGCGGGCGCGACCTCGGTGCCGACCGTGGGGCGCTCGCCGGCGACCGCGACGCGTGCGCGCCCGGCGGCCTTCGCGGCGTAGAGCGCCTGGTCGCCGGCGCCGAGCAGCTCGTCGGCCGTCGCGCGCAGCGGGGTCCGCTCGACCACGCCGGCGCTCGCGCTCAGCGGCGCGGCACGGCCGGCGCTGGCGCCGCGCAGGGCGGCGATGACCCGCTCGGCGACGGCCCGCGCCGCCGGCGCGCCCGATCCGAAGAGCACGAGGCCGAACTCCTCCCCGCCGATACGGCCGAGCACGTCGCCCGGCCCCAGCTCGGCCCGGGCGACCTCGGCGAACAGGCGCAGGCTCTCGTCGCCCACGCCGTGGCCGTGGCGGTCGTTGACCAGCTTGAAGTGATCGAGGTCGAAGAGGACGAGCGAGACCTCCTGGCCCGTGCGCTCGCCCCGGTCGAGCTCGCGCCGCAGCGCCTCGTCGAAGGCGCGGCGGTTGGGCAGCGAGGTCAGGGAGTCGCGGCGGGCGGTCTCGTCGAGCTGCTCGGCCACGCCCCGCAGCCCGGCGACGAGCGCGTCGAGCTTCTCGCGCAGCATCCGGACGACCAGCGCGGCGAAGCCGACGGTGAGCGTCGTGTCCAGCCACAGGTTGAGTCGCGCCGGCGGGTCGACGAAGCCGCCGATCGCGACGGCCAGGCCGGCGAACGTCGCGCCGAGCAGCACCGCGAAGTCGCGGCGCGGGAGCGCGTAGGCGCTGATGAGGAGCGGCCAGATCGTGTAGAGCGGCACGCCGTTGGTCGGGCGCGCCACGGCGGCGCACAAGCAGGTGATCGCCACGCCGTAGAAGCCGCCGGCGCGGACGAGCCCGATGCCCCACGAGCGATGGGCCACGAACGTCGCGAGCGCGACGACGGCGAGGCCGATGATCACCGCGAAGGCGGTGTGATCGCTCGGATCCGGGTCGGGGCCGAAGATGGCGCACAGCAGCCCGAAGATCGCGCCGCCGTACATCACGATCGTGATGCGCCGGATCGTGGAGCCCTCGACCATCATGCGCTCCCATCGGCACGCGGGCGACGGGCCTGAAGCCCGGCCTCACGGGTCTGGCGGGCGACCGCTCAGCAGGGGGCGGACTCGGGCCCGGAGCCCGGCGTCGCCGGCGTGACGTAGCGGAAGGCGGGGTTGGCCGCCTGCAACTCGGGCACGGGGAGGCAGTTCGACCACGCCGAGCGCAGGTCGCCGGTCAGCCACACGTGGGTCATCTGCGTCGGCCCGAGCCCCCCGTAGCGGGTGGTGTGCTGGTGGTAGATGGGGATCGGCCCCGCGTAGTCGGGCCGCGAGCCCGACGGGACGCGGAACATCATCCCGAGCAGGATCGGGTCGCCCTTGACCGGCCACCAGTAGACGAGCGACTCGGGGCGCCAGGCGTCGAAGATCCGGTCGTCGCCCACGTAGGCGCTCTTGCGCAGGTGGAACACCAGCGGGCGCTTCCAGCGCGTGTGGAAGCGGTCGAACCCGAGCGCCCGGGCGGCCTGGTAGGTGGGGAAGCGCTCGTCGCGCGCACGGAACACGCGGTGGCGCATCTGGATCGCCTGGCGGGTCGCGTGGACGTCGGCCAGCGAGAAGTCCGGGAACTTCGGCCCGTGGTTGTGCGTGCCGGCGGTCAGCGGCGAGATCGTGAACGGCAGG
This sequence comes from Solirubrobacteraceae bacterium, assembly GCA_036389195.1. Lineage (GTDB taxonomy): Bacteria > Actinomycetota > Thermoleophilia > Solirubrobacterales > Solirubrobacteraceae > JACCYI01. The sequence continues at coordinate 2,747 of DASVQH010000541.1, forward strand.
ACGCCGGTGTCGCAGCGGCCCTTGAAGACGCGGAAGGTGCCCGTGACGGTGTCGGGCGCCGTGAACGTCCCCTGGACCTCCCACCCGCCGCGCCTGAGCTTGCCGCTCGCCTGCACCGAGCCGTCGTCGGCGATCGGCACCTTCTCGGCCGCCGCGGTGACGTCGCACTGCTCGGCGTAGACGACCAGCGTGCTGACCAGGTGCGCGTTGCGGCGGCCGACGTCGAACTGGACGTGCCAGTTCTTCCCCGGGGTCGTGTGGTCGTGGGCCTGGTAGCTGCGGCCCTTGGCGGGCAGCGCGGCGGAGGCGCCGGCGGGGAGGAGGAGCAGCGCGGCGAGGAGCAAGGCGAGGAACGGCATGCGACGCCCTCCACCCTGCCACGTTTCGTCCCACTTTGCGAGGTCGGAGGGGTGGAGATGGATACTGCCCCCGTGGTCGGCGCGACGCCACCGAGCTCGTCCCTGCGGCGCGCGACGCCCGCCGCCGCCGACCGCCTCGCCGCCGCCGTGGTCGCCGAGTACGCGGGCTATCGCGCGTTCGCACCGGCCGGGTGGGCGCCGCCGACCGTCGAGGAGGAGGCCGCGGAGACGCGCGCGAAGCTCGGGCATCCGGACGTGTGGTGCGTCTACGCCGTGGACGGGGACGGCGCGATCACCGGCCAGGTGACGGTGCTGCCGGTGACCCGCCACTCGCGCCCCTCCGAGGAGCCCGGGCTCGCTCACCTGGCGAACCTGTTCGTGCGCGAGGACCGCTGGGGGACCGGGCTCGCCCGCGACCTGCTCGCCGCCGCGGTGGCGCGAGCCCGGCAGGGCGGGTTCACGCAGATGCGGCTGTTCGTCGCCGCGGCCCACGCCCGCGCGCGCCGGTTCTACGAGCGCGACGGCTGGCGGCCGGCGGGCGAGGCGTTCCTCGACGACCGCGCCGGGCTCGAGATAGTGGAGTACCGGCGCCCGCTCTAGCGAGCGGCTACTGCACCCACGCCGCGACGGGCTGGCGGTAGCCGGCTCGCCGGGCGAGCTCGCCGAGCTGGGAGCGCCGCCACTCCAGCGCGCTCGACCGCCGCTGCCGTGCCAGCTCGAGCACATCGGCCGGCGCGGGGGCCGCGCTGAGATCCTCCGCCGGTCGGTAGCCGAACCGCTCCAGGTGCGGCGCGGCGGCGGACTCGACGAGTGCGACCTGGACGGGCGTCAGGCGCTCGCGCCACCGCTCGATCGAGGCGGTCGTCACCGGCTGGGTCACCCGCTCGTGCACGCCGCGGAAGCCTGTGCGCTCCGCGCCGAGCATGCGGTCGATCGCCTCGCCGCCGCGCAGCCCGGCGAAGTCCGCGACGCGCGCCATCGTTCCGTGCGGGTCGGCGACGAGGTCCTCGTAGCGCAGGTCCATGACCTGGTCGGGGCGCAGGCGGCGCGCGAAGTGGTCCGTCCGCCGGATCGCCGCCTCCCAGCGGGCGGTCGCCGCCGCGACGGCGACTTCGGGCGCGTCCCAGCCCATCCCCAGCTGCGAGGCGACCGCGCCGCGCGGGTCGCGCACGACGTTGACGTACTGGGCGTCCGGGAACATCTCGAGCAGCATCCCGATGAACCCGCTGTAGGCCGGGCGCTTGTCGCCCCACCGCAGCTTGTCGTGCGCCTCGGCGTAGAGCAGGAAGCACGCCTGGGCGATCGAGCCGATCGTCGGGGGCGCGTTGGCGATCCGGCGGATCGCTTCGCGGCGCGTCCAGTGCCCGGCCCGCAGGCGGCGACCGCGCCGCTCCGGGTTCGTGAAGATCCATTCGCCGATCCGCCGCCGGTTCGCCCGCACGGTCAGATCGCCGAAGCGGTGGCGCTGCCACCACAGCGGCCGCAGGAAGTCCGTCTCGTGCGGCATCGCGAGGTGCGGGTGGTGATCGAGGATGACCCGCAACAGCGTCGTCCCCGACCGCGGGCAGGCGCCGATGAACAGCGGCCGCGCCGGGGAGCCGGCGTGCTCGGAGGGCGCGCGGGCCAGCCAGGCGGCGTCGCGCGGTGCCCAGCCGGGGGCGACGGTGGGGGGGAGGGTCACCGCTGCGGCCGGCGGCGGTCGCCGACCCGGCGCAGCACGCGCAGGAGCGTCAGGCCGCCCGCGGGCGCCAGCGCGCCCGAGCGGGCCAGCGCCGCGCGCCAGCCGGGCAGCGCGCGCACGATCCGGCGGCTGCCGAGCAGCGCGACGGCCTCGTCGGCCACCCGCTCGGCGGTGAGCAGCGAGCCGCCGGAGAAGAGGATCGCCGCGTCGGGCTCGCGCTCGACGTCGCGCACCATCTGGGTGTCGGCCGCGTCGGGGCACAGCGCGTGCACGCGGATCGGGATGCCGGCCTCTCGCAGGTCGCCCTGCAGCGACATCGAGAAGCTCAGCACCGCCGCCTTGGACGCCGCGTAGACCGCGAGCCCCGGCACGGGGCCGAACGCCGACATCGACGACAGGTTGAGGATGTCGCCGCCGGTCGCGCGCATCGCCTCGACCGCCACGCGCGAGCCGGCCATCGCGCCGAGCACGTTGACCTCGAGGATGCGCTCGATGTCGCCGTCGGTGTG
>DASVQH010000542.1:0-11291 GCA_036389195.1 Solirubrobacteraceae bacterium
TTCATCACCCTGCACCTCCCGAAGACCCCGGACACCGAGGGCTGGCTCGACGCCGAGGCGTTGGCCAAGTGCAAGGACGGCGTGCGGATCCTCAACGTCGCCCGCGGGCCGCTGATCGTCGATGCGGATCTGCAGGCGGCGCTGGACTCGGGCAAGGTCGGCGGCGCCGCGCTCGACGTCTTCCGCTCCGAGCCGGTCACCGACCACCCGCTGTTCGGCTATCCGAACGTCGTGGTGACGCCGCACCTGGGCGCTTCGACCGCCGAGGCGACCGACCGCGCCGGCTACCAGGCGGCCGAGCAGATCGTCGCCGCGCTCACCGGCGGCAGCGTCACCACCGCGGTCAACGTGCCCGCGGTCGCCGCCGAGGACCTGGCGTTCCTGGGGCCGTTCCTCGGCCTCTCGCGCTCGCTCGGGCGCCTGGCCATCGCGCTCGTCGAGGGCGCGGGGGTCGACCGGGTGGAGATCGAGTGCCTCGGCCAGCTGGCCGAGCGCGACGTCCGCCCGCTGGCCACCGAGGTCGTGCTCGGCGTGCTCGACGGCAAGACCGAGGAGCCGCTCAACGCGGTCAACGCCCGCGCCGCCGCCGAGGAGCGCGGCATCGAGATCGTCGAGTCGCGCCGCACCAGCGCCCGCGACTTCGCGAGCCTCGTCCGCGTGACGGTGGTGGCCGGCGAGACCCGGGTGCGCGTCGTCGGCACGACGGTCGGCCAGCGCAACCGCCCGCACCTGCTGGAGGCGTGGGGCCAGCGCTTCAACCTCCAGCTCGGCGAGCACGTGGCCCTGTTCCGCTACCGCGACGTGCCAGGGATGATCGGCCGCGTCGGCACCGCGTTCGGCGAGCACGGCATCAACATCGCCTCGGCGTCGGTCGGCCAGCTGCCCGACGAGGAGGCCGCCGGCGACGGCGGCGTCGCGGTGATGGTCGTGATGCTCGACCGCCCGGCGCCGGCGGAGGTCATCGACGCGATCGTGGCCGGCGACGGGTTCAGCTCGGGCGTCGCGGTCGACCTCTAGGGCGCTCGCTCTGTTCGCCCGGTCCCGGAGCTGCCCGCTCTGCGAGGCCGCGTTCCGGCGGTTCGAGCCGTACGCCGGGCGCCGGGACGCCCGGTGCCCGCGCTGCGGCTCGCTGGAGCGCCACCGGCACCTGTGGCTCTACCTCCAGCGGCGGCCCGGGCTGCTGCGCCCCGGCGCGCGCGTCGTCCACCTCGCGCCCGAGCAGCCCCTGGCCCGGCGGCTGCGGGCGGTGCCCGGGGTCGACTATCAGAGCGGCGACCTCGCGCCGGGGGCCGCCGACCGGGTGCTGGACCTGCGAAGCCTGGACCTGCCGGACGCGAGCGTCACGCTGCTGCTCTGCGTCCACGTGCTCGAGCACGTCGACGACGAGGCACGCGCGTTCGCGGAGATCCGGCGGGTGCTGGAGCCGGACGGGCGGGCGATCCTCCAGGTCCCGCGCCGGCGGGGGCCGACGCTGGAGGAGGAGGGCGGGCCGCTCGGCCCGGCCGAGCGGCTCGCGCGCTTCGGCCAGGAGGACCACGTCCGCGTCTACGGCGACGACTACGCCGACCGCCTGGCGCGCGCCGGGTTCTCCGTCCGCGTCGACGTCTTCCGCGACGAGCTGTCGCCGGAGGAGCACCGCCGCTTCGGGCTGCTCCACCCCGACGCGGCCGACCCGCACGACGACCGCCTGTGGGAGGTCGTCACCGTGGCGCCCTAGGACGCCGGCGCGGCCCCAGCAGCGCGACGCCGACCACGACGATCAGCAGCAGCGCGACGCCGAGGATCACGGCGGGGACGACGTACGTGATGGTGTCGCTCGCGTCGCCGCCGGTGCCCAGCCTGTCGGTGACGGGATCGCCGGCGTAGCGCTCGCCGGGTGGCACCGGCCCGGTGACCGCGATGCGGTCGGCGACGCGGCTGCGGCCGCAGCGCGAGCTGTCGATGCGCAGCTTCTGGCCGGGCCGGATCGGCGTGTAGGCGGGCGCGCCGGCGATCACCGTCGTCGGGTCGAGCCGCACGCGCACGCGCCGGGCGCCGGCGGCGATCGTCAGGCCGGCGCCGGTGTTGCTTCTGGCGAAGCCCGCCACCGGCGTAGGGAAGGCGCGACAGCCGCCATCGGCGCGCAGCGATGGGCCGGGGTCCGTGATCACCCCGTGGAGGGGATGGACGGCCAGCGCCACGAGCGTGTTCTCGTCGCGATAGAGGGTCTCCCGCGCGCGGTCGACGACCGCGACGGCCGGCGGCACGCCGCGCAGGCGGACGAGGAGCAGGGGACGGTCGGGCACCTCTCCGCAGCGCGGGAGGACCGCGCGGTACGGCCCGCCGGACGGCGGAAGGCGGTCCGGGTGGTCGATCTGGGTGCCCATGAGCAGGCGACCGTCGACCACGGCGGCGTCGGCGCACGACCCCTGGGCGTGCGCCGGCGCGGCGAGGGCGAGGACGGCGACGGCCGCGGCGAGGAGGGCGCGAGCCACGCCTCAGGCCTCCGCCAGCAGCTTGCGCACCCGCTTGGCCGACGCCTGCCCGCGCACGCCGAGCGCCTGGGCGAACTGGCTGACCCGCAGCTCCTCGAGCATCCAACGCGCCTCGACGAGCGCGGCGGGCCGCGGCGCGCCCGCCGGCAGCGCCTCCACCTTCGCCCGGTAGGCGGCCTCGAGCTCGGCGATCGCGCGCAGCTTGTCGAGGTCGGGGGCCGGGGCGTCCGGCAGGCGCTCCAGCCGGCGCTCGGCCGCCCGCAGGTAGCGCTCGACGTCGCCCAGCCGGCGGGTGCCGGTCGCGGCCGCGAAGCCGGGGAACACCAGGCGGCCGAGCTGGCGGGCGACGTCGTCGCGCGCCGGCCGCAGCGCGGGCACGCTCGCGATCGCCTCGAGCCGGCGCTGCACCGCGCGGCGGGCGTCGAGGATCGCCACGACCTGGTCGACCACCCGCTCCGTGGTCGGCACGAGCCGCCCGGCGACGTGCCCGCGCAGGCGCGCGAAGCCCGCCTCGTCCCACGCCGGGCCGCCGGCCTGAGCCATCAGCGCGTCGACGGTGGCGACGATCGCGTCGTCGAGCACCGCGCGCAGCGACCCGTGCGGCGCCGTGGCGAGCGACAGCTGCGCCGCCGGGCCGAGCCGTGCGCCGAGCGGCTTGAGCGGGCTGGGGATGGTGAGCAGGAGCAGCCGGCGCGTCCCGGCGGCCATCGCGCGGGCCTGGGCCGCCGGGGTGTCGAGCACGCGCACGCCGACCGTCTCGCCCTCGTCGACCAGCGCCGGATAGGCCTCGACCGCCCCGCCGGTCCCGGGCAGCGTGACCGTCCGCGGCAGCGTCCCGAGCGTCCAGGCCGTCAGGCCGCTGCGCTCCAGCCCCTCGGTGGCCCGCCCGAGCTGGGCGCGCAGCCGCGGGCGCAGCTGGGCGCGCAGGGCGTCGAGGTCGGTGCCCTCGGCCAGCGCGGCGCCTTGCTCGTCCTCGATCCGGAAGGTCATCCGCAGGTGGGGCGGGAGCCGCGCCGGGTCGAACGCCGCGCGCGGGACCCGCACGCCGTGCGCGGCCTCCAGCTCCCGGGCCAGGGCGTCGATGAGCGCGCCGCGCCGCGGGCGCAGCCGGCCGACCACCGCGGCGGCCACGTCGGGCACCGGCACGAGCGCCTTGCGCAGCTCCTTGGGCAGCGAGCGCATCAGCGCGGTGATCAGCTCCAGCCGGAAGGCCGGGACGAGCCAGTCGAAGCCCTCCGGGCGGACCTGCCCGAGCACGGCGAGCGGGATGTGGACGGTGACGCCGTCGTGCTCGGCGCCCGGCTCGAAGCGGTAGCTGAGCGCCAGCTCGAGGTCGCCCTGGCGCCAGACGTCCGGGCGGGTCCGCGGGTCCACCGCGTCGGCGGCGTGCGGCGCGAGCAGCACCTCGCGGGAGTAGTCGAGCAGGTGCGGGTCGCGGCGGCGCTCGTCGCGCCACCAGCGGTCGAAGTCGGCCCCCGAGACCACGGTGGCGGGGATCCGGGCGTCGAAGAACGCCACCCGCGCGTCGTCGCCGGCCAGCAGGTCGCGCCGGCGGGCGCGGTCTTCGAGCGCTTCGAGCTCTTCGACGAGCTCCGCGTTGCGGGCCACGAACTCGTGGCGGGTGTCCCACTCGCCCTCGACGAGCGCGCGCTGCAGGAACACGTGGCGCGCGACGGCCTGGTCGATGCGCCCGTAGGGGACGGTCCGCCCGGCGACGATCGGCAGCCCGTAGAGCGTCGCGCGCTCGGTGGCCACGACGGCGGCGCGCTTGCGGTCCCAGCGCGGCTCGGCGTAGGTGCGCTTGATCAGGTGGCCGGCCAGCGGCTCGACCCAGCCGGGCTGGATGCGGGCGGCGGTGCGGCCGAACAGCCGCGAGGTCTCGACCAGCTCGCCGACCATCACCCAGCTCGGCGGCTTGCGGGCCAGCGTGGACCCGGGGAAGATCGAGAACCGCGCGCCGCGGGCGCCCTCGTACTCGCGCCGCGCGGCGTCGCGCAGGCCGACGTGGGAGAGCAGCCCGGCCAGCAGGGCGGTGTGGATCTCCCGCGGCTCGGCGGGCGCCTGCGCGGGGTTCGCGTGGACGCCGACGTCCTTGGCCGACTGGCGCAGCTGGGCGACGAGGTCCTGCCACTCGCGGATGCGCAGGTAGTGCAGGTGCTCCGCGCGGCAGCGCTTGCGGAACTGGTTGCCCGAGAGCGCGCGCTGCTGCTCGCGCAGGTGCTGCCACAGGTTCAGGTAGGCGACGAAGTCCGAGTCCTCGTCCTTGAAGCGCGCGTGCAGCTGGTCGGCCTGCGCGGCGTGGTCGGCCGGCCGCTCGCGCGGGTCCTGGATCGACAGCGCCGCGGCGATGACGACGACCTCCCGCGCGCACCCGCGCTTGTCGGCCTCGAGGACCATCCGGCCCATTCGCGGGTCGACCGGCAGCGCGGCGAGCTTGCGGCCGAGCGGCGTCAGCCTCTGCCCGGGCAGCTCGAGCGCCCCCAGCTCGTGGAGCAGGTTGATCCCGTCGCGCACCTGCCGGCGGTCGGGCGGGTCGAGGAACGGGAACACCTCGATGTCGCCGAGCTCGGCGACCGCCATCTGCAGGATCACCGCGGCGAGGCTCGTGCGCAGGATCTCCGGATCAGTGTAGCGCGGGCGGGCCTCGAAGTCGTCCTCGGAGTACAGCCGGATGCAGATGCCCTCGGCCACGCGCCCGCAGCGGCCCTTGCGCTGGTCGGCCGACGCCTGCGAGATCGGCTCGATCGGCAGCCGCTGGACCTTCAGCCGGGAGCTGTAGCGGCTGATCCGCGCGGTCCCGGGATCGACGACGTAGTGGATGCCGGGCACGGTGAGCGACGTCTCGGCGACGTTGGTGGCCAGCACGACGCGGCGCGCGCCGCCCGGCCGGAACACGCGCTGCTGCTCGTCGGAGGACAGCCGCGCGTAGAGGGGGAGGACCTCGGTGCTCTGCGGCAGGCGGCCGGACAGCGCCTCCGCGGTGTCGCGGATCTCGCGCTCGCCGGAGAGGAAGACCAGCACGTCGCCGCGCCCCTCGGCCATCAGCTCCTCGACGGCGTCGCCGATCGCCTCGACCTGGTCGCGGTCGGGGTCCTCCTCGGGCGCGGGCCGGTAGCGGACCTCGACCGGGTACGTGCGGCCGGAGACCTCGACGACGGGCGCGCCGTCGAAGTGGTTCGCGAAGCGCTCGGGGTCGATCGTCGCCGACGTGATGATCAGCTTGAGGTCCGGCCGCTTGGGCAGGATCGACTTCACGTAGCCGAGCAGGAAGTCGACGTTGAGGCTGCGCTCGTGGGCCTCGTCGATGATGATCGTGTCGTAGCGGCGCAGCAGCCGGTCGTGCTGGGTCTCGGCCAGCAGCAGCCCGTCGGTCATCAGCCGCACCAGCGTGTCCTGGCTCGAGCGGTCGCTGAAGCGCACCGCGTAGCCGACCGCCTCCCCGAGCGGCACGTCCAGCTCGTCGGCGATGCGCTCGGCCACCGTCCGCGCGGCCAGCCGGCGCGGCTGCGTGTGGGCGATCGCCCCGCGGATCCCCCGGCCCAGCTCCAGGCAGAGCTTGGGCAGCTGCGTCGTCTTGCCCGAGCCGGTCTCGCCGGCCACCACGACGACCTGGTGGTCGCGGATGGCTCGGAGCAGATCGTCGCGCCGGGCGGAGACGGGGAGCTCGGGGGGATAGGAGACCGCCGGCACGGCCGCCTTGCGCCGCTCGATGCGCTGCTCGCCCTTCTCGATCTCGGCGAGCAGCCGCTGGAGCTGGTCGGGATCGTCGGGGTGGCGGCGGACCCGGTCGGCGCGGCGCCGCAGCCGCGCCTCGTCGCGCAGCGTGAGGCCGGCCAGGCGCGCGCGCAGCTCGCGGGGGGTGGGCGCGGGCGCGAGGGACACGGCTGCAGACGATAGGCGCGCGGGTGTAGGCTGGCGCGTACGCATCCGCACAAGGAGGGTCGCATGGAGTCCACCCGGGTCCTCGTCGTCGCCAACCGCACGGCCGCCACGCCCGCGCTGCTCGACGCGGTGCGAGATCGCGCCGCGCAGTCTCCGTGCGTCTTCACGCTGCTCGTGCCCAGCGTCGCGCACGGGCTCATGCGCGTGACCGACCCGGAGGACGCGCCGACCACGGAAGCCGAGCAGACCCTCGCGCTCGCCATGCCGCTGCTCGAGGAAGCCGCGGGCGGGCCGGTCGAGGGGCTCATCGGCGGCGCGGACCCGCTCGACGCCATCCAGGACGCCGTCAACCTGCGCGGCTACGACGAGATCATCCTCTCGACGCTGCCCACCCGCGTCTCGCGCTGGCTGCACATCGACCTGCCCCGCAAGCTGACCGGGCTCGGCCTCCCGGTCACGACGATCACCGCGCGCAGCGGCGATCGAGCGGGGGCTCCGGGCTAGCGACCCGCCGGCGCGCGCACCCGCGCGAGGATCGCCAGCAGCACGACGTCGACGGCCATGAACGTGAACGCCGCGCTCTCCTGGTAGACGGCGAGCTTGACGACGCCGAACGCGACGTGCAGCGCCACGAGGCCCATCGCCAGCCGCACGACCCGCGCGCCGCCGGAGGCCAGGCGGGTGGCGAGGACGACGCTGGCGACGCCCATCGTGAAGGCCCAGGCGCCGACGAGCCAGTCGACCGCGTCCATCGTCTCCTCGGGCGCGATGACGCCGAAGTAGAGCGACCCGAAGATCACGAGGGCGCCGAGCGGCCCGATCATCAGCGCCTGGGCGACGCGGAGCAGCGGGCGCGGGGCGTCGCCGCCCTTCGCCGGCGCCGCGGCGGTCTCGGGGAACGCGAGGGGGGAGGTGGAGGTGGTCGGCACGGTGGGGCTCCTTCGGGGTCGACGGGGTGTCCGGACCGACCTTGCCGGGCGGCGCGCGGCCCGCCATCGGGCGTCGGGCTGAATCGGCTCATCCCTGCGACCGATGCGACCGTCGGGCGCCGGATGTACGGTCGCCCCGACCGATGTCGCCGACGCTCGACAGGCTCCGCCCGACGCTCGGCCCGGGCGTCACCCGCGGCGACGCGGCGCTGGCGGGCGCCCTCGCGCTCCTGTGCCTCGCCCAGGTCCTGGTCTTCCTGCCGATCGGGCCGCGCGCCGTCGGCGCGGTCGTCGCCCTGGGCAGCACCCTGCCGGTCGCCTGGCGGCGCGTGCGGCCGGTCGAGGCGGCGATCGCGGGCTCGACCGCCTGGCTGATCCCCACCGACGGCTTCCTGCTGCTCGGCTACGTCGTCGCCTGCCTGCTGTTCGGATCGCTGGGGCTGCGCGTGCAGCGGTGGCCGGTGATCGCGGCCGTCGCGCTGTTCGGGGTCATCGTCTCGGTGGCGACGGCGATCCAGCAGGACCTCGGCATCGGCGAGTACGCCGGCGGGATCCTCATCGTCCTCGCGCCGATCGCCTTCGGCCGCTTCCTGCGCCACGAGCGCGAGCGCAACCGCCGGCTGGAGGAGCTCACGGTGCACCTGGAGCGCGAGCGCGAGCTCGGCGCGCGCGCCGCCGTCGCGGAGGAGCGCGCGCGGGTGGCGCGCGAGCTGCACGACATCGTCGCCCACGGCGTCAGCGTCATCGCGATCCAGTCCGACGCCGCCGAGGCCGCCCTGGACCGCGACCCCCGGCTCGCCCGCGCGCCGCTGAAGGCCATCAACGCGTCCGCCAGGGACGCCCTGGCGGACATGCGCCGGCTGCTCGGCGTCCTGCGCGAGGACGGCGACGCCCCGGGCGACGACCGCGCGCCGCTCCCCGGGCTCGCGCACGCGGGGGCGCTGGTCGACCGCGCCCGCACTGCCGGCGTGCCGGTCGAGCTGCGCGTCGACGGCGCCCCGCGCCCGGTCCCCGCGAGCCTCGACCTGGCGGCCTACCGGATCGTCCAGGAGGCGCTGACCAACGTGAGCAAGCACGCCCCGGGCGCGCCGACGACCGTGCGCCTGGACTGGAGGGCCGACGCGCTGGCGATCGCCGTCCGCAACGCCCCCGGGGGCCCGCCCGTCAACGGCCACGCCGGCGGCCACGGCCTCCTCGGGATGCGCGAGCGGGTCCGCGCCCACGGCGGCACCCTCTCGGCCGCCCCGGAGCCCGCGGGCGGCTTCGCGGTCGTCGCGACGCTCCCGCTCGGAGACCGCGCGTGACCACCGTCCTGCTGGCCGACGACCAGCAGCTCGTACGGGCGGGCTTCCGGCTCATCCTCGAGCTCGCCGGCTTCGAGATCGCCGGCGAGGCGGCCGACGGCGCCGAGGCGGTCGAGCTGGTCCGGCGGCTGCAGCCCGACGTCGCGCTGATGGACGTCCGCATGCCGCGGATGGACGGGATCGAGGCGACCCGCCGGATCGCGCTCTCCGGCGCGCCGACGAAGGTCCTCATGCTCACGACGTTCGACCTCGACGAGCACGTCTACGACGCGCTGCGCGCCGGCGCCAGCGGCTTCCTGCTCAAGGACGTCGACCGCGAGCGGCTCTCGGACGCCGTCCGCGCGGTCGCCGCCGGCGAGTCGCTGTTCGCGCCGTCCGTGCTGCGCCGGCTCGTCGAGCACTACGTCGCCCGGCCGCCGTCCGGCCTCAGCCGGCCCGCCGGGCGTGCCGACGAGCTGTCCGATCGCGAGCTGGAAGTGCTCAAGCTCGTCGGCGAGGGCCTCTCGAACGCCGAGATCGCCGACCGGCTCGTCGTGTCGCTGGCCACGGTCAAGACCCACGTCAGCCACGTGCTGCAGAAGCTCGGGCTGCGCGACCGCGTGCAGGCCGTGGTCTTCGCCTACCAGCAGGGCCTGCTCTAGAGGAGGCCGCCGGTCCGCTCGTTGGGCGCTCCGCGCTCCGAGGCGGGCAGCGGGGCCTCCGGCTTGCCCGTCCCGCGCAGGCGCGAGAGCCGGCTCAGCGCGTCGAACCAGAACGGCGCGCCCAGCGAGAGGGCTGCGATCGTGATGAGCCACCCGCCGACCGTCCGCAGGAAGCGCTCGACGGACGTCAGCGACGGGACGACGGAAGGGTCCGTGCCCGACCAGCCCACGGGGATGCCGAGCGCGGGAAGGTCCTCGGCGTTGGCCGCGGCGTTCGCGAGCTTCTCCTTCGCGGTCTCGCCTTCGAGCGACCCGGTGACCTCGGGGGACTGCGCCGCGGCGACCACCGCCGCGCGCACCGACGGGTCGTCCCAGATGCGCTCCGCGATGGCGATCGTGTTGACGTTGAGGCCGATCGTCAGAGCGGCGGCGATCACGGCGAGGATGATCTGGGCCTGGCGCTTGTACCAGCCCGACACCCGGGCCATCGTGTCGTCGAACCACGCCTCGGCGTTGCGGCGGAACCGGTCGACGTCCCCGCCGGCCTCGTCAAGGAGGAGCAGCAGGCGCTTCTGGACGCCGGCCGGGAGCTTCTTCGCGGTGACCGCGTCCTTGACCTTGTCGAACGACGGTTTCCCCGGCTCGGGCACGAGGACGTCGAGGAGCGCCAGCGAGAAGGCGCGCGGCGAGACGTAGGAGGGCGGGCGGCGGCCCTTCCAGCGAGGGCGGACCAGGAGCGCCACGTCGGGGAAGAGCTTGGACCGGTGCTTGCCGCGCAACGAGGCGATGAGCGACTGGTTCAGGACCTCGGTGGCGAGACCCCGTTCCCCCTTGGCACGACCCCTGCCGTCCGAGCGCTCGAGCATGTTGCGCAGCCCGTCCTCCAGCTTCGCGGCCCGCAGCGCGAGGAGGGCCGAGACCAGCTCCTGGATCGCCGTGGCGACGAGGCTGAGGGCCAGGAAGATGAACGCCAGCGCGATGGCGAGGTCGAGCGCAGGGGTGTTCGTGAGGTCCGGCATGTCCCCTCCAGTGGTGGCCGGGCCGAACCTAACCGGATCTTCGACCGAGCGCAACGGGCGGCGGCCGGTACGGTCCCCGCCCATGGACGTCCCCAGCGGCTTCGAGCCCTACCCCGAGCAAGGCCCCTTCCTGCAGGAGATCGGGCCCGTCCACGTGGGCGAGCGCGACGGCGAGCGCATCTTCGGGCTGCGCGCGCAGGAGCGCCACCTCAACCATCGCGGCACCGTCCAGGGCGGCCTGCTCTCGAGCTTCGCCGACTTCACGCTCGGCCGCGCCATCGAGGCCGACGCCGACGACGACAAGGGCCGCGCGACGGTCAGCCTGACCGTCGACTTCCTCAAGCCCGCCAACACGGGTGACTGGATCGAGTCCCGCGCGCGGGTCGACCGCGTCGGCGGCACGCTCGCGTTCGCCGACTGCTCGCTGCTCGTCGAGGGGCACGAGATCGTCCGCGCGCGGGCCGTCTTCGCCGCCGCCGGCTAGCGCACGATGTGCATCCCGAGCAGCTCGGGCAGCGCGGTGAGGCCGCGCGTCAGCGCGTCGGCGCGCGCGCCCGTCTCCTCGATCGCCTCGCGCCGCACCAGCGCGCGGCGGATCAGCGCCGCGCCGGCCACCCGCAGCGGCTCGGGTGGGACGCGGACCGGCGGGGGATCGACCAGGGCCAGCCCGGTCAGCGCGTCGCCGCGCCCCAGCGCCAGCCCCGCGAGCACCCGGCCGAGCAGGTGCGACGGGCCGACGCCGTTGCCGGTGAAGCCGAAGCCGGCGAACGCGCGGCCGCCGGGGAGCGAGACGGCGACCGGCAGGTGGGTGGGGGAGACGTCGATCGGGCCGCCCCAGGCGTGCTCGATCTGCCTTCCGCGTAGCGTCGGGAAGAAGCGGACGAGGTCGCGGGCGGCCTGACCGGCCGCGTCGGCGTCGACGTCCATCCGCCCGGCCGCGCGCCCGCCGCAGGCCATCCGGCCGCCCGCCCAGCCGAAGAGGATCCGCCCGTCGTTCGTCGTGCGGAAGTAGTGCAGGAGCGCGCGGCCGTCGGTGATCGGC
>DASVQH010000543.1:0-11961 GCA_036389195.1 Solirubrobacteraceae bacterium
CAGGGCGTCCATCGCCGCGCTCAGCGGATCGAGGGTGTCCTCCTGCCCCGGGTGGACGACCAGCGGCCCGTGCGCGGCGGCGAGCGCGCCGATCCGCTCGGCGAAGCCCGGCGCGCCCGGCGCCGGACCGGTCGCCCGGGCGGCCGTGAAGCGCGACCACAGGGCGGCCGCGTCACGCCGCGGGCCCAGCACGAGCGGGCGCAGCCCCGCACGGCCCAGCGCTCGCGCGCCGGCCAGCGCGGTCCGCGACTCGCCCTCGGTGATCAGCGCGTCGACCCGTCCGGCCGTCGCGCCGCGCGGGCGCACGCCCATGCGGCCGGCCGCGCCCCTACTTGGTGGTGACGATGAGCCGGGGGGCCTTGCTCACGCCGGTCGAGCTCGGCGCGGCCTCGGACGCGTAGTACGCCGCCCCGTCGCCGTCCGTCGAGTCCACGCGCAGCGTCACGGCGCCGTTGCCGGTGATCGCCGGCGTCACGTCGACGTCGTAGCTGTTGGTGGGGATGACCTCGCCGAAGCTGCCCAGGGCGGTCGAGCCCGCCGAGGGCTGGTTGTTCCAGGTCAGCGTGCCCTGGCTCCACGAGGAGTCGGAGACCTTGCGGACCGTGCCGCCGGTGAGCGACGCGTTCTCGGTCTTCAGGCGCAGGACCGCGGAGGCCACCCCGGCGCTGCCGACGCCCGAGACGTCGAACTTCAGGAAGACGTTGCGCCGCGGGCTGCCGTCGACGATCACCGTGGCCTCGACGCCGTGGTTGGCGTTCGGGTTGTCGTCGTTGACGTAGGTGTCGTCGGTCGGGAAGAACGTCATGGTGCCGCCGCCTGCCGACTCGCCCGGCGTGGTCACCGCCGCCTCGCCCGAGCGGGCCGACTCGTTTCCGGAGGCGTCGTACGCGCTCACGCTGTAGCGGTAGGCGGTCGAGGCCGACACCGTCCCGTCGGCGTAGGTGGTCGAGTCGGTGGTGGCGATCGGCGTGCCGTCGCGGAACACGCGGTAGCCGGTGACGCCGACGGAGTCGGTGCTCGGCGCCCACGAGAGCTCGACGCGGGTGGGCAGCGACGCGCGCGCGCTCGGCGTGCCGGGCACGCTCGGGGCGGTCGTGTCGCCGGGCGTCGCCGTGACGACGAGCTGCGGCGTCACCGCGGGCCCGCCCTCGCGGGCGGCGTAGTCGACCCCGTCGGAGCTCGAGGAGGAGACGGCCACCGACAGCGTGCCGTCCTTGGTCACGAGCGGCGTGACGTCGACCTCGTACCAGCGGCCGGCGCTGACCTTGCCGATCGACCCGAGCGAGCTGCCGCGCGACGGCCGGTTGTTCCAGTTGATCGACGTCTCGCCCCAGGTCGAGTCCGCGACGCGGCTGATCGTGCCGCCCGACTTCGACGATCCCGCGGCGTAGAAACGGAGCTTCGCGCCCGACACCTTGCCGCCGTTGATGCCGTCGACGTCGAACTTGAAGTAGCCGTCAGTGGCGGGCTTGCCGTCGGCGGAGACGGTGGCCGTGCCGCCGAAGTTGCTCGTCGCGCGGTCGCTGCGGACGGTGGCGTCGGCGCTGGAGGGGAACGTCAGGACCTTCTGCTGGTCGGTCTGGGCGCCGTGGCAGACCGCGCTGCCGGAGTCGCTGAACGACTCGCCCGGCGCGGCGACGAACTTGTAGTCGTAGTAGTCGCTGTGCAGGCCGAGCCGCAGGGCGCCGAGCGCCGAGGTGCGGGCGCGGCTGTTGGGCTCGTAGATGCTGGCCACGCTCGCCTCGCTGCGCCCGCCGGTGCCGACGGTGAACTGCGTCAGGCCGTTGACGGTGTCGACCGCGCCCTGCGGGGTCTGCGGCGCGAAGCGCTCGTAGATGTGGGCGTGGCCGGCGAACAGCAGGTCGACGCGGCTCTCGTAGAGCGCCTGGGTGAGCGCGGCGACGTTGCTGGTGCCGAGGTGGTTGGCGTCCGAGGACCAGCGCGGGTGGTGCCAGTAGGCGATCGTGCAGGGGCTGGTGTTCGCGGCGAGATCCGCGCGCAGCCACTGCTCCTGCGCCGAGCCCGCCGCGCACGCCACGAACGAGCAGTTGGAGTTCAGCGCGACGACGTGCCAGGTGCCGACGTCGAACGAGTAGTAGCCCTTGCCGCGCTCGCCCGCCGGCCCGTTGGTGGCGCCGACGCCGTTGAAGTAGTCGAAGTAGCCGGCCGCGCCGGAGGTGCCGTACTCGTGGTTGCCGGGGACCGGCCGCGTGATCGGCTTGAAGCGGCCCCAGGTCTTGTCGTAGTAGTTGAGGAAGTTCTGGTACTGGCCGTTCTCGTACTGGATGTCGCCGACGGCGAGCACCGCGTCGGGCGCCATGCCGGCGACGACGTCGGCGGTCTTGGCGTCGGCGCAGGTGGCGGTGGAGGAGGAGTCCGCGCCGCAGGCGATGTCGCCTTCGACCGCCACGACCGGGTCGGCCGGCGCCGTCGCGGGCGCTGCGAGCGCCAGCAGCAGGAGGGCGACGACGGCTCGGGGGCGGAAGAGGCGGGAGGGCATGGGGCGGGACGGCATGGTGGCTCGCTTGTCGACGGGGCCGGCGGCTGGCGCCGGCACGTTCACTCTAAGCACGTAACGGATGGATCCCGCAATTCTTCGGCAGTCCGGGCTCAGGGCTGAACCCCCGCGTCCGACTACGGTGTTCGCCGTGCCCGACGCGCCCGACACACGCGAGCCGGCACACGGCGTCGCCGCCCGCGTGGCGCGCAACGCGGGAGTCCGGGCGGCCGCCGAGCTCTTCGGCAAGTTCGCCACGCTCGCGCTGATGGCGGTCCTCGCGCGCACCGAGGGCGCCTCCGGCGTCGGCGTCTTCGTGTTCGCGCTGGCGTGGACCGAGCTGGCCTCGATCCCCATCAACATGGGCTTCGACCGGCACTTCCTGCGCCGGGTCGCGCGCGACCGGGCCGAGCTGGAGGGCTCGCTGCTCAACGTGCTGGCGCTCAAGCTGGTGCGCGCGGTTCCGGTGATCGTGGTGTCGCTGGCGCTGATCTGGGTGCTCGACTACTCCTCGCAGACCCGCCTGGCGGTCCTGCTGCTGACCTTCTCGTTCCTGCTCGACGCCGTGCGGCTGACCTTCGTGGCCGCCTTCAACGGCCTGGAGCGCGGCGACCTCGTCGGCACCGTGCTGGTGGTCCAGCGGCTGGTCTCGGGCGCGCTCGGCCTGCTCGTGCTCGCGCTCGGCTTCGGCGTGGTCGCGGTGGCCGGCATGTACGTGATCGGCTCGGCCGCCGCCGTCGCGGTGGGCGGACTGGCGCTGGCGCGGCGGGTGCGGATGGGCCGGCCGGCGCTGTCGCCCGAGCGCCGGCGCGAGCTGCGCCGCGGCTCGCTGGCGTTCGGCGCCCAGGACATCTTCTCGGGCGGGATCGCCCGCTTCGACACCATCCTGCTCTCCGTCCTGGCCACGAGCGCGGTGGTCGGCATCTACGGCGGCGCCTACCGGCTGCTGGAGGCGACGCTGTTCATCCCCGCGGCGCTGCTCGGCGCGTTCTCGGCGATGTTCACCTACCTCGACGAGCACTCGACGCCGACGATCCGCGCCGCCTACGCGCGGTCGATCAAGCTGGCCTTCGCCCTGCTCGTGCCGTGCGCGGTCCCGCTCGCGGTGATCCCGGGGCCGATCCTCGAGCTGTTCTACGGCGACGACTTCGGCGGCGGCGCCGGCGCGCTGCGGTGGCTGGCGCCGACGATCGTGGTCCTCGGCAACGTGATGCTCAACTCGTCCCTGATCGCCTCGCGGCTCGACCCACGGGTGATCCTGCGCTGCTTCGCGGTCGGCTTCGTCGCCAACGTGGCCCTCAACCTCGCCCTCATCCCGCCGCTGGAGGCCACCGGCGCGGGTCTGGCCATGCTCGGCACCGAGGTGCTGCTGTGGGCGATGATGCTGCGGATCGTCATCCCCGCGGTGGGCGCGCCGCCCGTCCTCTCGACGATCGGGTCGGCGGCGCTGGCCGGGGCCGCGATGGCCGGCGTCGTGGCGGCGCTGCACGGCGTGGCGCTGCTGGCGCTGGCCGCCGGCGCGGTGGTCTACCCGGTGGTCTTCTGGCTGGTGGAGCGGCGCGTCGCGCCGGCCGACCTCGCGGTGCTGGTGGGGATGCTGCCGGGCGGGATCGGCGCGCGGCTGCGTCCCCCCGTGACCAGCCCGCGGTAACGCGCGCGCATGGCCGCGGCGGTGATGTCGATCCGGTAGCGGGCGGCGAAGCGGTCGCGGCCCCGCTGCGCGAGCTCGGCGCGCCGCCCGGGCGCCCCGAGCACCTCGGCCAGCGCGGCGGCCAGCGCCGCGCGGTCGCCGGGCGCCACCAGCAGCGCCGCGTCGCCGAGGACCTCGGGCAGCGCGCCGTCACCGTAGCCGACCACCGGCGTGCCGACGGCGAGCGCCTCGATCCCGGCCAGCCCGAAGCCCTCGCGGCCCATCCCGCGCTCGTCGCGGACGCTCGGCACCGCGAGGGCGTCGGCGGCGGCGATGACCGCGGTGGCGTCGCCGCGGTGGCCGGTCAGGACCGCCCGGCCGGCGAGGCCGAGCTCGTCGAGCCGGGCGCGGACGCGCGCCGCGTACTCGGCCTGGTTGGGGTCGTCGCCGCCGATGAGCGCGATCCGCGCGTCCGGGACCGCCGCGATCAGCGCCGGGGCGGCCTCGATCAGCTCGATCTGACCCTTGGCGGGATGCAGCCGGCCGACCAGCGCCACCAGCGGCGCGTCGGCCGGGATGCCCAGCTCGCCCCGCACCCGTGCGCGCTCGGCCGCCGGATCGAGCTCCGGAACCGGGATCCCGTTGGCCACGACGGCCAGCCGCGGGCGCGGCAGCCCGCGCGGGCGGCCGTGGCGCAGCGCTTCCAGCACCGCTGCCGAGACGCCGACCACCTCGGCGCAGCCCGCGGCGATCAGCCGGCCCAGCGGCCCGTCCCAGCTGAAGTCGTGCTTGACCCACAGGACCGGGATGCCGGTGCCGACGAGCGCGAGCGCAGCCACGAGCGCGGCCTTGACGCCGTTGGCGTGGACGACCGGGGGGCGCTCGCGCAGCAGCGCCCGGCGCAGTCGCCATGCGCCGGTCAGCAGGCCGCCGCGGCGGCCCGTGGGGATGACCTCGACGGTGTGCCCGAGCTCGCGCAGGCGGTCCACGGCGATCCCCTCCTGCAGCGAGACCACGCGACCGGCCCAGCCGGGGCCCAGGGCGTCCAGCAGCAGCTCCAGGTAGCGCTCCGAGCCGCCCAGCAGGGCGTGCGACGCGACGAAGGTCACCGGCACCGGCTGCGCGTCGCTCACGGGCGCGAACACTAGACTCGCCGCCGCATGACCGTCGGACCCGAGCCCCGCGTCGCGGTGATCATCCCCTGTTACAACGACGGGGCGGTGGTCGGCGAGGCGCTCGCGTCGCTGCAGGAGGACGAGCCGCTCGAGGTGGTGATCGTCGACGACGCCTCCACCGACCTGGCCACGCGCGAGGTCCTGGCCGAGCTCGAGGCCGCCGGTACGCGGGTGGTCCGCCACGAGGTCAACCAGCACCTGTCGGCCGCGCGCAACACCGGGCTGGCGTCCACCTCGGCGCGCTACGTCTACCCGCTCGACGCCGACGACCAGGCGGTCCCCGGGGTGCTCGCGAAGATGGCCGACCGGCTCGACGCCGTCCCCGGCGCGGCCGTCGTGGCCGGCGACTACGACGAGTTCGGCTCCCAGGACCTGCGCCGCGCGGTGCCGCCGTTCCTCGACCCGTTCCGGATCGCCTACATCAACGAGTACCCGGTGACGGCGATGTTCCGGCGCACGGCGCTGGAGGAGCTCGGCGGCTGGCGGCGGATCCGCGGCTACGAGGACTGGGACCTGTGGATGGCGCTGGCCGAGCGGGGCTCGCGGATGGAGCACCTCGGGGAGGGGAACCCGATCTACCGCCGCCGCCTGCACGGCACGCGGATGCTCAACGAGGTGAAGTCACGCCACCGGGCCGCCTACCTGGAGCTGCGCTCGGCGCACCCGCGGCTCTTCGCCGAGATCCGCCGCCACCGGCGCGCCTCGCCGATGCCGCTGCACCGCAAGCTGCTCTACCCCTACGTCTACGGCGCGCGGCCGCGCACGAAGTGGGAGCGCCACGTCAAGCAGTGGCTCGACGACCACGGGGTGTGGACGCTGCGGGGCTGAGGGCTAGCCGCGCCTGAACCGTGCGCGGACCGACTCGATCCGCTCGGGCGGCACGCGGCGCACCGCCTCGCGCGCGGCCCAGCGCGGGGCCAGCTGGGCCAGCGTGAGCGGGAGCCGCGGGCCGGGCGGCAGCAGCCGCAGCCAGTCGAGGTGGCGCTCGGCATCGGCCATCCGGTACTTGTAGGGATGCTCGCCGGGGCCGAGGTCGAGCCGGCGGACGCCTCGCTCCAGGGCCGTCCCGACGCCGGCGACGAGGGCGACGAGCCCCGGCTTGCCGGCGGCGTGCTCGTCGTCGAAGCCGCCGAGCCAGTACGTCATCTCCTCGCCGGCGGTCAGGAAGAGGTGGGCGCTGATCGTCTGGCCGTCGAGGTCGATCGCCTCGACGTGGGCGCGCCCGCCCCCGCCCGCCTGCCGCGCCACCTCGGCCAGCACCGCCTCGGTGCGCGCGTCCACGGCGGCCGAGCCGCCGCGCTCCTCGAAGCGGCGCTCGTGCAGCGCCAGCAGGGCCGGCAGGACCGCGGCGATCTCGGCGGGCGACTCGGCGCGGTGGAAGCGCGCGCCGGCCGACTCCAGCTTGCGCCGCGCCCGTCGCACCTGCTGGCGGAAGTTCGCGCTGCGGCCGGCCAGCCAGCCGTCGAGCGTGTCGATCCCGGCGGCGAGCGTGACCAGCGGGGCGACCACCCGGCGGTCGTGCAGCAGGAGCGGGCGCGCGCGCCCCGGCCAGCCGTCGCGCATCAGCGCCGCCCAGCGCTCGCCGTCGAGGACGCCCTGGAGCTCCAGCGTGGCCGGCCGCGGGCCGCGGCGCAGGGCCAGCGCCTCGGCGAACGCGCGGGCGACCTCGGGCTCGCGGCCCGGGAGGGCCACCGGGCCGGTGCCCTGCGCCATCGCCGCGCCGAGCACGCGCAGGCGCTCCAGGCCGGTCGGGGTGCGGGTGGCGTAGAGGGCGAAGAGCCCGGCGATGTGAGCGCCGTCGCGGGCGACGAGCGCCAGCGGCTCGCCGTCCGGGCGCGCCGCCCGCCGCCACCAGCCGAGCTGCCAGGCCGGCGCGCCGTAGGGGCGCGAGGCCGCCACGGCGAGCGCGTCCCACGGGCCGCGCAGGAGCTCGAGCGCCTCGGCGCCGGCGTGGAGCTCACCCCGCACGCCGGCGGGTCCCCCTCGTGGTCCGGCCGGCGGGCATCGTGCGGCATAGTAGGCCGCCGATGCCCGGAACCGACGCCATCGCCCGCCGCGCGCTGGTGGCCGCCGCGCGGCGCCTGCGCGAGCGCCGGTCGGTCATCGTGGGCGGCCACGGCGTCGGCGACCTGCCCTACGGCGCCGATCCCGAGAACCTCTGCGTGCCGGTCGCGCGCTTCCGCGCCCAGGTCGAGCTGCTGCTCGACGCCGGCTTCCGCTTCGTCACCGTCGCCGAGCTGGCGCGCGCCGCCGGGCGGCCCGGCCTCGCCGCCCTGTCCTTCGACGACGGCATGGACAACAACCTGACCGTGGTCGCGCCGCTGCTGCGCGAGTACGGGGTCCCGGCCACGGTCTACGTCGCCACGGGGCTGATCGGGCACCCGAACCCGTGGCTCGACCCGGCGCTGGGCGCGCGGATGATGACCGCGGACGAGCTGCG
Organism: Solirubrobacteraceae bacterium; assembly: GCA_036389195.1. Taxonomy (GTDB): domain Bacteria; phylum Actinomycetota; class Thermoleophilia; order Solirubrobacterales; family Solirubrobacteraceae; genus JACCYI01. The sequence goes on from DASVQH010000543.1 coordinate 7,743, forward strand.
CGAGCTGGCCGGCGCCGGGATCGAGCTCGGCGCCCACACCGTCACCCACGCGGACCTCTCGGCGCTGGACGTCGAGGCCTGCGGGCGCGAGGTGGCCGGGAGCCGCGCCGGGGTCGAGGCCGTCACCGGCGTCGCGCCCACGACGTTCGCGTACCCGTACTGCCGCTTCGGCCCGGCGGCGGTCGAGGCCGTGCACGACGCCGGCTTCGAGGCCGCCGTCACCGGCCTGGGCCTCGGGGGCGGCGGGCCGTTCGAGCTCGACCGCGCGATGGTCACGGGCGTCGACGGCCTTCCCGCGTTCGTCGCCAAGCTCGGCGGCCTCTACGAGCCGCTGCACCGCTCGCGCGCGGGGACGGCGCTGCGCGTGACCAGCCGCCGCGCACGCCACCTTCTCCGCGCCCGGCGCGCGGCGGCCTGACGCGCGCCGCGCTGCACCCGGACACGCCTCGGCGGGTCAGGCGAACGGCGTCTGGTGAGGGAGGCGGGTCATCCGGCCGCGCCCCTGAAGACGAACAACCTCAACCGCGTGCTCTCGGCGGCGGCGGCGTTGAGGTTGTCACTGCTGTGGGGGAATAACCTCGACCGCGTGCTCGGGGCGGTGGCGGCGTTGAGGTTGTTCCGGTGTCCCCGGACAACCTCGAACGCGCGAGGCCGGGCGGCGTGGAATCGAGGTTGTCCGTGCTCTACGAGGACAACCTCGAACGCGCGAGGCCGGTGCGCGCGGGATCGAGGTTCTTCCGTCCCGCCGCGCGTCTACACCGCGTGGAACGGCTTGTCGCGGTGCGCGAGCCGGTGGCCCACCCGGGTCAGCGGCCGCTCGAAGCTCGCGTGGATGGCCCAGGCGATCAGGACCGCGAGCGGGAAGGCCACGATCACGTCGGCGAACGACCACAGGAGGGTCTGCTTGCCCAGCGGGGTCTTCTCGACGAAGTTCAGCGCGAAGTTGTGGGTCAGGTAGAAGACGTAGGAGACCTGGCCGAGGAAGACCATGGGGCGGGCGCGCAGCCACGCCGTGTCCGACCGGGCCGACATGACGATCCCGGCCAGCGCGACGGCCACGAGGATCCCGTCGAGCACGCGGACGGGCTGCTCGTCGAGCACGCCGGCCACCTGCAGCGCCGCCAGCGCGGCGAAGGTGGCGAGGACCACGCCGCGGCTCGCCAGGAGCCGCAGCCGGTCGTACCAGCGCCGCTCGTGCAGCGCCAGCGCGAGCATCACCCCGATCACGATGAAGACGTACTCGCGCAGGTAGACGCCGCCGTCCCACAGCGACGGCGCGGTGACGCAGCACACGGCCGCGATCACGCAGGCGGCGATCCGCGCCCGGAACCGCCCGCGCAGGAACACGAAGCCCAGCAGCGGCCACACGAGGTAGAACTTCTCCTCGATCCCGATCGACCACGCGGCGGCGAACGGCGGCCCCGACTCGATCCCCTTCAGGCCGAAGTAGCCGTGCTCGGGGAAGCCGAGGACGTAGTAGGGCAGCTGGTCGGAGAACAGCCCGCGCCGCTCCGGGACGAACCCCGCGCCGTAGATCAGCACGCAGTAGAGGGCGAGCACGCCGAAGTACGTCGGGTAGATCCGGAAGAGCCGGCGGATGTAGAAGCTGCGCAGGCTCAGCGCGCCCCGCCGGCCCTCCTCGCGCAGCGCCAGCGTGGTGATGAGGAAGCCGCTGAGGACGAAGAACATCGTCACGCCGTTGCCGCCGGCGAAGTGCTTCCAGAAGTCCTCGTACTTCACGTGGACGGTGAAGACCAGCATCACCGCGACGGCGCGGACCCCGTCGAGCGCCGGGAAGTAGCGCTGGGCGCGGTAGGCGTCGTGGTCGAGCACGCCGCGCGGGCCGGCCGCCGGCGCGGCGGCCGGGGCGTCGCCGCGCGGGGCGGCCTGCGCCGGAGCGGCCTGGGACACCGGGGTCACGCCTCCGTATCGGCCGTCCGCGGCCTCGCGTTGAGCGCGAGCACGCCGAAGGCGCCCAGCAGCACGAAGACCATCGCCGCGATGACGTTGGAGTGCAGCGTGAAGTCGACGAGCCCCTGGAGGAAGAAGCCCACGAAGGCCGCGGTCACCGCGAAGCCCGCGCCGCGGTCGGCCGCGTGGCGGCCGAGCAGGCGCGGCGCGGCCCGCAGCATCGCGACGACGAGCCAGCCGAGCGCGAGTAGGCCGGGCAGCCCGAATTCGGCGGCGAACGTCAGCGCGATGTTGTGCGCATGGGCGAAGGTGTCGTTGGAGATCGGCTCGACGATCCCGTACTGCGGCGCGAACTCCGGGTAGTTGTTGGCGCCCACGCCGGTCAGCCAGTGGTCGGCGATCATCTTCGGCGTCTCGGAGTAGATGCGGGCGCGCTGGTCGACCCGCGAGGCGGACTGGAAGCGCACGGACTCCACCCGCTCGCGGACGACCTGGACCTCCTGGACGTCGGCGAACGGATTGGCGTTGAGCGCGGTGATGAGGACCAGGACGGCGATCGCCCCGATCGCCACCCGCCGCACCGGCGTCCAGCCGAGCATGACGAGGATCGCGCCCGCGGCGGCGAGCAGCCCGCCGCGCGAGAGCGAGAGCGCCAGGCCGGCGAACACCGCGCCCGCGGCGCCGGCGGCGAGCAGGCGCCGGGCCGGCCGCGCGCGAAAGGCCGCGAGGATCGCGGCGGGCAGGGTCAGGGCGAGCAGCGAGGCCAGCAGGTTCGGGCTGCCGAAGGCGCCCTGGGCCCGGCCGGTCGCCACGTCGCCGGTGGAGGAGATCTCCTGCTGGCCCGCCGAGGTCACCACCGCCAGCGCGCCCACGATCGCCCCGACGATCGCCAGCGTGAACAGCAGCGTCCGCACCCAGCGGGCGTCGGCCTCGCAGACGATCAGCAGGAACACCAGCAGGAACGCGCCCCAGATCACGACGAAGCGGACCACCCCGCCCGGGTCGCGCGCCGCCAGGATGCCGGGGATGGACGTCGCCCACACCGCCAGCAGCGGGACGCTCAGCGGCGAGGCGGCCCACGGCCGCCGTCCCTCGACGAGCTGGCGCGCGCCCCAGACGACGCCGGTGAGCACGAAGACCAGCTCGGCCGGGCTCAGCGCGATGGCGCCCAGCGGGATCGAGAAGACCTCCAGCGGCACGAGGCCGATGCCCACGAGCAGCGCCAGCAGCGGGCGCGCCCAGGCGAGCGCGAGGAGGCCCACGCCGCCCACGACCGCGAGCGGGGCGATCGGGTTCGTCCGGTCGGCGAGGAGGATCGCCAGCGCGCCGAGCGGCGCGAGCAGGACCGGCCAGGCCAGCAGCTCCAGGCGCCCGAGGAGCGGCTTCACCTCGCCACCGCCCCGCGCTCGGGCGGCCCCGCCGGGCTCACTTCGCGCTCGCGCGCGCCCCCCGCGAGCCCGCGCTGGGCGGCGGCGGCGTGCTCGTGCCGGGCCCGGTGCCGGTGCCGGTGCCGGTGCCGGTGCCCGTGTTCGCCGGCACCGGCGGGGCGTCCGGATGGTCGGCGCCGTAGCCGTAGCCATAGCCGTAGCCGTAGTGCGCCAGCCGGTCGGGCACGCGGTTCAGGACGACCCCGATGAGCGGCGCGTTGGCCTGCTCGAGCTGGACGCGGGTCGCTTCCAGCAGGGTCCGGTTGGAGCGGTTGAGGTCGACGACGAGGACGACCGAGTCGACGACCTGGGCGATCGCGGAGGTGTCGACGCCGGCGGGCACCGGCGCGGTGTCGACGATCACGTAGTCGGCGGCGGCGCGCAGGTCCTCCATCAGCTGGCGGAACCGCGGCAGGCCCAGCAGCACGGACGGGTTCGGCGGGATCGGGCCGGCGGGCAGCACGCGGACGCCGCGCATGTTCGACGCGGTGACCATCTCCATCGCCGGGCTGCCGGTGACGAGGATGTTCGTGATGCCCTGGCGGCTCTCGGCCTCCAGGTAGTTGCCGAGCATCGGCTTGCGCAGGTCGCAGTCCGCGGCGATGACGTCGGCGCCCTGCTGGGCGAACGAGCGCGCGAGCCGCGTGCAGACGGTGCTCTTGCCGTCGCCGGGCAGCGAGCTGGTGATGCCGATGACGCGCGGGCTGACGCCGACCGACGAGAGCCGCAGGTTGACGCGCAGGAAGTCGAACGCCTCGCCCATCGCGCGCTGCTCGCGGTCGTTGCGCCCGACCGGCACGCGCGCCAGGACCGGCACGCCGAGCAGCTCCGTGAGCTCGTCCTCGTCGCGGACCCGCTTGTCGAAGGCGTTGCGCATGAGC
>DASVQH010000544.1:0-5657 GCA_036389195.1 Solirubrobacteraceae bacterium
CGGTCCGGGCGAAGCCCTCGAGGTCGTCGGCGCCCAGCAGCAGGACGGGCTCGGCCGCCGCGACGACCAGCAGCACCAGCGCGAACGCGCGGTGGCGCAGCCCGAGCAGGAACTGCACGGCGATGTACGCGCACGCCAGCAGCGCGAAGGCGGCGCCGAGCGTGAAGAGGATCGTTGCGCCGTCGGCGTACTCCTCGCCGAACGCCGTCTTCAGGAGCAGCCGCGGCACGGCGGCGAACACCGCGAGCGCGCAGCCGGAGATCAGCACGATGATCGCCAGCCCGCGCGCCAGCACGGTGCGCGGATCGAGCCCCTCGGCGGCCCGCCGCGTCGCCTCCGGCAGCACGTAGAGGCCGATCCCGACGGCGATCCACACGACGGCCTTGGCCGCGACGGTGGCGGCGGCGTAGATGCCGGCGGCGTCCTCGTCGAGGGCGTGGCGGGCCATGATCACGTCGACGTTCTGCAGCGCCGCGACCACGGTGAGCGCCCCGATCGGCACCGCCGCGTCGCGCACCAGCGACCGCAGCGGGTGCGGCGGGGTGCCCGGCGCGGGCGGGCCGAGCCGGCGGCGCAGGACCGCGGCGAGGACCGCCGCGGTGATGGCCAGCGAGGCCAGCGTCCCCAGGTAGGCGCCGGTGACGCTCAGGCCGGCGGCCACCAGCACGGCGCCGACGGCAAGCCGGCCGATCGCCTCGAGGACGATCGAGAGCCCGACCGGGCGGTAGGCGCGCGCGGACTGCAGGAGACCGCGCTGGATGCAGACGAGGAACCACAGCGCCGCGGTCGGGGGCACCGCCGCCGCCGCCCAGCTCTGCTCGACGTTGAGCAGCGCCGCGAGCGGCTCCTGCAGCAACGCGGAGGCGACCGCGACGACCGCGAGTCCGAGTGCGATGTGGCGCATCCAGCGCAGCAGCGTCCCCGCCAGCTCGCCCCCGTGGCCGAGCCGGCCGAGCGCGCCCTCCCGCGCCGCGGCGACCTGGAGGGCCGAGCCGGGGACGAAGAGGATCACGGACAGGTTGAGCAGCGCGGCCAGCGCGCCGTAGCCGTCCGTGCCGAGCAGCCGGGTGAAGACGATCGTGAAGGCGACGGCGACGACGTTGGCGCCCATCGTCGCGGCGGCGAGCCCGACCGCCTTGGCGGTCTCCGTCGCGCGCAGCGCGGTGCGGGCCGAGGGGTCGGCCGCGGGCGCGGCGGCCGCCGCGGACTCCTCGACTCCGGTGACGTGCATCGAGCAGGAAACCGTACTGCGCGCCCGGGCGGCGCCCCGCGCGGCGTCCCCCGGGGAACCGGGGCGGCGGCGAGCGCCGCCGCGCCGATCGGGCGACGAGGAAGGGACCGGCCGGCCGCCGCAGAATGATGCCAGCGCGCCCGGGTTCTCGATCCGCCCGGCGCGCTAGCCTCCCGCCGATGACGCCCCGCCGCCGCCATGTCGCCCTCCTCGCCGCGCTCGCGATGGCCGTGAGCCCCTCGGCCGCCCTGGGCCAGAGCGCGGGCGACGATCAGTACGACGACCCGTTCGCCGACGAGCAGAGCGAGCAGGCGACGCCGACGCCCACGCCGTCGCCGATCACCGACGACCCCGGCTTCCAGGACGACCAGGGCGGCGAGGACACCTCGCAGCCCGCGGAGACCACGGCGGACGACGACGGCCAGAGCACCGAGCAGCCCGCCGCGACGCCCGCCCAGGCGGAGGATCAGCTTCCGCGCACGGGCGCCGACGCGGGCTTCGTCGCGTTCATGGGCACCGGCCTGCTGCTCATCGGCGTCGGCCTGCGGCTGCGCCTGCGCGATGGCGCCCGCACCGGCTGAGTCCCGCGAGTCGGCCTCCGCGCCCGAGACCGAGGCGGCCGGCGCCGCCCTCGCCGCCGGCCTGGCGCCCGGCGACGTCGTGCTGGTCTCCGGCGACCTCGGGGCCGGCAAGACCACGTTCGTCCGCGGGGCGGCGCGGGCGCTGGGGGTCGCCGGGCCCGTCACGAGCCCGACGTTCGTGCTCGGCCACCTCTACGACGGCGCGGCCGTCCGGGTCGCTCACCTCGACCTCTACCGGCTGGCCGGCCTGGGCGACGAGGACCCCGGGCTGCTCGACCCGTACTTCGGTCCCGACGTCATCTCGTTCGTCGAGTGGCCCGAGCGCGCGGAAGGCGCGGCGCTGCCGTTCGAGCACGGCGTCACGCACCGCGTCGCGCTGGAGCACGCCGGCGGGGACACACGCAGGATCGTGATCGCGTGAGCGGCGCGGTCGTGGGCTTCGACACCGCCACGCCGGCCACCGCCGCCGCGCTGCTGCGCGCGGACGGGCGCGTCTTCGAGGCGCGCGACGACCCGGCGCCGGGCGAGCGCCCGCAGCACGCGAGCCGGCTGCTCGAGCTCGTCGAGGCGGTCCTGGCGCAGGCCGGCACCGGCTGGGGCGACGTGGGGCGGATCGCCGTCGGGGTCGGTCCGGGCGGGTTCACCGGACTGCGGATCGGCGTGGCCACGGCGCGCGCCCTGGCACAGGCCCGCGGGCTGCCCGTGGTGGGCGTGAGCTCGCTGGAGGCGCTGGCGGCGGGCGCGAGCGGGCCGGTTGCGGCGGTCATCGACGCCCGCCGCGGCGAGGTGTTCGCCGCCGCGTGGCGCGACGGGCGGCGGGTGATCGATCCGGCCGCCTATGCGCCGCCCGCGCTCGCCGAGCGCCTCGCGCCGCTGGCGCCCCTGCTGGCCGTCGGAGACGGGGCGGTACGCTTCTCTGAGGAGCTCACAGCGGCCGGGGCCGCGATCCCGCCGGAGGGCTCGCCCGAGCACCGGATCAGCGCCGCGCACATCTGCCGGCTCGGCGCTCGGGGCGAGCCGGCCGACCGGGACGCGCTGCTGCCGGACTACCGTCGCGAGCCCGACGCCAAGCCTTCCTCCCCACGTTGAGCGCCCGAGCCGCATCCGTCGAGGTCCGCCGCCTCACCTACGCCGACCTGCCCCAGGTGACGGCGATCGAGCGGCGCGCGTTCCCGACGCCGTGGTCGCTGGCCATGTTCGTGCTCGAGCTCTCCAAGCCGTCCGGCATCTGCTTGGCCGCCACCGACGAGGGCCAGCTCGCCGGCTACCTCGTCTGCTCCCGCTACGACACCGTCTGGCACGTCATGAACGTCTCGGTCGACCCCGACCGGCGCCGGCGCGGGATCGCCAGCACGCTGCTGGCCGAGCTGATCGACCGGATCGGCGACCCGGACGCCCAGCTGACGCTCGAGGTCCGCGAGTCCAACTCGGGAGCGATCGCCCTCTACGAGCGGTTCGGCTTCCGCTCGGCGGGCGTGCGGCGGCGCTACTACCAGGACAACGGCGAGGACGCCCGGATCATGTGGCGGACGCCCGCGACGCTGCGCGGCTCGCTGGAGGACGTGCCCGGGCTCGACGGCCGGCGCCCCCTGCGCGGCGGCGGGCGCCCGGTGGGTCCCCGGTTCCGCTGAAGGGCACCGCGCGATGACCGGCCTGATCCTCGCCCTGGAGACGAGCTGCGACGACACGTGCGCCGCGGTGCTCGAACCGGGCGGCGTCGTGCGCTCCAGCGTCGTCTCCTCCCAAGCCGTCCACGAGCGGTTCGGCGGGGTCGTCCCCGAGTGGGCCTCCCGCCACCACCTGGAGAGCGTCAACGCGATCGTCGACGAGGCGCTCGCTCGCGCCGCCGCGGACCTCGACGACGTCGGCCTCGTCGCCGTCACCCAGGGGCCGGGGCTGGTCGGCGCGCTGCTGATCGGGCTGGCCACCGCGAAGGGCCTCGCCGCGGCGCGCGAGCTGCCGCTGGCGCCGGTCGACCACCTCCAGGGGCACGTCGCGGCGACCTACCTGGGCGAGCGGCCGTTCGAGCCGCCGTTCATCTGCCTGATCGCCTCCGGCGGCCACACGCTGCTCTCGCGCGTCGAGGACCACGCGGGCCACAGGGTCATCGGTGCGACGCTCGACGACGCCGCCGGCGAGGCGTTCGACAAGGGCGCCCGGATGCTGGGGCTGGGCTATCCCGGGGGGCCGGCGCTCTCGCGGCTGGCGCTGGAAGGCGACCCGTCGGCGTTCGCCTTCCCGACCGCGGCGCGCGTGCCGGGGCTCGACTTCTCCTTCGCGGGCCTGAAGACCGCGCTCCTCTACGCGATCCGCGACCTCGGCGAGGCCGGCGCCCGCGCCCGCGCCGCCGACCTCGCGGCCAGCTACGAGCACGCGATCGTCGAAGCGCTGGTGGCGCGGGTCGAGCGGGCGCTGGAGGAGACCGGGCTGGACCGCCTGACCATCGGCGGCGGCGTGGCGGCCAACGCGCGCCTGCGCCGGCGGGTCGCCGCGCTGGGCGTCGAGGTGCACATCCCGCCGCCGGCCCTGTGCACGGACAACGCCGCGATGATCGCCTCGGCGGCGCGGTGGGTGGCGCCGATGGCCTTCCCCGACTACCTGGGCCTCGACGCCTACGGCACGAGCCGGATCGCGGCCGCCGGCGACGCCTGACGTGCGCCGCCTGCGCGACAAGCTGCGCTGGTGGTGGGTCGCCAGCGCCAGCCAGCACGTGCGCTCCGCCCGGCGCCGCTGGGTCCTGCTGGGCCTCCTCGCCGCCGCGGTCGCGGCGGGGATCGTCGCGCTGGTGGCCGGCGGCGGCGGGATCCTGCCCGCCGAGCGGATCGCCGGCACGCGCGCCGACGCCAACCCCTACGACGGCCGCTCGCCGCGCGCGCCGGCCGCGGCGAGCCAGCGCGTCCTGCTGCAGCTCCAGCGGCCGCCGCTGGCCGGCGTGCCCGGGGTGCAGGACCTGACGCCGGAGGCGCGGCGCGACTACGTCGCGTCGCTCAAGCGCGAGGCGCAGGCGCTGCGCGGCGCCCTGAAGGCCCGCGGCGTGCGCATCGACGAGGTCGTGGCCTTCGAGCGCGCCTGGAACGGCTTCGCGGCGACCGTCCGCACCCGCGACCTCGCCGCGATCTCGAGCCTCGGCGTGCGCGCCCAGCCCGTCCGCCGCTTCTACCCGGCCCTCGGCGAGCCCGTGCCGGTCGCCGCCGCGGGCCGCCCGGACGCGCCGCGCGCCGGCGCACCCGCGGCGGGCGCGACGGCGCCGGCGGTGGCGCTGCTGGCCTCCGGCGTCGGCGGGCCGCGCGAGGCGCTCGACGAGCCGGGCTACGACGCCGTGGACCGCGACCTCGACCCCTCGCCGGGGACCGACCCGCGCGACGCCCGCCGCCGCGAGGCCGGCGGGACGGCGCTGGCCGGCGTGCTGGCGGCCGCGGGCGTCCGGGTGCGGCCGATCCGCGTGGCGGGGCTGCAGGCGGGCCCCAGCGCCGCCCAGGCCGAGGAGTACGCGACCTCCGACCAGCTGCTGGCGGGCCTGGAGCGCGCGGTCGACGCGGACGGCGACGGCGACACGGGGGACCACGCCGCGGTCGCCCTGGTCGCGGTCAGCGCGCCGTACGCGGGGTTCGCCGCCTCGCCGGAGGCGCAGGCCGTCGCGGGCGCCCGCCGCCTCGGGACGCTCGTGGTGGCCCCGGCCGGCGGCGAGGGCGCGGCCCGTGCGCCCAGCGGGACGGTCGGCTCGCCCGCGGCCGCGCGGGCGGCGCTGGCGGTCGGCGCGCTGGCCGCTTCGGCGCCGCACGCGGAGCTGCGCTCCGGACCGCTCGTCGCGCCGGATGCCGCCGTGCTGGCCGGGGCGGCGCCCG
>DASVQH010000545.1:0-56777 GCA_036389195.1 Solirubrobacteraceae bacterium
GCCATCACGGGACCGGCCTCGCGCTCGCCCGCTACGTCGGCGCGCGGCAGACGGACGCGGCGCCGCCGTCCGTCGGCATCACGCCGCCGGCGACCACCACGGGCGCGGTGACGTACCGCTTCTCCGAGGAGGTCCGCGACGTCACCGCGACGAACGCGGTCCTTCGTCGCGCGAGCACGAACGGGAACCTGGCGGGGACGCTGCGGTGCTTCAGCGCGTCGGGAGCGACGGTCGGCTGCCTGGCCGGCCCGGTCCGCCGCGCCACGCTCACCCCGACGGGCCTCGTCCCCGGCGGCCGCTACACGGCGATCGCCGACCCGGCAGGGGTCGCGAAGCCGATCCGGGACGCGGCCGGCAACGCCCTCCCGGCGACGGCGCTCGCCTTCCGCGGCGACCGCTCGATCGAGGACGACGACCCGGCGGTCGCCCAGGCGTGGGCCGTGCTCGAGGGGATCTCCGGCGCCCACGCGGGGACCGTGCACCGCGAGCGGACCGCGGGCGCGTCCGCGTGGTTCAGCTTCACCGGGACGGGGGCCGACCTGATCATGGGCCGCGGCCCGCGCCAGGGGCGAGCCGGGATCTACGTCGACGGCGCCTTCGAGAAGGAGATCGACGGCTACGCGGCGCAGTGGTCGCGCCGCCGTGTCCCCATCGGGCCGCTGGCGCCCGGCGCGCACATCGTCCGCGTCGAGGCGACCGGCACGCGGGGCCCCCAGGCCCTCGACGCCTGGGTGAGCATCGACGCGTTCCAGGTCGCCGGGCAGGACGAGCCCAGCGACCCGGCGGACACCCGCTGGGCGCCCGTGCAGCCGACCGGCGCGAGCGGCGGTCGCGCCCTGACCTCGACGGCGCAAGACGCCCGGCTGTCGCTCCGGTTCCAGGGCACGTCGGTGGACGTCCGCATGCGCACCGGCCCCGACCAGGGGCAGGCCACGCTCGCGGTCGACGGCGGCGTCGGGCTCCAGGTCGACAACGCCGCGGCGACGCCCGGCTGGGTGACGCGCTCGGTCACGGGCCTCGACGCCGACGCGGTCCACTCGCTCAGCGTGATCGCTGCAGGCGCGGGCGGGGTCACGGTCGACCGGTTCGACGTCGGCTGAGCGCGCGTCAGCCGACGAGGATGGGCGCGAAGCTCGCGGCCACCCGCAGTCCGACCCGCTCCCCGCGCACCCGGTGCTCGGCCAGCACGAGCGCGTGCAGCGGGCGGTGGACCATCTCCTCGATCAGCTCGCGCGAGCGGGTGGCCGGCACGTAGCCGGCCTGCTCGGCGAGCGAGAGGTCGCGGACGGCCAGCGCGAACGGGTCGTGCGGGTTGTCGGGCTCGGGCATGAGGATCACCGGCGCGCCGGGCGCGAAGCCGTCGCCCTGGACCGCGTCGCGGCGGTACCCGAGGCCCGCCACGCGCAGGACGTGGACGCCGACCCCGTCGAGGTCGTCGTCCGACCACCAGCTCCCGGACGGGTCGACCACCCGGTAGCCGCGGGTCACTCCGTCGCCGTGACTCCACGCCGTCTCGAACCACTGCAGCCGCAGCTCGACCGACAGGCCCCGCGAGGCGGTGAGGCGGCGGCCGTCGAGCTCCATCACCGCACCCAGATCCGGATGTGGTCGCGCAGGCGGTCGATCAGGTCGCGCACGTCGCCGTTCGGGCCGCCGTGGCCCGGCAGCACCAGCTCGTAGCAGCGCGGGAAGGCGAGATCGTCGACCTCCACCGTCTCCAGCCCGACCCCGCCGACGATGTGGCGCGAGAGCAGGACCGGTGCGCAGCGGCGCCGGGCCTCCCGCAGCGCCGCGGCCGGCGTGGCGGCCTCCACGAGCGGCGCGGCGGCGCTGAGACCGCGCTCCCGCAGCGCCGCCTCGACTGTCCAGCGCGCGTTGGAGCCGGGGTCGCGGACGACCATCGGCGTGCGCAGGAACTCCTCCAGCGCGACCCGGCGCCCCGCCCAGCGGTGCTCCGGCGGGACGGCGCAGACGATCGCGTCGTCGGCCAGCGGCTCGGTGCGCACCGCCGGGTTCGGCGTCCCGTGCGGCCGCGACGCGGCGACCCCGACGTCGGCGCGGCCGTCGGCGACCATGTCGCGCACCACCTGGCTGTTGGCGGTGACGAGCTCGACCGGCAGGACGCGCGCCTCGTTGAGCCGGGCGAGCAGGTCGGCGACGAACGCCTCGGTGGCCGAGTGGCTCGCCGCGAGCCGGACCGGGGTCGCGCCGTCGCGCCGCAGGCCGACCATGATCTCCGCCACCGCGTCGGCCGACTCCAGCAGGCCGCGGGCGTGCTCGTAGAGCCGCCGGCCGGCCGGCGTGAGCTTGACCCCGTGCGGTGAGCGCTCGAGCAGCGTGACCCCGACGGTGGCTTCCAGCGACTTCAGCCGCTTGGTCAGCGACGGCTGCGACACGCGCAGTCGGACGGCCGCGCGACCGAGCGTGCCCAGATCGGCCGCGGTGCAGAACGTCCGCAGCTCGGCGAGGTCGGGCGCCGGGTCGGCAGCCATGCACGGATGGTATGCCCGGCGCCCCGCCCGCGGCGCACTACGCACCGCGCTCCGTGGTTTGCCCCATGCCCGGCGGCTATCACCACGGACGCGCCCGCGACATGACTTTCCGGCCCTGCGCCCTTCTCGCGGACGCCGCGGCGATCGATCATCGGGAGGCAGGAACCACCGACACCCAGCGAGGAGGGCATCCGCCATGGCTGCCACCGCACACCATCCCGAGGAGACCGCGAGCAGCGGCCTCCACACCCTCGACTACGAGGTCGCCGAAGGCCTCAAGCCGGCGCTGGACGACGCGCCGCAGCGCCAGCGCGAGTGGACCTTCGTGGCGATCGGGCTCGTCGGGCTCGTCGCGGTCCTCGCCGCCGTCCTCGGGCTGTTCGCGCTCGCGGGCGGCGACGACACCAGCACGCGCACCGTCGTGCGCAAGGCCGCTCCCGCCGCGGCCGCCGCCGCGCCCGCGGCGGCTCCGACGCTCGCCCAGGCCAAGGGCGTCGCGTTCGAGAAGGTCACCCGCGTCGACCCGACGCTCCCGCCGGTCCCGGCCGGCGCGGTCAAGCGCTTCGAGGTCGACGTCTACCAGCACGTCACGCAGGTCTCCAAGGCGCTCGCGCCGACCGAGGTCTGGAGCTTCGCGGTCAACGGCAAGCTGCACCGCGGGACCGGCGTGTCCGAGCCGATGGTCGTCAACCAGGGCGACATGGTCGACTTCACGCTGACCAACGGCTCCGGCAAGGGGATGAAGGTCGACCTGCCGCACTCGCTCGACTTCCACTCCGCCGAGGTCAACCCCGGCACGCGCTACACCGACCTGGCGCCCGGCAAGTCGATGCACTACCGCTTCCGCGCCGACCACCCCGGCGTCTTCATGTACCACTGCGCCACCCAGCCGGTCCTGATGCACACCGGCGCGGGCATGGTCGGGATGTTCGTGGTCAAGCCCAAGGGGCTCGCGCCGGTCGACCGCGAGCTGTGGATGACCCAGCAGGAGTACTACATCGGCAAGCCCGGCGGCGACGCGAACATGGTCAAGATGCAGGCCAAGAAGCCCGACGTCATCGCCTTCAACGGCTACGCCGACCAGTACAAGGACGCGCCGGTCGCCGTCAGGCGCGGGGAGAGGATCCGCATGTACGTCCTCAACGCCGGCCCGAGCATCTGGAGCGCCTTCCACGTGATCGGCACCGTCTTCGACCGCACGGTCGTCGAGGGGACGGTCGGCCACGACGCCCAGACGATCAACCTCGCGCCGAGCCAGGGCGGCTGGGTCGAGCTGACGCTCGCCGAGGAGGGCGGCTACCCGTTCGTCACCCACGCGTTCGGCGACGCGGTCAAGGGTGCGATCGGGATGCTGAAGACCGCCAAGGCCCCGGCGGGCGCCGGCCACGACATGGGGACGGCCGGCAGCACCGCGGCCCCGGCCCCGGCCGACGTGAACGTGACGATGGGCGAGATGTGGATCAAGTCCGACCGGACCGAGTTCAAGGCCGGCGAGGTCAGCTTCGCGGTCCGCAACCAGGGCCAGACGATGCACGGCTTCGCGATCGTCAAGGCCCCGGCGAAGGTCAACGGCGGGATGCTCGACGAGAGCACGTTCCTCGCCCAGGGCGGCCACCTGCAGCCCGGCGCGGGCGAGACCGTCGCGGCGACGCTGAAGCCCGGCTCCTACGAGCTGGTCTGCCACGTCGCCGGCCACTACATGGCCGGCCAGAAGCTCGCCTTCACCGTGAAGTGAGTCCGGCTCGATAGTCCGTTTTCGGCACCCGGGCCGCGCCAGCCGCGCGGCCCGGCTCTCGTTCTGTCTGTGAGCAAAACGAAGCGGGAGAGGTTCATGCGGCGCCGGTTGACGGTCTCGGCAGTGACGGCGATGGCGGCGGCCGTGGTGGGCGCGGCACCCGCCTGGGCGCTCGACGGCGCGCTCGACTCGAGCTTCGACGGGGACGGCAAGGTGACCGGTCCCGAGCCGTCCGCGGCGGCCGGCGCGCGCCAGTCGACGGGCAAGCTGCTGGTCGCCGGCGGGAGCGCCGGCACGCTGCAGGTGGCCCGGCGCACCTCGACCGGCGGCCCGGACGCCACCTGGGGCGGTGACAGCGTCGTCGACGTGCCGGTGCCCGGCCTCGACAGCGTCGTCGCGCTCGCGGTCCAGTCGGACGACAAGGTCGTCGCCTTTGCCAGGGGCCCGGCCGGCCACGCCCTGATCGTCCGGCTCACGAGCGGCGGCCTGATCGACGGCACCTACGACGGCGACGGCATCCGCGACACCACCCTCCCCGGCGCGGCGCTCGTGCAGGACGGCGTGCTGGACTCCAGCGGCCGGGCGGTGGTTCTCGCGCAGGGCGGCGAATACCCGTACCACATCCTCCTCGCCCGCCATACGACGACCGGCGCGCCCGACAACACGTACAGCGGCGACAGCATCGTCGACGACTTCTACGAGCCGTGGGCGTCGCCCTACGCGGTCGCCGCGGCGTCCGGCGGGCGCGTCGTGGTCTCCGGCTACCACGCCTACGGGCGCGGCTTCGCTGCGCGCTACACCGATGCCGGCGCCCCGGATCCGGCCTACGGCAGCGGCGGCCATACCGACTTCGCGCAGACCGGCGGCAACTCCGACATCGCGGTCGACTCGTCGGGACGGACGCTCGTCTCGATGCTCTACGGCGGCGCCGCGGTCGTGCAGCGCCTGACCGCCGGCGGGCAGCCCGACCCGGCGTTCAACGGCGGCAGCCCCGCCACGGTCCCGGGTACCGACGGCTCCCCCGCTGCGCTGACCGTGCAGCCGGACGGCAAGCCGATCGTGGCCGGCAGGGACCAGAACACCGGCGCGTTCCGCGTCTCGCGTCTCACGACGGCGGGCGCGCCGGACGCGGCGTGGGGCCCGAACGGCGCCGTCAGCACGTTCACGAGCACCACGGGGGTCGCCGACCTGCTCGTGCAGCCGGACAAGCGCGTCGTGGCGATCGGCGCGGCCAGCGGCTTCGCCATCGCCCGCTACGTCGGCGGGCAGAGCGCCGACACGACGAAGCCGACCGCGACGATCACCGCGCCCACCACCACGACCGGCCCCGTGACCTTCGCGTTCAGCGAGGACGTCCGCGGCGTCACGGCGTCCACGCTCGCCCTGCGCGTGACGGGCGGCTCCACCAACGTGCCGGGGACCCTCGCCTGCAAGGACGCGGGCGGTGCCGCCGTGCGCTGCGACGGCTCGGTCCGCAAGGCGCTCCTGACGCCGGCCAAGCCCCTCACCCCGGGCCAGCGCTACACCGCCACCGCGAACCCGTCGGGTGCCGCGACCTCGATCAAGGACGTCGCCGGCAACGCGCTGGCCACGACGGCGAAGGCCTTCCGCGCCGACCTGTCGATCGGCGACGGCGACCCGGCGGTCGCGTTCGAGTGGGCGTCGATCGCCGCGGCGAACGCCGCGGGCGGCAGCTATCGCCGCGAGAGCACGCCGGGCGCGTCGTTCACCTTCACCTACACCGGGGGGAGCGCGGCCTTCTACGTCACCAAGGGGCCGGACTTCGGCATCGCCGAGGTGACCGTGGACGCGAACCCGCCGGTCGACGTCGACCTCTACAACCCGGTCCCCCAGTACCAGCAGCCCGTTCCGCTGTCGCTCGCTCAGGGCACCCACACGATCCGGGTGCGGGTCAGCGGCCGCAAGCGGCCCGAGGCCCTCGGGTACGCCGTCGGCTTCGACGCGTTCAAGAACGGCACCGCGGCGATCCAGAACGACCCGCCGGCGAAGTTCCTGTGGCCGTCCCTCACGCTGACCGCCGCCGACGGCGGCCGCTTCGTGAGCTCCTCGCAGGCCGGCTCACGCGCCGGCATCGCGTTCCGCGGCACGTCGATCTCGTGGCGCGCGCGGACCGGCCCGAACCAGGGCCAGGCCAAGGTGCTGATCGACGGGGTCCAGAAGGCGCTGGTCGACAACCACGCGGCGTCCGCGGGCTTCGCGGCGCGCGACGTCACGGGCCTGTCCGACGCCGTCCACACCATCCGCGTCGTCCCGGCGGGGACGAAGAACGCGTCGTCCACCGGGGTCGCCGTCGGCGTCGACAGCTTCCTCGTCGGCTGATCTAGGATCGGCGGATGCTCCGCGCGTCCGCCGTCCTCGCCGCCGTCATCCTGGCCACCGCCGCGAGCCCCGCGGCCGCCAAGCGCGGCCCGCGGCTCGGCGGCTGCCCGGTGTTCCCGAAGTCCAACGCCTGGAACCAGGACGTCTCCAAGGCGAAGGTCGAACCGGGCTCCGATCGCTACATCGCGTCGATCGGCGGCGACGACTTCCTGCACCCGGACTTCGGCGGCGACGGCGAGTACGGGATCCCGTTCAAGGTCGTCCCGCGCTCCCAGCCGTTCGTCCCGATCGCCTTCACCGACTACGGCGACGAGTCCGATCCGGGGCCGTACCCGATCCCGCCCGACGCGCCGGTCGAGGGCGGCTCGGACCGCCACCTGCTCGTGCTGCAGAAGGGGAAGTGCAAGCTCTACGAGCTCTACGCCGCCGAGCGGACCGGCGACGGCTGGACGGCCGGCTCCGGCGCGAAGTGGAACCTGCGCTCCAACAAGCGCCGCCACGAGGGCTGGACGTCGGCCGATGCCGCCGGCCTCCCGATCCTCCCCGGCCTCGCCCGCTACGGCGAGGTCAAGCGCGGCGCCATCCGTCACGCGCTGCGCTTCACGGTGTCCGAGACCCAGCGCGGCTACATCCACCCGGCCACGCACTTCGCCTCCTCCGACGACGACCCCGCGCTGCCGCCGATGGGCCTGCGCCTGCGGCTGAAGCGCTCGTTCTCGCTGCGCGGCTACCACGGCCAGGCCCGCGTGATCCTGAAGGCGCTCAAGCGCTACGGGATGATCGTCGCCGACAACGGCTCGGACTGGTTCATCACCGGCGCGGCCGACCGCCGCTGGGACGACGAGGACCTCGGGCAGCTCAAGCGCGTGCCCGGTCGCGACTTCGAGGTGGTCAAGACCGGACGCATCCGGCGCGGCGGCTCATAGACTGCCGCCCATGGCCTCGAACGCACCCATCTCCTTCGCCCGGGGCGCGCCGTCGCTCGACATCATCGACACCGAGGGCCTCGCCGAGGCCGCGCAGCGCGCGTTCGCCGGCGACCCCGCCGGCACCTTCGCCTACGGGACCTCGGTCGGCTACGTCCCGCTACGCGAGTGGATCGCCGAGCAGCACGGCGTCGGGCCCGAGCAGGTCCTCGTCACCAACGGCTCGATGCAGGCCGACGCGTTCCTGTTCCAGCTGCTGGTCGACGCGGGCGACGACGTCGTCGTGGAGTCGCCGACCTACGACCGGACGCTGCTCAACCTGCGCCAGCGGGGCGCCAACGTCCACATGGTGCCGCTGGAGACCGACGGCATCGACGTCGACGCGCTGGCCGGGCTGCTCGACGGCGGCGTGGCGCCGAAGCTCGCCCACATCATCCCCAACTTCCACAACCCCGCCGGCTACACGCTGAGCGCCGAGAAGCGCGCGCGGCTGCTCAAGCTCGCCGCCGAGGACGACTTCATCCTCTTCGAGGACGACCCGTACATCGCGATCCGCTTCGAGGGCGAGGACCAGCCGACGATGCTGTCGCAGGACGACGCCGGCAAGGTCGTCTACGCGTCGTCGTTCTCCAAGACGATATGCCCGGGGATCCGCTGCGGGTACCTGGTCGGGCCGCAGGTGCTGATCGACCAGGTCAAGGCGCTGGCCACCAACACCTACATCTCGCCCAACATGGTCGCGCAGTCGATCGTCAACGAGTTCTGCCGCTCCGGCCGCGTCGAGCAGTCGGTGGCGACGGTCAAGGCGGCGCTGCGCGAGCGGCGCGACGCGCTGGTCGCGGCGCTGGAGCGCGAGCTGCCCGAGGCGAAGTTCACCCCGCCCCAAGGCGGCTACTTCATGTGGGTGGAGCTGCCCGAGGGGACCTCGGTCGCCGAGCTCGAGAAGGCGGCCAAGGAGCGCGGCGTCGTCTTCGTCAAGGGCACCGACTTCCTGCTCGAAGGCGGCGAGAACACCCTGCGGCTCGCGTACTCGGGCGTCACGCCCGAGGAGATCGACGAGGGCGTCACGCGGCTGGCCGAGGCCGTCCGCTCCCTCGGCGTTGCGGCCTGAGCGCCACCGCTACGGCCGGCGCCCCGCGCAGTTCGCGGAGCTGCGCCGGCCGGAGGGGGCCTCGCCGCCGCCGGTGGCGGTCGTCATCCACGGCGGCTTCTGGAAGGCCCGCTACGGGCGGCGGCTCATGGGCGCGGTGTGCGAGGACCTCGCGGCGCGCGGGTGGGCGGCGTGGAACGTCGAGTACCGGCGGCTCGGGCCGCTCTCGCGCGGCGGCTGGCCGGCGACGCTCGACGACGTCGGCGCGGCCATCGACGCGCTGGCCGGCGTGCCGGGCCTCGATCTGCGCCGGGTCGTCGCGGTCGGCCACTCGGCGGGCGGGCACCTGGCGGCGTGGGCGGCGACGCGCGGGGACGAGGCGGCCGTGCGCGTGACGGGCGTGGTGGCGCAGGCCGGCGTGGTCGACCTCCGGCTGGCCTCCGAGCTGCGGCTGTCGAACGGCGTGGTCCACCGCTTCCTCGGCGGGACGCCGGACGCGGTGCCCGACCGCTACGCCGCGGCCTCGCCGGCCGAGCGGCTGCCGCTCGGCGTCCCGGTGCTGCTCACCCACGGCGGGCGTGGCGAGAACGTGCCGCTCCAGATGAGCGAGCGCTTCGCGGCGGCGGCGCGCGCGGCGGGCGACGACGTCTCGCTGTGCGTCCTGGAGGACGAGGACCACTTCGGCCACATCGACCCGGGCAACCCGCTGTGGCGGGCGGCGGCCGAGTGGATGGAGGCGCGGCGATGAGGGAGCGCGCCGCCGCCCTCGACGCCGCCGACCCCCTCGCCGGCTTCCGCGAGCGCTTCGTGTTCGCCGGCGACGACCGCATCTACCTCGACGGCAACTCGCTCGGGCGCCTGCCCGTGGCGACGCGCGACCGGATCGCCGCGCTCGTGGCCGAGTGGGGCGAGCGCCTGGTCAGCGCCTGGCCCGACTGGATCGACGCGCCGTCGCGGGTCGGCGACCGGCTCGCCGAGGGCGTCCTCGGCGCGCGCGCCGGGGAGGTGATCGTCAGCGACTCGACGACGGTCAACCTGTTCAAGCTCGCGGGCGCGCTGCTGCGCGACCGCCCGGAAGCGATCGTCACCGACGCGGGCAACTTCCCGACCGACCGGTACGTGCTCGACGGAATGGGCCGCGAGCTGCGCCAGTTCGACGCCGACCCGGTCGAGGGGCCGTCGCCGCAGGACGTGGCGCGCGCGTGCGCCGACGGCGACGTCGCGCTGGTCGCGCTCTCGCACGTCGGCTACCGCTCGGGGGCGATCGCGCCGATCGCCGCGATCGAGGCCGCGGCCGGCGGCGTCCCCGTCCTGTGGGATCTCTCGCACTCGGCCGGCGTCGTGCCGGCCGACCTGCGCGCGTCCGGCGCCCGCTTCGCGGTCGGCTGCACCTACAAGCACCTGAACGCCGGGCCCGGCGCTCCCGCCTTCCTCTACGTCCGCGACGACGAGCAGGCCGCGCTGCGCTCGCCGATCCAGGGCTGGTTCGGGCAGCGCGAGCAGTTCGAGATGGAGCGGCCCTACGACCCCGACCCGGGCATCCGCCGCTTCCTCGCCGGCACGCCGCCGATCCTCGACCTCGCGGCGGTCGAGGAGGGCGTCAAGCTCACCGCGCAGGCGGGGGTCGCGGCGATCCGGACGAAGTCGACCTCCCTCACGCAGCTGATCGTCGACTTCGCCGACGCCCGCCTCGCCCCGCTGGGCTTCTCGTTCGGCTCTCCGCGCGCGCCGGAGCGCCGCGGCGCCCACGTCGCCCTGCGCCACCCGGACGCCTGGCCGATCTGCCGGGCGCTGATCGAGCGCGCCGGCG
This sequence comes from Solirubrobacteraceae bacterium, assembly GCA_036389195.1. Classification (GTDB taxonomy): domain Bacteria; phylum Actinomycetota; class Thermoleophilia; order Solirubrobacterales; family Solirubrobacteraceae; genus JACCYI01. The sequence continues at coordinate 10,394 of DASVQH010000545.1, forward strand.
TCGTCCCCGACTTCCGGGCGCCCGACGTGGTCCGGCTCGGCGTCGCGCCGCTCTACACGACGCACGCCGAGGTGGTCGAGGCGCTCGAGCGGCTCGCCGCGCTGGTCGCGGCGGGCGAGCACGAGCGCATCGACCCACGCCGCGCGCGGGTGACCTGAGCCGTCGCCGCAAGTTCCCGACGCAGCGTTCGTTGGGGGCTGCCATGGCTCGAGATCACAGGGGTGGGAAGCAGGGGCTGCGGGCGCTGGCCGCGGCGCTGGCGGTGGGTGCCGCACTGGCCGCGCCGGCCCAGGCGACGCCGGTCTGCACGGACGGCTACATGGGCGGTCCGCCGGCCGAGACGTGCGGCGGACGGATCTTCCCGGAGGCGACGAACACCACCGGCTACGTCCAGCAGACGCCGTACCCGATCACCGGCTTCGCCGAGTACCGCCACGGCGTCGAGTACATGGCGCAGAAGTACCCGCGGTACGTCTCGACCTTCGCGCTGTCGGACCGCTACGGGCCGAACGCGGTCAGCGTCGGCGAGGACGGGATCCGCGCCGGCGAGGAGGGCGACACGGGCGACGGGCGCGAGATCCGCGTCATCGAGATCACCGACCACGACGTCCCCGACGCCGGCAAGCGCACCCTGTTCTTCTCCCTCTCGGTCCACGGCAACGAGCGCGGCGGCCTCGAGGGCGGCCTGCGCACGGCCGAGGACCTGGCCATCGCGGCCACGGAAGGCGGCAAGATCGCCGACGGCGTCGACAACTACGAGTCGACCACCGGCCGCAAGCCGGCCTTCCACGAGTACGAGGTCGCCGACGTGCTCAAGCAGGAGGCGATCTACCTCGTCGACTTCAACGCCGACGGCTGGGCGGTCGGCGACTACTTCCACGTCCCGCTGCTGCCCTACGAGCGCGGCAACTCGCTGGGGACGGACATCAACCGGCAGATGCCGACGGTCGGGCGGATCGACGTCGACCGCAACCCGCTGGAGGAGAACGAGGCGCGCTACGGCGAGCAGCTCATGAAGGACGTCGCCGCGGCGGGCCGCGGCGGCAAGATGGACTACGGCGCCGACGTCCACGGCGAGCTCACCTCGCAGGCCTACATGGACATCATGTACCCGGCCGGGCAGTTCGACTCCGTCCAGCACCGGCGCCTGATGGCGATCGCCGAGCGCACCAAGTCGGTGATCGACGCGACGCTCTACGAGGGCATCATCGACCAGGTCGAGGCCGCCGCCGGCGGCAACGAGGCCGAGGGCCAGAGCGCCGACATCCCGACCAAGCCCGCGCACTGGGCGACGGTGTGGGACACGCTGGGCTACACGGACACCGGCTTCATCGGCGACTACCTCGCCACGGAGACCGGCGTCACCGGGATGGACTACGAGATCTTCCTCAACCACACGGTGCCCGACAAGGGCTGGACGGTCTACCTCCAGCAGAACCACATCAACGCCACGCGGGGGATCATCAAGACGGCGATGGCCTACGCGCTGACGCAGGCCGACGAGTTCAACGCGAGCAACCTGACCGTGGACCCGAAGGGGCGCGCCGGCTACGTCCTGAACCCGGACACCGTCACCGACACCGACGAGAACGGCCCGGGGACGCTGCCGGGGCCGGACAAGGACGGCAAGGGCGCGAACGGCCAGCCCGTGACGCAGCGCTCCTACGAGGCGAGCAACACGCGGTTCTTCGACCAGGAGAGCAAGCTGATGGGCGACAAGCCGTTCATCGGCCTGTCCTCCCACGACATCGCGGCCGACCCGAAGGCGCTCGACGCGGTCGACACGCTCGTGCTCGCCGACGTCGACGTGCCCGCCGACCCGCAGGGCCGCCAGGTCGACGCGGCCGCCTACCACGCCAACCTGCGCGCGTGGGTCGAGCGGGGCGGCAACCTCGTGCTGACCGACCGCGCGCTGCACGCCCTCGGCGACCTCGGCTTGGTGGCGGGCGACAAGGTGACCGACATCCGCGTCTACCAGCCCTACGCGAACCTGGCCGACTTCGAGCACCCGCTCGCCGCCGGGCTGCGCCAGAACGCGCGCCAGCTCGTCGAGGCGGCGATCCTCGGCTACGAGATCGGCGACGAGGCGTCGCCGATGACGGTCGTCGACCGCGAGGCCTGGGAGGCCGCGGGCGGCAAGACGGTGGCGACCACCGGTCCCGGCGACGGGTCCTCCGACGACAAGACGCTGGCCTCGGTGGGCGAGCTGGCGCTCGGCAAGGGCCTCGTGCGGGTGGTCGGCGGCGCGCTGCCGCAGCCGACGGAGGAGAACGACCACCGCTACGGGCTGCGCGACTTCGCGCTCACCTACACCGGCCTCTTCATCATGGAGAACGCGATCCAGCACGACGCGCCGGGGCTCGGCGAGACCGCCCCCGGTGGCGGCGGGGGCGGCGGGGGCGGCGGCAACGGAGGCGGTGGCGGCGGCGGTGCCGGCGGCGGCGGCGGGCAGGGCCAGCCCGGCGCCCCGGCGCCCGGCGGGACGCCGGCCGACACCGGCGACGCGACGCCGCAGCGGTGCCAGAGCAAGCGGCGCTTCCGCATCCGGCTCATGCACGGCAAGCCGAGCCGGCGCGCCCGCTACCGCGTCACGGTCGGCGGCAAGCGGGTCAAGGTCCGCGTCCGCGGCCGGCGTCTCGTCGCGAAGATCGACCTCCGCGGCAAGCCCCGCAAGGTCGTCATCGTGAAGGTGTTCCGCAAGGGCCGCAAGCGCCCCGTCGAGGTGCGGCGCTACCGGCTCTGCCGGCCGGGCTCCGACGGCAAGCGCCAGCCCGGCTCCTTCTAGCCGCGTGTCGCGCCCGTGGGGTGACGCTCCGCTCGCGGCGGCGTCACCCTGCGGCGCCGCGCGGAGCGGCTCTCTGATGGGTGAGTAATCGTCTGCCGTTGGCCGCGGTGAAGGACCGGAAAGCGGCGGTGGTCGACGTGGATCGCCGGTCGCCCACACCGGGAGCCATCCACGTTGACCACCCCAGTGGTGGTCAAGGTGGATGACGAGAGGCGGTAGGCGCTCACTATCCACGTTGTCCCCGCCAAAAGGTGGACGAACGGACCCGCGCGGGCGAGCGGATCCACATTGAGGTCGTATAGCGGCACAAACGTGCAACACCGCCCGAAAGGCCGCGCAGCATCCACGTTCACGCCGCCTCACCGCGACTCTCGCAAGCCGTTCCCCATCCCCGCGTCCCACGCAGAGGGACGCGCGAAAAAGAACCCTCCCCTATCAATGCCCGAAGTCCCGCTGAAGACGCGCGGACTCGGACCAGCCCGCCCCTCAGCACCGCGCCAAGGCGCGCGCGTAGAACCGCAGGTAGTCGTCGTAGTGGGCGTGCCAGTAGTCCCCGCTGTGGCCGCCCTTCCAGTGGCGCATGTCGATCCCGAGCGCACCGGCGAAGGCCTCGCCGGCGCTGCGGAAGGGGTCGCCCGTCCCGCCGTCGAGCCACAGCTCCGCGCCACGCCACGGCGCGCGGCCGTGCGCTCGCGCGAGCCCGACGAGGTCGTTGCGGCCGAAGTCGGCGGCGTCGTCGAAGGCGCCGGGCGGCGTGTCGCCGGCGCGCAGCCACAGCGCCGCCGAGTGGCCGCCCACCGCGCAGAACGCCCGCGGGCGCAGGCGGGCCACCGAGAACGCGCCGAAGCCGCCCATCGAGATCCCGCCGATGGCGACACGCCGGGGGTCGGCGTCGAGCCGCCGCACCGCCTCGGGGATCACCTCGTCGAGCACGTAGCGGCCCCAGTCGCCGGACCGCCGGCGGTGGAAGTAGGAGGCCTCGCCCCCGCTGGGGAAGACCACGGCCGGCGCCCGGTCGCCGAGGTCGGCGAGCGCCGTGAAGAACGCGCCGTTGGCGTTCGACTCCTCGCCGCGCTTCCCGCGGCCGTGGAGGAACACGAGCAGCGGCCGCTTGCCGCCGCCGGGCGGGCGCGCGGCCACCTGACGCAGCGTCCGATCGACCTCGCGCGACCGGACCTTGTAGCGCACCACCTCCACCCCGTGCGCGGCCTTCGATCCGGGCTGCACCGGCTTCGCGCCGGCGCCGCTGCCGCAGGCACAGAGGAGCGCTGCGGTGAGCGCCGCGACGGCGAGCGACCTCAGTCCCACCGCCACGACCTCAGCAGCCCGTCGAGCCGCGCGACGTTGCGCCGGAACACCGTCGTCGGCGCGGTGAGCGTGACGACGAAGTAGCTGCCGTCGTGCAGGGCGCCGACCTGGCGGACGGTCTGACCGGCGGCGCGGAAGTCGTAGCTGAGCGCCGGGGCGCCGTCGATCTCCGTCGGCACGGGGCGGGTCAGGCGCACGCGTCCACCCCCGAGGTCGTCCACCTCCCGCCGCCCGTCGCCGACCAGGGCGGCCAGGGTGCGACCGCGCCGCGCGTCGTCGCGGGCGATGTTCACGGTCACGCGCGTCCCCGCCACCCGCGGCCCGCCGTAGGCGACGTCGAGGCTCACACGCTCGCGGCGCACGACCTCGCGGGTGATGTCCTCCCACCCGCGCGGCGGCGTCACCGTGTAGCCGACCGTCCCGCGCGCGCCGCCGCGGCCGGTCTCGCCGGTGCAGCCGGCGGCGATCGCCATCACGCCGGCGGCCGCGGCCAGCTGGATCCCACGCCCCATGCGCCGACGATACCGGCGCGCGGAGACGCTCAGCGGCCGTAGCGGTCGCGGCCGAGCACCAGCTGCTCGGGCAGCGCGGTGCGCGGCGGCGGCGAGGGGTCGGCGGTGACCGAGACGGTCTCGGCGACGGACCGGGTGACGCTGACGTCGCCGGAGGGAAAGCGCACGATCACGTCGTCGCCGGACTCGACGAGCTCGCCGCGCGACCCCGGCTCCATGCCTGCCGCCTTGAGGTAATGCAGGAGGTCCTCGGCCTCGTTCTCGAAGCGCAGGACGCGCAGCTTGGCGCCCGGCTCGACGTCGGCCAGCGGCACGCCGGCGATTCGGTCCTTCGAGGAGATCGGATGACCGTGCGGGCAGGTCTTGGCGTTCCCGATGGCCGCCAGCATCCGCTCCTCGAGCACCGGCGACATGGCGTGCTCGAGCCGCTCGGCCTCCTCGTGCACCTCGTCCCACGGGATCTGCAGCACGTCGGTCAGGAACCGCTCGATCAGCCGGTGGCGCCGCACGACGCCCTCTGCGTGCGACAGCCCGTTGTCGGTGAAGCGCAGCGTCTTGTCGGGGTCCCGGGTCACGTAGCCGTCGCGCTCCAGGCGGCCGATCATCTCGTGGACGGTCGGCGCCGAGAGCTGCATCGCGCGGGCGACGTTGGCGCCCGTCATCGGCAGGCCGGCCTCCTGGAGCCAGAAGATCGTCTGGAGGTACTCCTCCTCGGCAACGGTGGCCTGGTCGCTCGCCATGGCCACATCCTACGCGGCCCGGTTAGGCTCCGAGCGCCATGAGGATCGAGGTGGGAACGCGCGCGCTGGTGACCGGAGCCTCCCGGGGGATCGGGCGCGCCATCGCGTCGGCGCTCGCCGCGCGCGGGGCCACCGTCGGCCTCGCGGCCCGCTCGCAGGACGAGCTCGAGGCCCTCGCCGCGTCCCTGCCGGGGACCCATCACGCGCTGCCCTGCGACGTGGGCGACCGCGACTCGATCGGCGCCGCGGTCGACGCGTTCCGCGAGCGCGCGGGCGGGCTCGACCTCGTGATCGCCAACGCGGGCGTCGCCCACTACGGGCCGTTCGCCGACCAGCCGCTCGAGCACGCCGAGCGCATGACCCGCATCAACTGGCTCGGGACGCTCTACACCGTCCACGCCGCGCTCCCCCACCTGCTCGACCGGGCGTCCGGCCACATCGTGGTCGTCTCCTCGGGGGCCGGGCTGCGCTCGTTCCCGTTCGCCGCCGTCTACGGGGCGACGAAGTCGGCGCAGCGGGGCTTCGGCGAGGCGCTGCGCCACGAGCTGTCGGGCTCGGGGGTCGGGCTGACGATGGTCTACCCAGGCGAGATCGCCTCCTCGCTGCACGACCACGAGAAGGCCTCGATGCCCGACTGGTACCGCGGGGGCCCGGACGCCGTCCCGGCCGAGCGGCTCGCCGCCGCGCTGATCAAGGCGGTCGAGGCCGACGCCCGGGCGCTGCACCACCCGCCGCTCGTCCGCCTGCTCGGCATCGCCCACGGGATCTCCCCGAAGCTGGGCGACCGGGTGCTGCGGAGACTCAGAGGCGGGACCGCCGCGCCCAGACTCGACTAGCGGCCAAGCTCGGCCTTCGCGCCGTCCTGCGCCGCCGCCAGATGGTCACGCCGGGCCAGCCGGACCACGCGCCACCCCGGGCGCCGCAGCCGCACGCTGCGGACCACCCGTCCGCGCCGAAGCACCCGCACCACCCCCGGGTGGCTCGACCGCACCGCCACGCCGCCGCGCGCGCGGCGCAGCTCGAGCAGCGGCGCCAGCGGCCCGGTGTTGTCGGCCGGGTTCGTGTCCCTGCCCTCCGAGGCCACCTCGATGCGGCGCGGCGGGAAGCCCTTGCGCCACGGGTTGCGCCCCGCGCGGGTGGGCGGGCCCTCGAGGCGGAGGCGCAACACACCCTCGGCACCGGGGCGCAGCCGCGGCGCCGGGCACGGCAGGTAGAAGTCCTTGGGGCCGGCGCCGACGCAGATCCGGCCGTAGGCCGATCGCGGCCAGCGGATCTGCGGCTGGTCGCGCACCGTCGTGCCGACGTTGCGGACCCGCGCACGGACCGTGAGCGCCCCGTTCCGCCGCCCCGCGACCCACGCGCGCAGCAGCTTCAGGTCGCCGAGATCCTGCGTCTCGTCCCCCAGGTGATCCTCGTCGCGATCCACCTCGATGATGCCGCTGATCGCCAGCTCCTGGCCCTTGCGCCGCTCCGTGTAGCGGACGTCGCGCGCCCCGTCGGGCAGCGGCGGACGGAACACGTCGACGGCGTCGGGCTGCGGCGGGTCGAGGTCGGGCTCGGCGGGGTGGGTCCACACGACGGCGTGGCCGCCGGCCTCCTGGTCGAGCGCGAGCCCGGCGTCGCGATGGTCGTACGGGATGCCGGGAAAGAGCCCGAACGCGTAGGTGCCCGGCTCGGCCGGGAGCTGCTCCACCGGTCCTGAGCCGACGACCGTCCCCTTGTTGCCGGCAAGCAGGACGCGCAGCCGCACCGGGCCGCCGCGCCCGCCGGGGCCGACCGTCACCTTCCACCCCACGAGCACCTGGGGCGGAAGCTCCTCCAGCGTCACCCCGCCGAGCCAGTTCTCACGGATCGTGGCCGGGCCCTCGGGCGTCAGGGTGTCGGGCGGCGGCGGCTCCGCCGCGAGCGCCACGGCCGACCCGCCGGCGAGGATCGCGACAAGGCCGGCGACGGCGCGCACCCGGGTGTTCATTGGTCAGACGGTACTGGACCGGCGTCGATCGACCGAATGCAGCCGCCGCTCGGCGATCGCGATGAACGCGCGCGTGGCCGGCGACACGTGCGCGTCGCGCCGGGTGATGAAGGCGAAGGTGTCGTAGAGCGGCGGGTCGAAGCTGACCGACTGCAGCCGGCGGGCGAAGCCGCGCCCGAGCGCGAGCGCCGTGGACGCGACGGTGTGGCCGAGCCCGCGGGCGGCCATGTCGAGCGTCGCCTCGACGTACTCCACCTCGATCTCGGGCTCGAGCTTGACGCCCGCGCGCTGAGCGCGGTCCAGCAGCTGGCGGCGCGTCGGGTCGGTCCAGCCGAAGCGCGCGTCGGAGAGGATCAGCGGCAGCGTGGCCAGGCGCTCGATCGTCATCGGCTCGCGCGCGAGCTTCTCGTCGGCGGTGATGAAGAGGATCTCGTCGCGCAGGGCCGGGCGGACGTCGAGCCCGCGGTCGTCCACCGGCAGCACGATCAGCCCGCCCTCGAGCTGGCCCTCGCGCACGGCGTCGGCGACCTGCGAGGAGTTCTGGCCGACGATCCGGACGCGCACGTCGGGGTGGCGGTTCCGGAAGTCCTGCACCAGGTCGGAGAGCAGGTAGTAGGGCGCGTTGCCGAAGGTGCCGAACGACGCGGTGCCGCCCGTGAGCGTCCGCACCTCGCTGACCGACGCGGCCGCGTCCTCGGCCGCGGCCAGCGTCCGCTCGGCCTGCGGGCGCAGCAGCCGGCCCGCTTCGGTCAACTCCAGCCGTCGCCCGGCGCGCGCGAAGAGCTGCACGCCGAGCTCGCCTTCCAGGCGCCGGACCTGCTCGGAGAGCGAGGGCTGGGCCATGCTCAGCGCCTCGGCCGCGGCCGAGAACGAGCCGTGCTCGGCGGCTGCTAGGAAGTACGTCAGCTGCTGGAGAGTCATATAGGCAAAACCTTCTGATTCAGAAGTCAATCAAGCCTACAACAATGGGGCACAATGTCCGATACTGCCTTCATGACCGCTATCGCCATGGTTCTCGGGACTGTTGTGTTCGGTCTCGTCGCGGCCCGGTTCGGTGCAGAAGACCGTCCCGGCTTCGACGAGAAGACCAACCTCTCGTAGGAACCCACACACTCCCCACCCTCCCCAGACCGACAGGAAGTACCCCCATGTCACCCCAGACTCCGCACGATCTGCCGTTCCGCCCCACTCCTCCGCCGCTCGCATGACCTCGCGGCGGCGCAAGCCGCCGCTCCCCGCCGCTCCCGGTCCCCATCGGGAGCGGCGCGGAGCGCTTTTCTGCCTCGCGTCGGCCGCCGGCTTCGGCGCGATGGGCATCTTCGCCAAGCTCGGCTATGACGCCGGCCTCGACGTCGTCACGCTGCTCGCCACGCGCTTCGCGCTGGCCGCCGCGCTGCTGTGGGCGTTCATCGCGCTGCGCGGCACGCCCGTGCGCGACGCCCGGCGCACCGTCGGCCTCGGCCTGCTCCTCGGCCTGATCGGCTACGCCTCCCAGGCCGGCCTCTACTACTCCGCGCTGGAGCGGATCGACGCCGGGCTCACCTCGCTGCTCCTCTACTTCTATCCCGCGGTCGTGACCGTCGCCGGCGTCGCGCTCGGCCGCGAGCGGGCGACCACCCGCCGGTGGATCGCGCTGGCCGTCGCCTCGCTGGGCGTCGTCCTCGTCCTCGGCGGCGGGCACGGCGGCGCGGACGGGCTCGGGATCGCCCTGGCCATGGGCGCCGGCGTGGCCTACGCCGCGTACATCCTGGCCTCCGACGTGGTCGGCGCGGGCAGCGACCCGATCGCGTTCACCGCCAGCGTCTGCACCGGCGCCGCGCTGACCTTCCTCGTCGCCGGCGGCGCCGGCGCCGGCCTCGACTACGGCTTCGAGCCGATCGGCTGGCTGTGGCTCGTCGCGCTCGTGCTCGTCTCGACGATCGGGGCCATCGCGTTCTTCTTCGCCGGACTCGGCCGCGTCGGCCCGTCGCGGGCGTCGATCCTCTCCACGCTCGAGCCGGCCACCACCGTGGTGCTCGCGTTCCTGGTGTTCGGGGAGACGCTCGGCTGGTCGCAGATCCTGGGCGGCGTCCTCGTCCTCTCAGGCGCGGTCCTCGTCGTCGAGAAGCTCGATGCCCAGCTGGGCGGCGAAGGCAGCGGCGAGCCCCACCACGTCGGGCCAGGCCATGCGCACCCCGCGCAGCGCCTCGATCCCCCGCACGCCGTCGAGGCGGCAGTTCACGAGCGTCGCCCGCTCCAGGCGCGCGCCTGAGAGCTCGGCGCCCGAGAGATCGCAGCCTTCGAAGGCGGCGCCGCGCAGGTCGGCGCCGCCGAGGTCGGCCCGCGCCAGCAGGCAGTCGCGGAAGGTCGCGCGCGTCAGCTTCGCGAAGCGGAGGCTGCTCAGGTCGGCCCGGCAGCCCTCCAGCAGGACGTCGCCGCCGGCGACCTCGGCGAGGTCGAGGCCGGTGAGCCGGCAGCCGCGCAGCTCGACCCGCACGAGATCGGCGCGCAGCGCCAGGACGTTGGCCAGCGAGCAGCCCGTCAGCCGGCAGTCGCGCAGCTCCAGGCCCGGCAGGCGCGCGCCGGTCAGGTCGACGCGCTCGAGCGCACAGCCCTCCAGCCGCACGCCCTCCGCCTCGCCGGCCGCGAGGTCGGGCGTCGCGTCGGCCCAGCGCTCGCCCGCGTGACGCGCGCCATCGATGAGCTCGAAGAGCGCCGGCTCGGTCAGCGCGGCGGGGATCTGCGGCGGGCGGACGGCGGCCATGCGGCCCGCGAGCCTACGGCGGTCAGAGGACGAACGGACGGCGCACCGCATCGACGGTGCGCAAGCTGCGGATCACGCCGTAGCATCGCGGGATGGCCCTGCCGCTCTCACCGCCCACCCTGCCCCAGCTCGCCAAGTCCGCCAAGGACCTGCCGGGCGGCGGGGGATGGGTGTACGAGCCCAAGTGGGACGGCTTCCGCTGCATCGCCTTCGTCGACGGCGACGAGGTCCACCTGCAGTCGCGCAACGGCCGGCCGCTCACGCGCTACTTCCCCGAGCTCGCGTTCCCGCCCGGGCGCTACGTGCTCGACGGCGAGATCGTCCTGTTCGACGCCGAGGGCCGCCAGGACTTCGACGCGCTCGGCCAGCGGATCCACCCCGCCGCGTCGCGCATCAAGATGCTCTCCGAGCAGACGCCGACGCGCTTCATCGCCTTCGACCTCCTGGCCCGCGACGACGAGATCCTGTTCGAGCTGCCCCAGCGCGAGCGCCGCGCCGCGCTGGAGGCGCTCGTCGACAAGCCCGTCGACCTCACCCCGGCCACCGAGGACCCCGAGGGCGCGAAGCCGTGGCTGCAGCACGCCGAGGGCGTGATCGCCAAGCGGCTCGACGCGCCCTATCGGCCGGGCGAGCGCGTCGGCATGGTGAAGATCAAGCGCGTGCGGACGATCGACGCCGTCGTCCACGCCTGGCGGCCCGGCAAGGAGCCGGGGACCGTCGGGTCGCTGATCCTCTCGCTCTACGACGACGCCGGCAACCTGCGCGAGGTCGGCCACACGTCGGGCTTCAAGGCGGCCGAGAAGCGCTCGCTGGTCGACAAGCTGCGGCCGTACGAGACCGGCGAGCGGTTCATGGGCGAGCCCTCGCGCTGGAACAACGAGCGCGAGCTGGAGGGCGTCGTCCTGCGGCCGGAGCTGGTCGTCGAGGTCACGTTCGACCACACGAGCAACGGCCGCATCCGCCACGGGGCCAAGATCGCCCGCTGGCGCGAGGACAAGCCGCCGCGCGAGTGCTCGCTCAGCCAGCTCGACTCCTAGCCGCGGTGCGCCCCGTCCTCGTCGCGCTGCTGCTCCTCGCCGTGCTGGTGCCCGCGGCGGTCGCCGCCGACCGCCGGCCGGCACTGCTCGAGCGTGACGCCTCCCAAGTGGCCGACGACGGGGAGCGGTTCGTCACCTTCGCGCGCAGCCCGCGCGATCGCGACCGACTGCAGGTGCTCGACACGGCGACCGGCGAGCGGCGATCGCTCGCCACGGACCCGCGGTGCCGGCCGCCCGGGCCGTTCCAGGTCACCGCCGCGGGCCGCGCGCTGCTGGCCTGCGCCCGCGGCGGGCCGGCCGAGCAGTACGACCTGCTCGACCTGCGGACGGGCGCCATCACCCCGCTCCCGCGGTTCATCGCTGCGGACGGGGAGACCGAGCCGGCCGTCTGGATCCGGGTCGGCCGCCAGTGGGCGAGCGGCACCGGCACGGCAACGGGCCGCAACCTGGTGGTCAACTGGCGGACCGGTGAGGTGCGGGTGTTCCCGGCGGGCATCGGGCCGGGCTACGACCTGGACGACCCGGTGCTGCACGAGTGGGCGGCGTGCCACGACTGGGACCGCCGGGGCGACCTGGGCGCCTACGACCATCCGTACTTCCTGACGGGAGACGAGGCGCGGTCCTTCGGCCTGCTCCACTGCAACGGCGGGCGAAGGGTCCTGTGGCGCGGCCGCCGCCTCGAGTGGCCCGGCATCGCCGGGGGGCGCGTCACCTGGGTCGCCGGCCGGCGCCTCTTCGTCTACGACGTCCGCACGCGGCGGCGCACGGCCTTCCGCGTGCCGCGGACCCGCGCGCTCGCCGAGTGGCCGCTCCTCGTGCTGCGCACCGACCGGGCGGCGATCCTCGCGATCACGCAGACCGAGGACTGCGACAAGGACTGCTGGCCCCGCACCAGCGACCTGTACGTGGCGCGCTTCCAGCGCCACTGAAGCTGGCATCGTTGGCGCGGACATGCCCGCCGCCGCCCTGCCCGAACGCCCGGTCCTCGTCGCCCCCGACTCGTTCAAGGGCACGCTCCGCGCCTCCCAGGTCGCCGGCGCGATCGGCCGCGGCCTCGAGCGCGCCGGGCTGATGCCGCCCGACCTGTGCCCCGTCGCCGACGGCGGGGACGGGACGACCGACGCGCTGCTGCCCGCCCTCGGCGGCGAGACCGCCGCGGCGCGCGTGCACGACCCGCTGGGCCGCGGGATCGACGCCGGCTTCGCGCTGTTGGAGGACGGCGGCACGGCGCTGGTGGAGATGGCCGCCGCCTCGGGGCTCTCGCTGGTGGCCGAGGCCGAGCGCGACGCCGAGGCGGCGTCGACCTACGGGACCGGCGAGCTGATCGCATCCGCCGTCGAGGCAGGCGCGCAGGTGGTGCTGGTCGCCGTCGGCGGCTCGGCGACCACCGACGGCGGCGAGGGCGCGCTGCGGGCGATCGAGGAGCGCGGCGGGCTGCGAAGCGCGCGGCTGGTGGTCCTGTGCGACGTGACCGTCCCGTTCGAGCGGGCGGCCGAGGTCTTCGGGCCGCAGAAGGGCGCCGACCCGGCGGCGGTGGAGCGCCTGACCGCGCGGCTGGACGCGCTCGCCGAGCGCTTCCCGCGCGACCCGCGCGGCGTGCCGATGACCGGCGGCGCCGGCGGCCTCAGCGGGGGGCTGTGGGCGGCGCTCGGCGCGACGCTGGAGCCGGGCGCGTCGTGGGTGCTCGACGCGCTGGACTTCGACGCCCGCATGCGCGCCGCCCGCGCGGTCATCACCGGCGAGGGCAAGCTCGACACCCAGACCCTGGAGGGCAAGATCGTCGGCGAGATCGGTCGCCGCACGCGGCAGGCCGGCGTCCCGCTGCACGCGATCGTCGGAACCGACGCGCTCGACGCCTTCGGCAAGCGGATGATCGACCTCCAGCGGGTCCTGACCGCCACCACGCTCGAAGAGCTGGAGGCGGCGGGCGAGCAGCTCGGGACGGAGCTGCGCGAGGGGCTGGCCTAGACGCGACGCGACGGCGGCGAGCGGCCCGCGAGGGGCCGCCCGCCGCACGCCGACGCGGTCGGTCTAGGAGCTGGAGACCTGCTGGCGCACGTCCTGAGCGGACTCCTGCGCGCTCTGCTGCAGGTCCTGCGCGTGCTGCTGGCCGCTCTCCTTGGCGGTCTGGGTGGCCGCCTGGGCGGCCTCCTGCGCGACTTCCTTGCCGTGCTGGACGGCTTCCTGCGCGGTGTCCTTGACCTGCTCCTTCACCTGGTCGGCGATGGGGCCGAGGCGCTCGTCCTCCACCCGCGTCGAGGGCACGAGGAGGCCGGCCAGGAAGCCGATGGCGATCGAGCCGATGGCCAGGCCCAGCGGGTTCTCCTGGGCCAGGCCGCCCGCGCGCTTGGCGGCCTGCTTGACGTCGCCGGCGCTGGGCGTGGCGTCGGAGACGCTGCCGCCCGCGTCGCTCGCGGTGCCGGCGATCGAGCTGCCGATGCCGGTCACCTTGTCCTTGACGCTGGTCACGCGATCGCTCACCGCCTCCTGGGCGCGGGACTTGACGTCCGCCTTGTAGCCGAGCGCGTCGACGGTGTCGCCCATCCGCTCGCGCGTCTCCTCGATCTCACGCCGGATCACTTCCGGGTCTTGGCCCACTGGACGTCCTCCTTCACGGTCTCAACGGTCTGCGGCACCGGGGGTGTCGCTTCCTTGATGCGGTTCTTGCCGGTCAGCGCGAGCACGCCGGCGATGACGCCGTAGACGACGGCGACGATCAGGGCCGCCAGCCAGGCGTCCATGGCCTTGTCGAGGGCGAGGATGATGCAGGCGGTCAGCGCCGCGAACGCCAGGAACCCGATGATCCCCGCCGCACCGATGGCGCCGGCGCCCGCGCCGGCCTTCTTGCCCTGCTGCGCGAGCTCCGCGCGAGCGAGCTCGAGCTCCTTCTTGACGAGCGTGGACGTCTCCGTCGACAGCTGCTTGAGCAGGTCGCCGATCGAGCGGTCCCGCAGGTCCGCCTCAACGGGCTCCATCTAGAACGTCCCCGTGCCCGGGTTCGTCGTGGTGGGCGAGGCGGGCGCCGCGACGGGCGGCGGGCCGCTCAGCGGCGGCGGCGGGGGCGGGGGCGCCGTCGTGGAGGCCGGCAGCTGCCGCGTCGCGGGAGCGGGAGCGGGAGCGGGGTTCGGGGCCCCGGTGCTGCCCGTGCGGTAGCGGTCGCTGCTGGACGCCTTCAGGAACCGCGACGCCACGAACCCGAGCGCGAGGCCACCGGCCACGACGGTCCACGGGTTCGAGCGCGCGTAGCTCTCGACGTCGTTGAGGATCCGGTCGGCGTCGGAGTCGCGGAGGTAGCCGCCGACCTTCTCGACGCGGTCGGCCGCCTGCTCGGCGACCTTGGCCGGTCCTTCCTTGCCCTCCTCGCGGAGCTTCTCGGCGACCGTGCGGACGTCGGAGGCCTGCGAGACGACCTGCTCGCCCGCCTGCGTCGAGCGCTGGTCGACCTGCGAGCGCAGCGTCGTGCGGGCCTGCTCCTGCGCCTGTCCGGCGACTTCTGAGACCTTCTCCTGCGCCTGCTGGGCCGCGCCCTGCGCGCCGCCGCCGTTGCCACTGGTGGGTCCGCCGGCACCGGGCGTTCCGTACGCGCCGGGCTGGCTGGTCGAGGACTCCATCCGCACCTCCCTGGGGTCTTGATGAATGGGGCTCTGCCTCAGCCCCTGCCCAGACGGTGACGGTGCGAAAACGAACTGGTCAGGCCAACGGTAACGCGAGGGCCCTCGCCGGGTAACGGCGTGGGATGCCGCCGCGCCCGCAGCTGACCATCCCCACTCCGGGCTCGCGGCGCGCCACCGTGGTCGGCGCCGGGTCGTTCGGCACGGCGGTCGCCGTCCTGCTGGCGCGCGGCGGCTTCCGCACCACGCTGCAGTGCCGCACCGCCGAGCAGGCCGAGCGGCTCAACCGCGACCGCGAGAACCGGCAGTACCTGTCGGAGGTCGACCTGCCGCGCGAGCTGCGGATCGAGACGGTCGGCGCGGGGCTGGCGCGCGCCGACTTCGTCTTCCTCGGCGTCCCCAGCGGCGGGCTGCTGCCGGTGATCGACGAGCTCGGGCCGGCCGGGCTCGGACCCAAGACGCCGGTCATCTCGCTGGCCAAGGGTCTCGTGGCGCCCGACGGCATCGCCCCCACGGTCCTGCTGTCGAGCGCGCTGGGCGCGCGGCGCGTGGCCTGCGTCGGCGGCCCGGCGCACGCGCGCGAGATGGTCACCGAGGGCGCCGGGCTCGTCGCCGCGTCGGTCGACGAGCGCCTTGCGCTGGCCATCGCCAACGTCTTCATGCGCGCGGGCGTCGTCTGCGAGCGCTCCAACGACCCGATCGGCGTCGAGCTGGCCGGCGCGGCCAAGAACGCCGCGGCGCTGGCCTCGGGCGCCACGGAGTCGCAGGGCCTCAACGCCGCGGGTGCGGCCGCCGGGCACATCTTCCTCGAGGTCTGGCGCTACGCCGAGCGCCAGGGCGCGCGCCCGGAGTCGATGATCGGGCTGGCCGGGACGGGCGACCTCGTCGGCACGGCGCTCGCGCCGATGAGCCGCAACCGGCGCGCCGGCGAGCTGCTGGCGCGCGGCGTGCCCGCCCACGAGATCCCCGAGCGGATCGGGCAGGCCGTCGAGGCGCTCGACCTCGTGCCGCTGCTGGCGCGAGCGCTGGAGCGCGCCGGCGTCGAGGCCCCGGTCACCTCGGCCCTGCGCGGCCTGATCGCCGGCGAGCTGCCGCTGGAGGAGTGGGTGGCCGCGGTGCGCGCGACCGTCCCGCCGCCGGCGCGGTTCCGCAGCCGCTCGAACATGTGGGTGAAGAAGTGGTGGGAGCGGCTGCGCGGCGGGCCGTCCGCCGGGTCCGTGCTTTAACGCGCCGCTTAGCGGCGGGCGCTCTCATGGGGTGGGCATGGTCCGCTTCGGCTCCTTCCTCCTCGGCGCGCTGGCGACGGCCGCCGTGGTCGCCGTCCTCGCGCTGACCGGCGTCTTCGACGGCACCGACCCGAAGGGCGCGGCGGCCGGCGCGACCGCCCGCGCCGGCACCGGCGGCATCAGCGCCGCGCCCGCCGCCTCGGTGGCCGACATCTACGAGCGCGTGTCGCCCGGGGTGGTCTTCGTCTCCGCGCGGACCGGCCGCGGCGCGCTGCCCTACCTCGGCCCAGGGGGCGGCCGCGCCTCCTCCGGCTCGGGGTTCGTGGTCGACCCCAAGGGCACGATCGTCACCAACCAGCACGTCGTCGACGGCGCCTCCGACGTGCGCGTGCGCTTCGGCGAGGACGGCGACCCGATCCGCGCGCGGATCGTCGGGCAGGACCCGTCGACCGACCTCGCGGTCCTGCGCATCGACCCCGACGACGTCGAGGGCGGCCTGAAGGCGCTCGCGCTCGGGGAGTCCAAGACGCTGCGGCCGGGCGAGGCGACGATCGCCCTCGGCGCGCCGTTCGGGCTCGCCGGCACCGTCACCACCGGGATCGTCTCGGCGCTCGACCGCGAGATCGAGTCGCCCAACGGCTTCCCGATCGCCGGCGTCGTCCAGACCGACGCGGCGATCAACCCCGGCAACTCGGGCGGCCCGCTGCTCGACTCCGCGGGCCGCGTGATCGGCGTCAACTCCCAGATCGCCACCAACGGCCAGTCCAACGCCAACTCGGGCGTCGGCTTCGCCGTCCCGATCGACACGGTGAAGGAGGTCGTGCCGCTGCTCGAGCGCGACGGCAAGGTCGACCGCCCCTATCTCGGCGTCAGCACGAGCGAGCCGACGGGCGCGGCGGACGGCGCGCTGGTGCGCAGCGTGATCCCCGGCGGCCCGAGCGCGAAGGCCGGCCTGCGCGCCGGCGACCGGATCGTCCGCGTGGGCGACCGCGCCGTCAGGGCGCCCGAGGACGTCGCCGCGGCGATCGCCGAGCGCAAGCCGGGCGAGAAGGTCGCGGTCCGGTTCGTGCGCGGCGGCGGCGAGCGGACGGCTACCGTGGAGCTCGGGACGCGCCCGACCGAGTCGCGGCGCTGACGATGACCCCACGACCGACACGGAGATCACCCGGATGACCATCGAGGAGGGTCGCCTGCACGCGGTGGCCGACGACCGGGCGGTCGCCGCGCGCGAGGCGCACGACGCCCTGGAGCGCGCGCTGTTCGAGATCAAGCGGGTGATCGTGGGGCAGGAGGCGATGCTCGAGCGCGTCCTCGTCGCGCTGCTGGCCGGGGGCCACGTGCTGCTCGAGGGCGTCCCCGGCCTGGCCAAGACCCTGACCGTCAAGACGGTCGCCGACGTGCTCAGCGGCTCGTTCAAGCGCCTGCAGTTCACGCCCGACCTCGTCCCGTCCGACCTGGTCGGCACCCGCATCTACCGGCCTGACACCGGCGGCTTCGACACCGAGCTGGGACCCGTCTTCTGCAACTTCCTGCTGGCCGACGAGATCAACCGCGCGCCGGCCAAGGTCCACTCGGCGCTGCTGGAGGTCATGCAGGAGGGCCAGGTGACGATCGGCCACGAGACCCACCGGGTGCCGCGCCCGTTCCTGGTCATGGCGACGCAGAACCCGATCGAGTCCGAGGGCACCTATCCGCTGCCCGAGGCGCAGGTCGACCGCTTCATGTTCAAGCTGATCGTCGACTACCCCGAGACGCGCGACGAGGTCTCGGTCGTCGAGCGCTCGCTGGCGCGCGCGGGCGCGCAGGTCCGCGCGGTGCTCAGCCCGAGCGCGTTGTCGCGCTACCAGGGCGCGGCCGCCGACGTCTACGTCGACCGGCGGGTGATGGAGTACGCGGTCGCGCTGACCACCGCCACGCGCTCCAGCGGCGACGAGGGCTGGGTCGAGTTCGGCGCCAGCCCGCGCGGCTCGATCAACCTCGTGCACTCGGCGCGCGCGCTGGCGCTGCTGCGCGGCCGCGA
Source organism: Solirubrobacteraceae bacterium (assembly GCA_036389195.1). Taxonomy (GTDB): domain Bacteria; phylum Actinomycetota; class Thermoleophilia; order Solirubrobacterales; family Solirubrobacteraceae; genus JACCYI01. The sequence continues at coordinate 28,348 of DASVQH010000545.1, forward strand.
CTACGCGCTGCCGGTCGACGTGCGCGACCTCGCGCGTGACGTCCTGCGCCACCGCATCGTGCTCACCTACGAGGCGCTGGCGGCCGGCGTGGACGCCGACCGCGTGCTCGACGGCGTGCTGGAGCGGGTGCCCATGCCGGTGGTCGAGCTCGGGGCGGAGCGCGGCGCGCGGTGAAGCTGCGGCGCCCGTCCCGCCCGGCCGAGGAGGGCCCGGCGCGCCGGCGCGCGACCGCGCTGGCCGAGCCGGAGCGCACGCCCGACCGGCCTGGTCCCGGCCCGGTCCCGCCGGCGGTCCTGCGCTCGCTCGACCTCGCGGTGCGCCGCCGCGTCGAGTCGCTGATCCCCGGGGAGCACCGGACGCCGAGCTTCGGGACCGGCACCGAGCTGTCGCAGATCCGCCCGTACCAGCCGGGCGACGACGTCCGGCTGATGGACTGGAACGTCACCGCGCGCACCCGCGAGCCGCACATCCGCGTCCACGTCGGCGAGCGCGCGCTGACGTCGTGGCTGGTGCTCGACGTGTCCGCGTCGATGACCTTCGGCACGGCCGAGCGGCGCAAGGCCGACGTGGCCGAGGGCGTCGCGCTGGCGGTCGGCCACGTGGCGTCGCGGCGCGGCAACCGGCTCGGCGTGATCTCGGCCGGGGCCGGCGCCCCCGCCGTGCTGCCGCCGCGCCAGGGCCGGCTCGGCCTGCTCGGGCTGCTGGCCGCGCTGCGCGCCGAGCCGGAGCCCGACGGCGGCGGCGCCACCGCGCTGGGCGCCGCGCTGACCACGGTGCGCGGCGTCGCCCGGGCGCGCGGGTTCGTGGTCGTGGTGTCGGACTTCCGCGGGGGCGACGTCGAGGAGTGGGCCGCGCCGCTGCGCGCCCTGCGCGCGCGCCACGGGCTCCTGTGCGCGGAGATCCGCGACCCCCGCGAGCTGAAGCTGCCGCCCGTCGGCTCGCTGTGGATGGTCCATCCGGAGACCGGCGAGCAGGTCCACGTCAACACCAGCTCGCGCAAGCTGCGGCGCCGCTTCGCGGAGGCGGCGGCCGCGGAGCGCGAGGCGGTGGCGCGCGGCATCCGGTCGGCCGGCGCCGACCACGTGGTGCTGTCGACGGAGGGCGACTGGCTGCGCGTCCTGGCCGGCCACCTGCGCCGGACCGAGCGCGCCGGACGGCCCGACGCGGCCGCGCGGGCGCACGCCTCGGAGATCCCCGCGGGCGCGCCGGTGGTGGCCTGAGATGAGCTTCCGCGAGCCCGCCTACCTCGGCGCGCTGGCCGTCGTCCCGCTCCTGCTGCTGCTCTACGCCGCGCTGCAGCGCCGGCGGCGCGAGGCCGCCGCGGCGTTCGCGTCGCCCGCGCTGATGCCCAACGTCGTCACGGGCTCGCCGGGCTGGCGGCGCCACGTCCCCGTGATCCTGCTCCTCGCCGCGCTCGCCGCGCTGGTGGTGGCGGTCGCGCGCCCGGAGCGGACGGTCGCCCAGCCCAAGCGCCAGGCCACCGTCATGCTGGTCACCGACGTCTCCGGCTCGATGAACGCCGACGACGTCGAGCCGACCCGCATGCGCGCCGCCCAGGACGCGGCGCGGACGTTCGTCGAGAAGGTCCCGAAGACGTTCCGCGTCGGGCTGGTCTCCTTCAACGAGCAGGCGGCGCTGCAGCTGCCGCCGACCACCGACCGCGCCCAGATCGACACGGTGATCGAGAGCCTGCGCGCCGACGGCGGCACCGCCATGGGCGACGGCTTGGCCAGCGCCGTCGAGGCGATCCGCGCCGAGCAGGAGCGCCAGCAGGCGACGGGCGACCAGCGCCCGCCGGCCGCCATCATCCTGCTCTCCGACGGCAAGAACACCGTCGGCGCCGCGCAGCCGCTCGAGGTCGCGACCGTGGCCGCGGGGATGAAGATCCCGATCTACACGGTCGCCCTCGGCACGCCGGACGGCGCCATCACCGTCCAGGACCCGCTCGGGTTCAGCCAGACCATCCCGGTCCCGCCGGACCCCGAGACGCTGCGCCAGATCGCCGGCACGACGAAGGCCCGCTTCTTCGACGCGCCCGACGCGAGCGAGCTGCAGTCGGTCTACAAGGCGCTCGGCACGCGGATCGGCTTCGAGGAGAGCAAGGAGGAGGTCACCGCGGCGTTCGCGGGCGGCGGCCTCGTGCTGCTGCTGCTCGGCGGCGCGTTCGGGCTGCGCTGGTTCGGCCGGCCGATCTAGCGGCGCTCGGCGAGCGTGGTGAGCACGGCCTCGTAGACGCCCGCGCCGTAAGACTCCTCGGTCCGGCGGGCGTCGGGCGCCCCCACGCCGTTGGCCACCGCCCAGTAGGTCCCGACGACGGCCGCCATCCCCAGGTCCTCGCGCGAGTCGCCGATGGCGATCGTGTCGCTCGGGGCGAGCCCGCGGATCTGCTGGTGGCGAGCGACGGCGAACGCCTTCGACGCGCCGCGCGGCAGCAGGTGGAACGAGGCGCCGTTGTCGAGCAGGCGCAGGTGGCCGTGGCCGTGTGCCTCGAGCAGGGCGTCGGCGGCTTCCGGATCGGCTTCGCCGCGCAGGAGGTGGGTCACCTCGCGCTCGTCGTTGTGCGGGTCGACTGCCAGGCCGGGGAAGTGGGCGAGCAGCAGCTCGAGCGCGCCGGACGCGGCGGTGTGGGCGTGCGTGTCCGGCCCGCCGGCCAGCCATTCGAGCTCGCCGTCGACCGCCAGGCCGGCGCCGGCCTCGAACGCGTACGCGCGCAGGCCGAGCAGCCGCGCGTCCTCCTCGACGAGCGCGCGGCGCCGTCCGGAGACCGCGACCACCTCGGCCCCGGCGCGCGCGCAGGCCTCCAGCGCGCGGGCGCCGAGGAGGCTGAAGGCGCCGTCGCCGTCGTGCAGCAGCGAGGCGCCGCGGCCGAGCAGGGTGTCGTCGAGATCGACGTAGACGGCGCGCAGCGTCACGCGGCCGCGCGCTGCACGGTGGCCATGGGCGGGCGCTCGGTGAACGCGACGCCCTCCGCGTCCGCCGCACCCAGCCGTCCCTCCCGCTCCAGCCGCCGCGCCACCGCGCCCAGCACCGCGTCGGCCATCGGCCCGAGCGCAGCGAGCGGCTGGTGGGCGTTCTGGCGCACGTCGAGGTCGACCTGCGCGAGGCCGCGCAGCCCGACCTCCGCGTAGGCGTCGAGCAGCATCGCCGTCTCGACGGCGTAGCCCGTCGCGAACGGCAGGCGCTCGAGCAGGGAGCGGCGCCCGGCCAGCTCGCCGGCGAGCGGCTGGCGGATCCCCGCCAGCTCGGGCCAGAAGCGCCGCAGCAGCGGCTTGGCGGTCAGCTCGGTCACCCGCCCGCCGCCGTGCGCGAGCGTCGTCTCCCCCGCGCGGAACGGGCGGCGGTAGAAGCCCTTGACGTACTGCGCGCCCGGGTCGCAGACGATCGGCCCGGCCAGGCCGCACGCGTAGTGGGCGCCGAAGTCCTCGGAGTCGCCGTCGACGTAGACGACGACGTCGCCGGTGAGCGCGGTGAGCGCCCGCCACATCGCGTCGCCCTTGCCGAGCACGGGCCCGTACTCGGGCAGCAGCGCCGCCTCCTCGACCACGCGGGCGCCCTCGGATCGCGCGATTTCAGACGTCGCGTCGCGCGACTCGGCGTCGATGACCAGGACCTCGTCGATCGCGCCCCGCTCGACCAGCCCGACGAGCTCCCGCGCGATCGGCCCGATCGTCGCCGCGCAGTCCTTCGCGGGGACGCACACGCTGACCGTGGCATCGCGCTCCACGGCGAGCCGCTCGGCCGGGAAACCCGCATGGTGGAAGGTCCGCGCCCGCTGCCAGCGCTCGACCCGGTCGGCCGTCGTCATCGCGGGCCTACTATGGCAACCAGTGGCCGTCACGCGAACCATCGAGCCCTGGGACGAACTGCTCCAGGCCGGTCGCGACGACGACCGCCTGGTCAGCCAGACCTCGATCAACGCGCGGCCGCCGCACCTCGTCGACGTCCCCGAGGAGCTCCATCCCGACGTCGTCGCCGCGCTGGCGCGACGGGAGATCCATCAGCTCTACGCCCACCAGGCCAAGGCGCTGCACGCCGCCTGGGCCGGGCCGACGATCGTCACCACCGGCACCGCGTCCGGGAAGTCGCTGTGCTTCAACCTGCCGACGCTCGACGTCCTCAGCCGCGACGCCAAGGCCCGTGCGCTCTACCTCTACCCGACCAAGGCGCTGGCCCAGGACCAGGCGCGCGCGCTGCACGCGCTCGGCGTCAAGCGGGCCCGGCCCGCGATCTACACCGGCGACACGCCGCGCGAGGAGCGCGCGGCCATCCGCCGGCGCGCCAACGTCGTGCTCACCAACCCGGACATGCTGCACGTCGGGATCCTGCCCAACCACGCCGCGTGGGCGAACTTCTTCACGAACCTGGCGGTCGTGGTGGTCGACGAGGCGCACGTCTACCGCGGCGTCTTCGGGTCGCACGTGGGCAACGTCCTGCGGCGGCTGCTGCGGGTGGCCGACGCCTACGGCACCGCGCCGCGGGTGCTGATGGCCAGCGCGACGATCGCCAACCCGCAGGAGCTGGCCGAGCGGCTGACGGGCCTGGAGGACTTCACGGTCGTCTCCCGCGACGGCTCCCCCGGCTCGCGCAAGACGGTGGCGATGTGGAACCCGCCGATCGTCGACGAGGCGCTCGGCACGCGGCGGTCGGTGCTCGCCGAGGCGGCCGACCTGCTGGCCGACCTGGTCGCTTCGGGGGCACGGACGATCGTCTTCATGAAGTCGCGCAAGGCCGTCGAGCTGATGGCGAAGTTCACGCGGCTGGCGCTGGAGGACCGGGGCGCGGGGGAGCTGGCCGAGCTGGTCGAGCCGTACCGCGCGGGCTACACGCCCGGTCAGCGGCGCGAGCTCGAGCGCCGGCTCGTGGAAGGCGAGCTGCTGGGCGTCGTGTCGACGGACGCGCTCGAGCTGGGCATCGACATCGGCTCGCTGGATGCAGCGATCTGCGTCACGTTCCCGGGCACGGTCGCGTCGCTGCGCCAGATGTGGGGGCGCGCCGGGCGGCGCGGCCGCGGGCTCGCGGTCTACGTCGCCGGCGAGGACGCGCTCGACCAGTTCTTCTGCCGCCATCCCGACGAGTTCCTCGACCGGCCGGTCGAGCGGGCGATCCTCAACCACGAGAACGAGCAGATCTACGCCGAGCACCTGCTGTGCGCGGCGCACGAGGGGCCTCTGGAGCCGCGCGACGGGGAGTTCCTCGGCCCGCGGTGGCGTGGGCATGCCGAGTGGCTGGTCTCGCGCGGCGAGCTGCGCGAGCGTCCCGGCGGGATCTTCGTGCCGCGGCGGCCGGAGGAGTACCCGGCGGCGAACGTGTCGCTGCGCTCGGCCGGCCGCGACTCGTTCGCGATCGTCGACACCGACTCGGGCGAGATGCTCGGGACGGTCGAGTCGGCGCGCGCCTATTCCACCGCGCACGAAGGCGCGATCTACCTGCACGGCGGGCGCTCCTACGAGGTCGCGGGGCTGGACGTGGACGCGCGCAACGCGTTCGTGCGCCCGTTCGCGGGGGACTGGTACACGCAGCCCAAGCGCGAGACCGACACGCAGATCCTGCGGCTGCTCGACCGGCGCTCGACGATGGGCGTGACGCTGTCGTTCGGCGAGGTCGAGGTCACCGAGCAGGTCGTCGCCTACCAGCGCAAGCGGCTCGCCGATCACGAGGTGCTCGACCTCGTCGGCCTCGACATGCCGCAGACGTCGTTCAAGACGCAGGCGCTGTGGTACGAGCTCGACCGCGTCGCGCTCGACCTCCCGCTCCTCGCGCTGCTGGGCGCGCTGCACGCGGCCGAGCACTCCCAGATCGCCGTCCTGCCGCTGCTCGCCATGTGCGACCGCTGGGACATCGGCGGGCTCTCGACGAACCTGCACCCCCAGACCGGCGGCCCGACGATCTTCATCTACGACGGCCATCCCGGCGGGATCGGGATCACGCGCCAGGGCTACCGCGAGTTCGAGGCGCTGGTCGACGACGCGCACCGGCTGCTGAGCGAGTGCCCGTGCGAGTCGGGCTGCCCGTCGTGCGTGCAGTCGCCGAAGTGCGGGAACCTCAACGAGCCGCTGTCCAAGGCGGGCGCGCGGGAGCTGATGGGGCGGATGCTGGCCGAGGGCTCCAGCTAGGGGTCAGACCCCTCGCTTCACGAACTGAAGCAAGGGGTCAAACCCCTTGCTTCAGTTCGTGAAGCGGCGTGGCGGGGCTCGCAGGATGCCGTGCAACGGTTGAGCGGGACGGGAGCGGGTCCGAACCTCTGGGCATGCGCCGGGCCGTTTTCTTGTGTGCCGGGGCCGCCTTGGTGGCGGTGCCCGCTCCGGCGTGGGCCGGGGTCGGCGGCGCTTCGCCCGACGTGGGCGCGCCGGGGGCGGCGTCCTACCCGCCGCCGCCCGCGCCCGAGGTCCGCCGGTTCTCCGTCACGCCGGGCGCGCTGCGCCAGGGCGCCGTGGCGCGGATCTCGCTGCGCATCGACGGCGTGACCTCGTCCGTCCGGACCCGCGTGGAGATCCTCCGCGGCGGGCACCGGCGCGTCGCGCGCCTCGATCTCGGGACGGAGCCCACCGGCCGCGTCGTCACCTACAAGTGGCGCCAGCGCGGCAAGCCCGGCCGCTACGTCGCGCGACTGCACGCCGTGGACGGCAACGGGCGGCGGCTGCGGCGGTCGGCCGGCGCGACCGGCAAGGCCTCGCTGCGGGTGCTGGCGCGCGCGGCTCCTGCCCCGTCGCCTTCGCCTTCTCCGTCGCCGTCGCCGTCGCCGGCCCCCGCTCCCGCTCCTTCGCCCGCGCCGGTCACCGGCTCCGGCCGCTTCCCGGTGCAGGGCCAGTACACGTTCGGCGGCCCCGACGCGCGCTTCGGCGCCGGCCGCCCCGGCCACTCCCACCAGGGCCAGGACGTCATGGCTGCCGAGGGCACGCCGATGGTCTCCCCCGTCGCGGGCGTCGTGAAGTGGCGCGCGTACCAGGCCGAGGGCGCCGGCTACTACCTGGTCATCCACGCCGCCGACGGGCGCGACCTGGTCTTCATGCACCTGCGCGAGGGGTCGCTGCTGGTCGACAAGGGCGCCGCGGTCAGCGCGGGTCAGCGGATCGCCGACGTCGGCGCCACCGGCCGCGCCGACGGCGCCCACCTGCACTTCGAGATCTGGCCCAACGGCTGGTGGGAGGACGGCTCGCAGCCGATCGACCCGCTGCCGCAGCTGCAGGCCTGGGCCGCCGGCGGCTGACTCAGGCCGTGCGGGCCTGGGCCTCGACCGCGGTCCTGAGCGTGTCGCGGTCCATGTCGTCGTCGTGGCGGACGCCGTTGACGAAGAGCGTCGGCGTCCCGTCGACGCCCGACCGGACCCCGGTGTCGAAGTCCTCGGCGATGCGCTGCGCGTAGCGGCGGTCGTCGAGGACCTGCTCGAGCTCCTGCGGGTCGAGTTTGAGCTGCCGTGCGTGGCTGAGGAGCGCTTCCCGCGTCGGCGGGCGCGACGCGCGGTAGATCTTGTCGTGCATCTCCCAGAAGCTGTCGCGGGTGGCGGCGTATTCGCACGCCTGAGCGGCGTCGAGCGCGCCGGGGTGGGCGTCGGCGATCGGGAAGTGGCGGAAGACGTAGGCGAGGTCGTCCGGCCGCTCCTTGAGCACCGCGCGGACCTCCCAGTCCGCCTCACGGCAGGACGGGCACTGGAAGTCGCCGTACGCGACGATGGTCACGGGCGCGTCCTGCGGGCCGAGGGTGTGATCGCGTGACGGGTCCGGCGGCGCGACGAGACCGGGCGGCATCCCCTTGGCGAGGTGGGCGCGCCAGGCGGCGAGCCGCTCCTGCGTCTCGGGGTCCAGCGCCTGCTTGAGCTCCTCCGGTGTGGGCGGCGCCGGCTTGTTGCGCCGGTGCGATCCGCCGGTCCCGTGCGACCAGTTGCGCACGTCCTGGCTCGTGTCGCGGAACGAGGAGGTGTCCGTGTCCCCACGGTCCTGGTAGGGCCGCTGGGTGATCTCCGAGCCGGTCTTCGAGTAGTAGCCGAAGACGATCGCGCCGACGAGGACGACGAGGAACAGGGCGAAGATCCAGCTCCCGCCGGCCAGCTCGGCGAAGATCGTCATGTGCGTGCGGCGGCGGCCGCGGTGCGCTCGCGGTGGCCGTTGCCGGTCTCTTGGTCGTCCGACTCTCCCGCCGCGTCCGGCGCCTCCGCCTTCGCCGCGACGCGGTCATAGAGCAGCGCCGCCGCCACCCCGCCGACGATCGGCCCGACGACGTAGACCCAGAAGCTCGAGAGGTCGCCCGCGACGATCATCGGCCCCAGCGCCCGCGCCGGGTTCACCGCGCCGCCCGTGACCGGCCCGGCGATGAACACGCCGAGGGCCAGCGCGAACCCCGCCGCGATCGACGCGATCGCCGCGCTCGGCACCCGGTCGTCGACCGCGACGGCCATGACCACGAAGACCAGCACGAACGTGACCAGCGCCTCGACCGCCAGCGCGCGCAGGTCGGTCACCCCGTCGACCGGGTAGGTCGCCGCGAGCTTGGCCTGCGCGCGCGCGGGGCCGCCGTAGGTCAGCCAGGTGGCGAGCGCCCCGAACGCCGCGCCGATCAGCTGCGCGCCGATGTAGGCGGGGACGAACTGGCTCGGAAAGCGCTTCGTCGCGGCCAGCGCGATCGTCACGGCCGGGTTCAGGTGCGCGCCGGAGACATGACCGAGCGCCCCGACCAGCGCGGCGAGCGCGAGCCCGAACGCCAGCGCGATGGCCAGGGAGTCGTAGGCGGGGCCTGCGATGGGTCGTTCCAGGATGGCCGCCGTCGCGACCGCCGTGCCCGCGTACACGAGGATCGCCGTGCCGACGAGCTCGGCCCCCGCCGCCCGCGCGCCCTTCTTCAGCTCGCTCCCGTGCAGCCCCTGGCGGCTCGAACCCATGGTGTTGCTCCGTCCCTCGCTCCGGTTTACGGTCCCGCGTGGGCCGCTGCCCAGGCGCGACGGCGGTCAACCAGCCGCTAGATTGTTGCCGCGTTCGCGCTCGGATGGTCCGTGGGCGCGGGTAGGGCGAGATAGCTCAGTTGGTAGAGCACACGACTGAAAATCGTGGTGTCCCCGGTTCGAGTCCGGGTCTCGCCACTGACGAAGTGCCTGCAAAGCGCCGCTTTCTGCGGCGCTTTCTTTTTGGTGTATCGGTTCGAGTCGGGGGCGAAAAACGGGGCCGTGGCCCAAACGCGGCCCAAACGTCGTTCGTTGCCGGACTGCGGATCTGTCCCTCGGCCTTGCGGAGCAGCGCGTCGAAGTTCGTCCCGTGCGAGCGGTCGGCGCGCTGCTCGAGCTGCGCGTAGACGTCGAGCGTCATCTTCGAGTCGGCGTGGCCGACCTGGCTCATGACCCACTTGACGTCGAAGCCGTTGGCGATGAGGGCGATGGAGATGTAGGTGCGGCGGAGGGTGTGGGGCGTCGTGTTAGGGAGCGGCGGCCGTTGTTGTTCGGCGAGCTTCTCGTTCGCTCGGGCGGCCGCCTCCTTGAGGATCTTGGCGACGCGCTGGCGGGTCATCCGGCCGCCGCGAAGGTTCGGGAACGCGTAGTCGTCCGGGCCGGTGCTATTGCCGGCGGCGCGCAGGCGCGCGAGGTGCGCGGTGAAGCGCTCGACGAGGTCCGGCGTCATCTGCACCTCGCGGATGCCCGCCTCGGTCTTCGAGTCGGGGATGCGGAAGCGCGCGCCGTCGGGGTCGTGCAGCCGGATGTCCTTGAGCCGGAGGTCGCACAATTCGCTCACACGCACGCCGCTACGGCCGAGCATCTCGACACCGCCCGGCGGCCGGCGTAGGGCGCGGCGTTGGCCGCCCCAAGGTTGTGTAGGTGGAAAGTGACCGTCGACTTCGCTATGCCCAGCTCCGCCGCAATGGCGCTCGGTCTGCGGCCGGCCGCAGAGAGCCGGGCGACGCGATCCCGCGTGCTGCTCGCGCCGTGGATGGGCACCGCGACGGCGGGCATCCGGTCCTGCTCGCTGGCCGCCTCAATCAGCGCGACCAGCTCGTCCATCTCGAGAAACGTCCGCGGCGGCTTCGGCACCCGCACATGCATCCGCTTGCCGCGTGCCGGGTTGCGGTCGATCAGCTCGTCCTCAATGGCGTCGTCGAGGATGGCGGCCAGCGTGTCGATCAGCTTTCGGATCGACGAGGCGCCCAGCGGCTTGACCTGCCGGCCGTGCTTGTCGCGCAGCTCGGCGCCGCGGGCGACCGCCTCGCGGATCTCCGTCGCCTCCTGCAGCTTGCGGGCCTTGAACTCGAGGCAGAGCTCGCGGTCGATCTGATCGAGGCGATAGGACGCGACCAACGGCAGCAGGTGACGGGTGAGCCGCCAGCGATAGTCCGACTCGGTGTTCGCGTCGATCGGCTTGTCGCCCAGGACGCCGTCGACCTTCGCCTTCAGCCACTTCGATGCGTAGGCATGGAACGTCGGCACCTCCGCCGGCCGCTCCACGACCTTCGACGGCGCCGGCTCGCGCGGCTGCCACACCTCCGCGCGGACGCGCGCGAGGACGTTGCCCAGCTCGCGCCGCGCAGCGCGCTCGTCCCAGCCGCTACCGCACCCGCAGTCGCAGCCGGCCCGCTCGTGCAGACCTCCCGCTGCCGAGTGCCAAGCGCCCGGAACCGCAGCCGGAACGCTAGCGTCCCGTCGGCGAGCATCTCGGTGGTGATCTGACCGGTTGGCGCAGGCGGCATTGTCGGTCTCCGTCAAGCCTACGGGTCGATCGGCAGCAGGTCGGCGGCCACTTCCGTCACCTTCGCGCGGCGTCGGCGTCGGCGCCGCGTGCGCGGCTGCGGTGTCGCCGGCGCCTCGTGCAGGAGTCGGCGAACGAGGTCGAGGTCGAATCGCAGGCGCCCGTTCGGACCCCCGAGTCGCACCGCCTGCAGCTCGTCCGCGTGCGCGTAGATCCAGGACCGGTCGATGCTCAACGCCTTCGCCAGCGTGCTCGCATCGACGTACCGGACCGGAGCCCGGTCGAGCTCCTCGCGGACGAGCGCCAGGACTCGCACGGCGATGGCCTCGACGTCGTCGGGCTCGAGCGTCATCGCTCCATCCCCCGACCTCGGTTCAGATTCCGCTCGAACAACCGCGCGCGCTGCTGGGCGGCACGCTCGTCATGCTGCTCCTCGGTGACGAACGGCTTCGCCGCGTGACGCCGCTCGACGTCCTCTCGTCGCAGCTCACGCACCTGTGCGCGCGCCGCCGCCTCGTCCTGTCGCGCGGCCTCGAGCTCGCGCCGGCGACCCGGCAGCCATCGGCCGCCTCTGCCCTCAAGCTGCTGCCGGCGGGCACGAGCCTCCCGAAGCGCCTGATCCACGTCCTCCCCAGAATCGATCGCCATCGAGGTCGCGGAGCTTCGAGACAGCGCCGCGCCGAGCCGCGCGAGCACATCGCCGCGGTGGCGATCGGCCGGCGCGAACTCCTCGCGCGCAGCTTCCCCGCCGCGGTCGACATAGAGCCGGTTCGTGTGCCGCCCGCGGCTCAGCGCCGGTGTAGGCCAGCTCGCGACTCATGCTCTCGTCCGCCAGCACGAAAGCGTGGTCGACGGTCAGCCCCTGCGCCACGTGCGCGGTGATCGCGTACCCGTGCAGCAGCGTCGGCTCGCACTGCGCTGTCCGATCCTGGAGGAAGGCCGAGTCCAGCAACACGCTCTCATCCCGGCAGTCAAGCGTGACCGTCCCTGCCTCGGCGTCGATGCCGGCCACTCGACCACGATCGCCGTTGCTCACTCCTCGATACAAGCTGTTCCGCTTCACGACCACGTGGTCGCCGACGGAGAACCTGCCCCCCGGCAGGGCCAGTTCGTCGCCGCCGAGCCGGCCGGCCGCGCGCGTCCGCTCGCGTGCCCGGGCACCGGGGGCGTTCCAGCGCCGCCCGGGGCACTATGGATGGTGTTCCTCCGTACAGGGCCTCGGCCGATCAACTCGCCCCGGGTCGATCAAGCCCATTGACGACCGGAGGCGGTTTCGAACCCGAGGAGCGCGCCGCAGCGGCTGCTGCTTCTACGTGGTACCTGATCTCTACCGTTATGACTTTGCAAGCGACGTGGTGGACCGGCGGCACTCATGCGCAGCTCCGGGATGAAGAGAACGACTTGTGGGCCAGAGTCGAACTCGTGGATGACTGGTATCCCGAGGGCAGCCGAAAGCCGGAGCCCGCGTGGACGGTCGAGTGGCTTTGCGGTAGCGGCGAGGAGGCGAGGATGGTGCGCGACCGTCTCGACATCGCTCCCAACGCCGCCCAGGACCGCGACGCCATGGTACGGGTCAGCGAGGCCGCAGCGCAACTCGCTCGTGGCTCCGCGCCGGGCGAGCCGCCACCCTTCGGTCATGCTGGGACCGGCATAACTCGGGCAGCCGAGGCGCACAAGCGCGTCGAGCTGATCAGTCACGCCGTTCAAGCGGCGTCCGGTCGCCTGCATGAGGCGGCTCTAAGCGACCACGAGTGGGCCGGGGACCTCGTCCTAGTTGCCCTCACAGAAGCCGTTGCATGGGTGCGCGCGCTCGATGACGCGATGAATCATCTCTGGCGCGCGAGGCCGAAGCCCTACTTTGGCGACATCACCAAGAAGATCGATTCGGTCCTTCAACGTCGCGGCTGGGATCCAAAGTTCGTCAGCTGGGCACGGAGTCGCCGTGACGCGGCTGGCTACGACGACTGGACGATTGGGCTCCTGATTCGGGGTATTGGAGTTCCGCGAGACGAGCTCCTTGGCATCCGGTGGCTCGCCGGAAAGCTCCTGCACTTTGGGCCGCTGCCTGCTGTCGAACTCAAGCAGTGGCGAGCCGGCGAGCCGCCACGGTGGAAGTGGAGGCCCGCAGCAGACATATTCTCAACTACCAGAGGCGAGCGCAGGTCCGATGGCCGCTCAGCTTACGATGACGCCTTGGCCGGACGTGACCTCATCGGAACCTTCAATCTCTTCGACCCGTTGCATGCGGCCGAACTCCTCGCGTGGGAACTGAGTGGGCGACCTGAGGCGTGACTCTGTCCGACAAAGGCGTCGCGCTGGGACCGTCATGGCCGCCGCGTCGTTTGCAAGCAGGGTCGCACTCCGACAGTAAGACCGCTCCCCCTCACCTCAGAACGCGCGTCCAACGTGCCGTGGAGCCATCGGTGAACCTAGGAGCCACCGTCTGGCTCCACGCCGCGTTGTCCTCCAGTGACCTGATGCGAGGATGGCGAGCGATCAGATCGCCCATCGGGTCGACGGCGCCTGACGCTCCGCATCGGTCAGCGGACGTCCTCCGAGCAGACACTGCACCATCAGTCAGAGGACCAACCCATACGATCCCGGCGATGACCCGGCCTCCGGGGGACGCCCAAGCACCGAACGACCCGCCGGTCGCGGCCCTGCGTTGGCACACGCTGGGCTGGCAGAGCTTTCTGGCCGAGCTGGAGACCTACAAGGAGCGGTTTCTCGACGGCGGCGTCAACAAGCAGGAACTCCATTACATCCAGTGTCTGCGGGCCTTCGAGGGCCACGACAGCACGACTCGCGCGGCACGAGCCCGCTACCTGGTGGCTTTCCTGAACCGCTGGGAGTGCCGTCTGGTCGCGCAGACCGCCGAGCAGCAGCTCCGCGAGTGGATCCGCGCCCGCACCGACCGCCTCGACGCCCTGCAGGGTGTTTCGATCCACGACGAGAGCTATCTCGACCATCTCAACGAGCTGGTTGCGCTCTACGACGAAATCATGCTGCTGCGCCAGCCGCGGCCGGGCCTTCATAACTGGAGCGACGCGTGCGCGTCTAAAACGCTCGGCCAGCTTGCCCCGTCGGCGTTCGTCATCTGGGACAACGCAATCAAGGGCTACTCCGCCCGCGACTATTGGACGTTCTTGGCTGACATGCACGAACTCGCGCTGCGGCTCGTTGCCGAGTCGCCCGCCGACGACGGTCCCGCTCTGGAGGCATGGCTGCAGTCGCATCTTCAGTACGTGCCGCGGAAGACGGTGGCCAAATTCCTCGACGAGTACAACTGGCACGTCGCCGTCGGGCGGGGGTATGCGCGGCGCCTGTGATCACCGGCCATCGAGGGGCGCGTAGCGTCGTGGCGCGGGAGACGCATCCGTTGCTCGGGCCCTCCGCCCGTGTGCTCGCCGACCGCCTGGCGGCGCCCGGCGTGCCGCTTCACGGCAAGGGCTACTGCGATCGGCCCGAGGACAACCTGATTGCCACCGTCTCAGCCGAGCAGTGGGCGTCCGCGCGTGCCGACCTCGACGCGGGGAAGGGCACCGAGTTGGCGTCGAAGTTCCTGGCGGCGTATTCCTCGTCGGCGCTGGCGGTCAACGCGTTGGCGCCGCTCGGTGGGCGCGTCCCGCTACCCGATGGCACTTTCGTCAACGGCGAGACGCGCTTCGAACAAGAACGCTCGGCGTGGGCGCGCGGGTACTGGCCGACGCTCGACGTCATCGTTGAGCGGGACGGCGCGTCGTCGCGGCTGTTCGTCGAGAGCAAGTGCGTGGAGTACTTGCGCGCGACAGACACTGCCTCAGCGCGGCGTTCCCGGCCAAGGCGGCCGAGCGTCTCGAGCCCGAGGCCGCCCACGTGTTCGACGCGGTCTTCGCCGACCGCTACGCGTTCGATCCGCTTGATGCCCCGCAGCTGCTCCAGCACTTCCTCGCTGCCAAGCGCGTCGCTCTCGAGCACAGTGCAAGGTGGTGCTGTTGTGCGTCTGGTGGGTGCCGACCGACGCGGCGGCACACCCGGTCTTCGCCGCGCACGACGACGCGGCCGCCCGCCTCGCCGCAGCGCTGCCCGACGAACACGTGACGCGGCTGTGCCTGACATACCCGCAGCTGTGGGCGCACTGGGCCGACATCGGGGACGGGGCGCTGCGCGAGCACGTGCAGCGGTTGCGCAAGCGTTACGGAGTGTCGCTCGGAGACTGAGCCGACCGCGGCCGGAACGGGACCAAGCGCAACTCGCGGAACCGTCCCGCGCGCGTACGGACCGGCCAGAGCGGCGACGAGTAACCGCCTGCGACGGGGGCGGATCCGAGGGGCGCTCAGATGACGTCCTCACCAAGGGCCAGCTGCGGCGGTGGCGGCGCGACCTTGTTGGCCTTCTCCCAGAGCTCGACCGCGCGCGGACGGCGCGAAGCGAAGCGAAGCGAAGCGAAGCGAGGATGATGTCGCAGAGGGGCCCGTTGTTCCGGGTGACGTACAGCGTGCGAGGCTCGAGAGCCCGGTCATGCCGCTCCAACTGGGTCCGCCCAGCTGCCTGCCGCCTCGCACTCTCGATGAATCGGCCGCGCCCCCTCGCCCATCCGCGGCAGCACCGAAGGGACACCATCTCGAGAAGTGGGCGCCGGCGCACCGAGGCCGAAACGCAACAGATCGTCGCGCTGAAGTTGAGCACGGCGTAGTTCCACGTCAGGGCGCCGCGCCGACGGCGGATGCGTGTCGGCGGCGTCCCATACAGCGGAGTCCTCTCGCGGACGCGCGCGATCACGACACGACATCGCGGCTGAACACGGGCTACCCCAGGCGAGGCGGCGAGGCGGCGTCTGGGACGGTCCGGATGAGACAGCAACGCCGCCCACGAGGGCCTACTGCCGGACCTAGAATACGCCGCATGCATGGAGTCCGCCTATGAGGTTCAAGGTCGCTCCCCGGCTTCTCGACCACTTCGGAATCGCGATGTACAACACGGTCCCAAAGGCCATCGCGGAGCTGTGCGCTAACGCCTACGATGCTGACGCCACGCGAGTCGAGATCACCTACACAGACGACGAGATCGCCATCCGTGACGACGGCGCTGGCATGACGTATGCGGATCTCGAAGACCACTACCTGGAACTGGGCCGCGACCGCCGCGAGGGTGAGGACGAGGGCGGCGAGACGACCAGCTCGGGCCGCCCGGTAATCGGGAACAAGGGCATCGGAAAGCTCGCAGGCTTTGGCATCGCACAGACGATGAGCGTGCGGACGTGGCGTACGAGCCGCGAGACGACCATCGTGCTCGACCGCGAGGAGCTCGAGAAGGCCAAGGACCTAGAGTCGTTCGAAGTCAAACCAACGACGAAGAGGGTACGCGCCGGACGCCACGGCACTGAGGTTAAGCTCAGCGGGCTCCTTGAGGAAATTGTCCTTGTGGAAGAGCACCGACTACGTGCATATCTAGCTCGTCATCTGCCGTCGGCTGAGGGGTGGGCGGTCTTCGTCAACGGCACGGAATGCAAAGCCGACGACATCCCCGGGAAGCGCTTCACCTTCAGCGGCACTATCAAGGGCCACGGGAAGGTGAAGGGCTACTACATCGTCGCCACCGACCGACGCAGTCTCAGCCCCGGGTTTGCAGTGCGCGTGCGCGATCGCATCGTGCAGGACGCGTCCCTCTTTGGCCTGAACCAGCAGACTCACGGCTACTTCAACCTCGTTCGCATCGTCGGTGAGCTCGAGCCCGATTTCATCGACCCTCTCGACGGCGGGCAGTCGCGGCGCGACAAGTTCGTCATCAACACCAGCCGCAGCGGGTTCAACCCGGAGGACCCCGCAGTTCAGGCGCTCGAGGAGTTCGCGCGCCGCAAACTCGAGACAATCGCCTCAGGTCTTGCAAAGCAAGGCGCGAAGGATCGAAAGAAGGCCGCACTCAAGCGCAACCCAGACTTCGAGAAGCGGCTGAAGGCGCTCGGTCCAGAGATCTACGACAAGCTCGACTCCGCGCTTGAGGCGGTGATCTCGAAACTCCAGAAGAACGAGGAGCCGGAAACAGTCGATGAAGTTGTGGATCTGATCATCCGGTACTACGAGTCCGACACGCTGCGGATCATCCTCGAGACTGTCCGGGACGCCGCGCCGGATGAGGTCCAGCGTCTCAGCAAGCTGCTCGCCCAGTACGGGGCCGCCCGCGTGGGCGACGTCGCCCAGATCCTTCACACGCAGCTCGAGGTGATCGAGCTCCTTCACGACAAGGTGGAGGACGGCGTGCTCGAGAAGGAGATACACACGATCATCGCGGAGAACATTTGGCTCGTTCGCAACGGCCTGACGTACTGGTTCGACAACAAGACCTTTGCGACCAAACTGGGCAAAAAACTCGGCGAGAAATTCAGCTTCGCGTCGGGGAAGCGCCCCGACCTAGCCTGTTACGACGACCGGACGCTGCAGGAGCATGGCGAGTCACCGCAGCGGCTCGTCGTTGTCGAGTTCAAGCGCCCCGGCGTTGAGATCGGGTCCGCCGAGCTTCAGCAGGTGATGCTCTACAACAACGTCTTCCAAGCGTCGCTGGCGGATCTGCCAAAGGACGGGATCGAGGTCATCATCCTCGGGGACAGGTTCGACAGCGCCTTTGATCGCGAAGGTCTCGCAGACAAGTACCGGATCCTGAGCTACGAGGAGCTACTCGCGAACGCTCGCGACCGGTACCGCGAGCTGTACGACAGCCTGGCGCCCGACGGAGTTCCTAGTGAGCCGCAGGAGTCTCGCAACCGCAGCCCCTCGAACGGGGCGAAGGTCACCCGCTCGTCGACCCCGTCGGCGCGACCCGCAGTCGGAACTACGAACGTGCGCACGCGTGGCCGCTCAGGAGCCGGTCAGGCCTGAGCGTCGAAACGCGGATCCGGTCCATCGCATGCGGCGGGAGCGAGTCGATCCTCGCTGAGACGAATCGCGAAGCGTCGGCGCTTGAGTCCGCGTCGACGTACACGACCGGCCGGGATACATCGCTCGCCTCTCCCAGCTGCGGAAGCCGAGCACGGATCGCTGCCTCCACTCCCTCGATCTCTTCGGCCGAGCCTGATATCGAGAGCGTCACTACGAAGTTCGGCATCATGCCGGACGGTAGAGCTTGATGACGATAGAAGGCGAAGAGGAATCCCGCGGCGCGTTCCCTCGGTCCGTCGACCGCCCGGCCGCGTGCGCCGCGGGCTGGTCGAAGAGCGACGCACGGCTCGTGCGCCGGCCGCTCGCCTTGCTGTCGCGACCAGGCCACGGTCAGCGCGGTGACATCGGGCGGTCCTGAGAGGCACCGGCGCCGTCGAGGGCATTGCCGATCCGAGCGAGAGCGTCGTCAACGGGCTCGTGCTCCCACACGCGGAGCACTGTCCAGCCGGCTGCTTCGAGCGCCGCCGTCTGTCGTGCATCACGGTCGCGTGTGCCGCTGATCTTCGCTTCCCAGAACTCCCGATTCGAGACGGGCATCTCGCCGTGTTGCGGGCAGCCGTGCCAGAAGCAGCCATCCACAAAGACGGCGACGTGATTACGCGTGAAGACGATGTCTGGTCGAACGGCCGTTTCGCCGACGACCATGCGGAGGTCCTTCCGGAATCGCAGACCGGCCCGGTGGAGTGCGGACCGAAGGGTGACCTCGGGTCCCGTGTTCCGACCTCGGTTGGCGCGCATGGTCGCCGTCGCGTGCGGGCTTGAAGGAGCAGCGGTCAAGCGACGGGTGGGCACGCTTGACCCACCGTATCGCTGAGAGCCGCCACCCATCCAGCCGATCTTCGCCTTGCCGGCATTGATCGTACCTGCGGTCCGCCGCCGACGAAGCGCGGAACCGCAGTCGCCGCTGGGAGCGAATGAGGTCCGGCACGCGCGATACCGTCTCGGGCGTGACGCTTCGCCTGATCGACCTCTTTGCTGGCTGCGGCGGCATGACTCGCGGCTTCGTGGATACGGGCCTCTTCGAGCCGGTCTTCGCCGTCGAATGGGATCGCGATGCCGCAGCGACATATGCGGCGAACTTCGGCGCGGAGCACGCGTTCGCCGGACCCATCGAGGCGGTGGAGACCTTCCCCCAGGCGGATGTCGTGATCGGCGGACCGCCTTGCCAGGGTTTCAGCCCCCTCAACCGCAACGGAGTCGGACTGGAGCGGCGCGCACTTTGGCGTGAGTACCTTCGGGCTCTGGACGAAGCTGCTCCCACCGCCTTCGTGATGGAGAACGTTCCCGAGCTGCTGGCCTCTCCGGAGTACCGGAGTTTCCGAGTCGCCGCGGAGGACCGTGGGTTTGTGCTCCGTGGCGAGGTTCTGAACGCGGCCGACTTTGGAGTGCCTCAACGACGTCGGCGTGCCATCGTGATCGGCACACGACGTGCTGCGCTGCCTTGGCCTCGGCGGACGCATTCGGATCCTGATGCCCCCCAGCTCGGTACCGAGCCCTGGCGAACGTTCGCCGATGCAGTTCTGGGGCTTCCGATCAAGCCGACGGGGCGAAACTGGCACAACCCGCGCAACCCTCGACCCGAGAGCGTGCGGCGCTACCGGGCGGTCCCGCGAAACGGGGGTGATCGCTTCCAGATGCAACGCAACCTCGATCGCGCCGGGCTTGGAGATCTTGTGCCGGCGTGCTGGCGCAACAAGCCCACGGGGACGACCGACGTGTTCGGCCGGCTCTGGTGGGATAGGCCCGCCTACACGATTCGGACGGAGTTCTACAAGCCGGAGAAGGGCAGATACCTCCATCCGACGGCCCACCGCCCCATCACGGTTCGGGAAGCCGCTCGATGCATGTCGTTCGACGACGACTTCGTACTTCCAACCGACCAGTCCATGACGTCGATTGCGCGTCAGATCGGCAACGCAGTGCCTCCCCTGCTGGCCCGACGCATCGCCGACGCCGTGGGCGCGCACCTCCTGGCGGACACTGCGGGTTGCGACGTGGCGCTCACGGCCGCCGCCTGAGCCACGAAGGGGGAGAGTTTGCTGTCCCTAACCCCTAGTAGGGGTATGGGACGTCGTCAGCTGGCTTCTGAAGGGAGTGTCGGCGTCCCGCGACGTCTCATCCTGGAGGCGATTAGTGCATTGCGACTTGGAGAAGACGCGGTTCTCGACCGAGACTGGGAGTGCTATTCGGAATCCGAGCACGAGGAGGCGCGGAACTACGCGACCGATACCTTCGCGCGTGTTGCCAAGGAGCTCCAACGACTCCTCGAGAACTAGAGTTCCAGGACTGCTGTCAATTCGGAGAGGTCCTTGAGTCGGTCGTGCCCGACAAGCTCGTCGAGGACTTCGATCTGTTCTTTGGCGCCGGACGCTCGGACACCCGCGATGAGCTCATCCAAGGCGACGTGGTATAGCGCGTCCACCTCCGCTGTTCCCCGTGCGAGCGAAGCAAGTCGTGTCGGCATCGGCTCGGCACTGACCGGTGTGATGTGCGGCAGGCGCCCGCGCCGGTGACGGATCAGCACTACGGCCTCGTGGCGCACATTCTGGGCGCGATCCGACCGCAGCGTCCATTTGCACGGCACGGCCGCGTGGAGGAACGGCGCGCCCAGTCCGCTGTCGAGTCCGACAGTCACGTCCGGCTTCACCTGGTAGTCCGTGCCAATCGCCGCTCGCAGCGTCCCAGTCTGGTCGCCGTCGATCAGCCGCTTCAGCGTCGCGAGGTGCTGGTACTGCTCGAAGTCGGATACGACGGTCTTGCGACTCACGACAACTGCGCGTCCGCTCAGAGTGCTGGGCAGCGCGGCCATCAGGTGGTCGTGTATCGCGTCCTCGAGCATCTTGCCCGCGGTCTGCCCCGCATGCGACGCCGTTGCCGTCACGCCGAGCGCGTCCAGCAGCTCGGCGGCGATCTTGCAGCTCGTTGCGCTTGAGCTGTCGGCGATGTTCGCCTTGCCGTCCTTCCAACCGAGGAGCTGTGTGACAAAGGGCAGCGCGGGCATCTGAGAACAACGGCTCGTCCCGGAATGATGCAGCCGTTATCAGCAGGTTCGCCGGCTGGGGTGAAAAGCCTTCACGGACGCTCCACACTCTGATGCTTGCGGCCCTCTAGTCACTCTGGCCAGTTCTCTTTGCTGGACCCCGCGGCCCATCGCCGTCCGACACGGCCTTCATCACTAGACGCTCTGGATCAACGACCCGGTGAGTCATCTCGTACTGATCGTCGAACCGTTCGAGCAGCGCGGACAGATTCGAGTGGCCCGACTCGTGAAGCATCTCGCGCACCGTCGCTGCGACTTGGAGGCCCGGGATCATGACGAGTGGATACCCGTCCTCGAACACCTCGAGCTGCGCTCGCTCGGTGAAGACGCCTTTCGTCACAAAGACGCCGAGCCATCCGCGCCTGAGGCGCGCGACGGTGCGGGCAAGGTCCTTTGCGCTCGTCTGGCTGCCCGGTGTCACGCACTTCGCCTGGCCGAGGACCACCAGCGGCGCTCTGTAGAACCCGTGGCCGATGTCCAGCTGCGCGATGAGGTCGATGCCGAAATCCCCCGATCCACGGGTGACGCCGTGGGTTGTGTAGCCACCGCCGGACGGGGCGACGATGCGCTCGGCAATCGCTGCCGCCAGCGATTCGAAGTACACCTGCCTCTTGTCGTAGTGCTCATGGATCTTCTGCAGAACCGCCGCGTCCGACGAACCCGGTGCAGGCGTCTGCGCCGAGGTCGGTGTGACCGTGCGTCGCAGGAGGCGCCTCCGCACTCGCGGGAGCGCCGCCTCCCCGTGCTTCACCCATTGCTTCCAGGCTCTCGGGGCCGTCCTAAGCGCGTGGTCGTTGTCGATGGCGCTGTTGCGGCGCGCGCTGATCCATGACCAGTCGACGAGCTCGCCCTCGTGCTTCATCGTGAGCACGGCGCACTCGAACTCGTAGTTTGCAAAGGCGTTCCCCGACGCCTGGTCGTTTTGGGTCACAAGTCGAGCGGCGTTGACGATGCCGAAGCCTTGAAACCGCGGATAGCCCTTCTCCTTGCCGGCATACGGCTCGCGTTTGAAGAAGATCAGCGGGACCGCGCCTGCGCGCTGCCCTTCGGCCGGATGCCCGTGATGATTCGCGAACTAGCTGATCAGCAGCGCGTTTCCAGGTGCAAGATGCACGGCTCGTCCGGGTGTCTTCGCGTCGCCGAAGTAGCGAACGTAGCCCTCGTCCGGAGGAAGATGTCATGCCAGGGAGTCACTACGCTACCGGACTTGTGCGGGCTGCTGGAGATCAGGATGGCCGCCCGGCGAGGGCCATCCGGGGCGCTCACGGGCGCCAGCGGGTTGATGCCAGCGTCGAACGGGATCAGCTTCGCTCCCGCGGTCGCTGTTGCCGCATAGAGGTTCACCAACCCTTCAATAACCGCTGGGGTCGCTTTCTTCGGACGCTGTCGCGAAGGACCTGATTGATCTGGAGCTTCGTGATGGGATAGTGCTCGTCTCGGCCACGCGCGTACTGTGCCACGCCACTGGATCCCCGCCGTTCGGGTGGGGCGACGCCACGCTGCACGGACGGCGACCACGTATGCAACAGGGCTCGTGAATACAAGGAGATGAGCCGCTCCCAGTCTGCTGAACGGTCCGAGAAGGCCGCTAACTCGCGGGCAACTGCCTTCGGTCTGCTCTAGCGACAGCTCGCTCCGAGGACCGCGCAACAACGCTGATGAGAGGGATCGTTTGGGCCACGACGCGCATCTCGCGGCCCAGACGACCGCTAAACGGCCGCAAACTGCGGGCAAATATGGCGGATCACGGATCCGACAGATTGCCATCTTGTGCAGGGTTTTCGTGGACAGAAGCCCCGCTATTTCCGGCGCCTGAAATTCGTGGTGTCCCCGGTTCGAGTCCGGGTCTCGCCACTCGCGAAGCTGCTGCGAAGCGCCGCTTTCTGCGGCGCCATCGCGGTGTATCGGGCGCATCGGTCGTGGCCCACACGACGTCCGTAGCCGGGCTGCGGATCTGTCCCTCAGCCTTCCGGAGGAGGGCGTCGCCGCGTTGGCGGCGCCCAGGTTGTGGAGGTGGAAGGTCACTGTGGCCTTCGCGATGCGGCGAGCGGTCCTGCTCCTCGGGTGCCTCTATGAGAGCTGCCAGCTCGTCCAACTCAGGGGGGCGAGATGGCTCGGACATCGGCCCCGGAACCTGGCCGTGGCAGCCCTCGACTACTTGGAGCTGCCGTCCTTGGATAGCGGTGACGCCCGGCCACCCACCCTGGATCATCGAGCGAAGGAGGTCGCCGGCAGTACCTTGCGTCGCGTGTCGCACCTGGAGCCATTGCCGACTTCCGAGCTGCTCGCCAACTGGTGCGCCGTGACGCTTGAGCTGGCGCAGCGGCACGATCTCCCGTCCGTCGGATCGCCGATGGGCGGCTTGGCCGAGAAGCTGGCGACGATCCTGTACGCAGGGACGCCGGCACGACCCGGACAGCGGGGTTGGGACCACGAGGCGTCTGTGGGGAGGGTTCAGGTCAAGGCGCTGTGGGACCTCGGCCGGCGACCGCGTCGGCGTCTCGGCAAGGTCGGCACCGAGGTGGACGTGCTGGTCGCGGTCGTGTTCGACTCGGCCGGCGCGGTGTCTGACGTCTGGGAGGTCGAGCGCGGCGCGCTGGCGTCTTTGCTGGGCTCGTCCTCGTCAGCCGTCGTCCGACTGCCCTGGGTGCGTCGCCACGGCAAGCGGCTCGAGCTGCGACGCGTCGCCGCTGCTGTCGCGCACCTCGGCCTTCACATGAGCGACCGACCGGACTGAGCATCGGGCGATCGACCGGTTGACCCCGGAGCTCTCCCCCACTGGACATCGCTCCCGTGCCACGCAGGGTCGACACGAAGCTCGCTGGCTCGGCCGGAGAACACCACGTGTGCTCGATGCTCGCCCGGTACGGCTGGGCGGCGTCGTTGACGCGTGATGGTCTCGAGAGAACGGACGTCCTCGCGGTGCACAGCGAGACGCGCGAGATGGTCGAGGTCCAGGTCAAGATCGTGCGGTCGGGGAGCTGGATGCTGGGTCGCAAGGGCACGCTTCCTGATCGCTCAGGGCGCGAGTGGTACGTGTTCGTTCTCCTTGGCGCGCCGCCAGGCCTTCCGGAGTCCTACGTCGTCCCGCGCGACCACGTCGCCGCCGCGACGTGGATCGGTCATCAGGCGTGGCTCACCGACCCTGACGTCCCCACCGGCAAGCGGAACGCGCCGATCGAGATGGCGCGCCTCGGCCCGGAGGCCTGGGTTCGAGATCGGGACGCCTGGGACCAACTCGGAGGCGACGCGCGCCGGACCACGGTCCGGCTGCCGGTGTGGATGCGAAGCGCCATGGATCTCGACCGGGTGGGCCTTCCTGCCGATCATCCGTGGCGCGACAGCCGATCGATCCCCGAGTGGATCGAGTAACGCGCTGTCGGGGCTATGGCCCTGCCCTAGACCAAAGCCGTCGATTCGTCGAGCCACACTGCGGTTCGAGCGCTTCGGCGCCGACGCGCTCGGCCCCCGCCGCGCGTCGGCGTGCCGGACCAGCTCCTGCACCAGCGCGCTCTTGCCGATGCCCGCCTCCCCCGCGGCCAGCGGCAGCGCCCCGCGGCCGTCCGTCCGGACGCCCTGTGGTGAGCGACCGCGGCATGCACGCCGGCTCTCTCAGGCCGCGGCGCGCACGATCAGTCGAGCTTTCTGCACGCATCGCCCGCCGCGTCGCCGCGGCGGGCGATGCCGGCGCAGACCTTCAGGCGGGACAGGTGACCCGCGGGTTCCAGTCGCCGAACATGCCGCTCGGGTTGTGCTTGAAGAGCCAGGCGTGCAGCTCGTAGAACGGCGGCAGGCCGTAGCGGTTGCCCACTTCGACGAGCTCGAAGTCGCGGCCGAACAGCCGCGGCGGCGCGCTCCCGTGCCGGGCCGCCCAGGCGTCCTGGAAGACCACGTACTCGGCGGCCACCAGGCTTCCGCGCCCGTGGCGATCCGGCTCGTAGACCAGCACGTCCGGATGCAGGGCGTCCACCTCGCCGTCTCCGACGAGGTCGCCGTTGACGTAGTGGACGCCCATGCCGCCTTCGCCGGGCTTGTCGATGCAGGCGATGCCGGCGGCGTCGCGCAGCAGCGCGTAGCCGGGGTGCCCGTGGTGAAAGCGAGCGGTCGCGGCGCGCGCGGCGGCGAGGTCGCGCCCCTCGCCGCCTTCGGCGACGGCGACGGCGGTGGCCGCCGGCACGAGCGCGAGCGCCGCGAGCAGCAGTGCGCGGCGCATCACGACGCCGCCCCGACCGGGTCCGGGCGCACGACGACGGTGTCGGCGACGAGCGTCACCTCGTCGGCGGGCATGCCCGTGCGCTCGGCCTGCTCGCGGACCTTCTCGGCGCTCGTGCCCTCGTAGAGGCACACGGTCCCGAGCTTGCCCGACTCCTCCTGCACGACGTACGTGCGGATCCACCGCACGTCGTCGGACATCTCCTCGCCGACCTGCGCGGAGCGCTCGGCCGTGGCCTGCAGCTCCTCCGGGGTGCCCCAGAAGTCGCGGCGGCGGATGGCGTAGAGGTTCATCTGAACTCCTCGTGGTGGTGGGTGAGAACGACCGACGACGCGACCGTACGGCCGATCCCACCCCCGCACCACGGTGGTTCTGCCTATCTTCGGCGGGGGCCGGTCCCAGAGTTGCCGGGGCCGAAGTCGGACCATGCCGCACCGGCTCGAGGGCCCGCGCGCCGTTGGCATCTCGGCCGACCGCTTCGGCGCGGCGGCGACGGCGACGACGAGCTCAACGGCGACGAATCCGCGGCGACGCGGGGAACGACATCCTCATCGGCGGCTCGGTATCGACACGCTGTTCACCGCCGACGACGACGACGATGTGCGGATCCGCGAGGGCACGCAGGACACCGCGAGCTGCCGCGACCGGCCCGTCGACACCGTCACCGGCGAGGTCACATCACGCCATAGCGGAAGGACTGGGTCCGCGAAGCGAAGCCCGTGGTCTCGCCCATCGTCGAGCGAACGCGCAGGACCCAGTCCCCGACGCCGGTGGGCAGCGTCGCCGGCGCGGCCGGCAGCGCGCAGGAGGACTTTCCGGTCGCGTTCCATGTGCTGAAGCCCTGCGCCACCGGCGCGTGGGCCCAGTTCCCGCTGGTCGCGCTGGGCGACGTCAGCGAGACCGCCGCCGTCGCGTTGCCGAGCATGATCGCGCTGTCCGGCGTGAGCGCGAGGACGTCGTCGGAGCCCTTGCCGTCCGTGTCGACGTCGGCGGACCGGATCACCCCGAACGTGCGATCTTGGGCCGTCAGGTTCTTGACGGTCATGGTGATCGTGATCGAGCGCCCAGCGGGGTCGAGCGCGTACCTCTGGGAGATGCGCGCGACCTTGTCGCTCGTGGTGCGGACGATCAGCAGGGGCAGCGTGCCCGCGCCGTTCGGCTGCGAGACGGTGGCCGGGCCGAGCCCGCCCTCGCCGTAGGTGCCGGCCTCCCAGGCACGCATGGCCGTGCCCTCGCAGAGGACGTACCCCTCGCCACCGTCGTCGCCGAGCTGATTGGACGACTGGGTCAGGAGCGAGGCGAGGTTGCCGTCGCGCGCGACGCACGCCTGCGTGATGGCTCCGGCGGTGCCCCACGTGTGCTGGCTGAAGCAGGAGTCGTCGGCAGCGGTGCGCGCCTGGACCCGTTTGGCGTGGCGCTTGGCCGAGGCTCGCGTGCTGGCGTCGGCAACGGCCGGCACGGCACCCAGGGAGAGGACGAGACCGACGGCGGCGGTGCGTACGAGTGAACGGGGCGGGAGCATGGACGAGCCTTTCGCGGACGAGGTGAACCACGACTGTCCCAGCGATCGGGCCCCGTGTCAGTGTCACATCGGTCTCAATCGCAGCGCGCGACGCGGCGCCTCCAGCTACGGGCGCGGCAAGGCCGAGACGATCAGGTTGCCGGCCAGGAAGGAGATCGAGTCCTGATCGCCGTTGCTCAGTTGCTGGCAGCCGACGTTGACGTAGTACCGGCCCGCGGGTCGGGCGGCGCCTGCCGCGAAGGTCAACGTCGCGTCCCCGAACCCGGTCAGGTAGGTCTCTGAGATCTGGCCGAATGCGGCGTACTGGCCTGCCACGGGGGTCGCGCCGAAGCGGCAGCGGACAAGGTGGCGCTCCCCGCTCTGGTCGATGTTGAAGACGTGAACGGATGCGGTGGCGAGGAGATTGCCGGGAGCGCCGAGGGCCACGGTCGCGCCGCTGCTCGCTCCGTTGGTGTGGTCGCCGAGCGCGAGGACCTGACCGTAGTCGTTGGTGAAGGAGAGGGGGAAGTTGTCCGGGTTGTGCGAGCTGAACCCCGACGTCACGGGCAGAGTCGATTCGTTGATGTCGGCGCCGGTCAATGAGTTGTCGGCGATGCGTACGCTGCCGATGGTGCCGGGCGCGATGTCCTGATAGGTCAGCGACTCGTCGACCACGTCGGCTCCGGTGATCGTGGCCGCGGCGAACGCGGAGCCGGTTCCCACGGCGATGACCAGGGCGAGCAGCGCCACCAGGTCGTAGCCGGAACGTGGGCGAAGCCTGCGTGGCACGACGTCCTCCTCGAAGAGGTGGCGGGCACCCCGCGGCCCGCCTGCATCGCGAGTATCTCCCCAACCGGTCCGCGAAGCAAGAGCACGGGCGACTCGGACACGGTCAGGGCCGGCCTGACGCCCAACGACCCGGTCATCGCCAAGACGACGAACTGCGAAGTGATCGAGAAGCTCCAGGCGCGCGACCCGACCGCAAGGTCTTCAGGTACGCGTCGATCGTGGCGAAGTCGCGGTCGGTCACGACCTCCGGCGGGAACAGGCCGCCCTTGTGCACGCGCCGGAAGTCGCCCAGCCCTCGGCCGCCCGCGAGGCGCGGTCCTCGCGCGCCTTGGGCCAGATCCCCGTGGCAGCCGGCGCAGCCGAGGCCGCGGTCGGCGAACGCGGCCTGACCCGCAGCGACCGGTGAAGCACCCTGGGCGAGCGCCACGTGCAGCCGCGAAGCGCCGATCGCGGTCTGGCGCGCCTCGCCCAGTGCCTCCACGCCGGCGCCGTGCTGATAGGTCATGCGTCCACCGAAGTAGCCCTGGGCCACCACGCCCAACAGCGCCAGCACCGCGAGGGCGGTCGCCGCCGCAGCCGCCACGCGGCGATAGCGCATCGCCACGAGCGCGAGCACCACCACGGCGAGAGCGATGCCGAGCCAGAAGTGGACGGTGCCGATCGCCAGATCCCCGCCGCGCAACTCCGTCTGGCTCTGTCCCAGGACCAGCAGCCCGGTGATGCCGCTCGTGGCGATGCCCGGCCCGGCGGCGGCCAGTGCCCACGGCTCGAGCGCTCTGGACCGATCCCCACCCCAACCCACGCGCCGCAGGACCAGCAGCAGCGCGTAGAGCGGGATGGCGACGACGGCGAGATGCGTGCTGGCGCCGTGCAGCTCCGACAGGTGCGGCATCCGAGAGTGCGACTACGCCGCGGCCGCCGCGACCTCCGGCGGCGTCTGGTCGCGCTTGCTGACCGTCAGATAGGCCACGAGCGCGACGATGCACCCGACGAAGATGTAGCTCGTGTCCGTCGCGCCGAGTCCCAGGCCACCGTACTTGTGGCTGTTCTGGGACAGCTCGTCGCCGATCGACGCTCCGAGCGGACGGGTGAGGATGTAGGCGAGCCAGAACGCGAGCACGGCGTTGATGTGGAGCGCGTAGTAGGCGAGGGCGACGATGGCGATGGCGCCGCCGAAGATCAGGATCGAGATGGCGTAGCCGAGGCTGGCCTTCTCGGCGACGAGGTCGCCGGCGGCCGTTCCGAGCGCGAACGTGAAGAGGATCGCGAGCCAGTAGAAGGCCTCGCGCCTGTGCGTGACGATGCTGTGGA
>DASVQH010000546.1:0-5557 GCA_036389195.1 Solirubrobacteraceae bacterium
ACGCGCCTGCGGCGGCGTCCCCGGCGACGACGGCAGCGGAGGCGACGGGCCGGCCGGGCACGGGCGGGTCGAGGGCCAGCAGGGCGGCGGCCGGGGCGTCCAGGAGCTCGCGCGCCTGGGCGACCAGCGTCTCCGCCACGAGCACGCCGCCGCGCGGCTCGCCGGCCGCGGCCATGAGCGCGGAGACGCCGGCGATCGCCGCCGCGGTCGCGTCGGGCCGCGCACGCTGGCGCGGGGCGGGGCTGTCAGGGAGAGCTGCCATGAGATGGGGCGCTGATACAGAGAGCCTGAGTCGTAATCGGCAGCTTCCCCCCGGACCTTGAGCCCTTCGTAAAGCGTCTAGACTCCGGCGGACCCGGGAGAGGTGGCCGAGTGGCTGAAGGCACTCGCCTGCTAAGCGAGTATGGGGTTCACGCTCCATCGCGGGTTCGAATCCCGCCCTCTCCGTCGGGGCCCCGCCCGGCTACACTGTCGGACCGCTGCGCCCGTAGCTCAGCTGGATAGAGCGTCGGTCTACGGAACCGAAGGTCAGAGGTTCGAATCCTCTCGGGCGCGCTCACAGAAGGCCTGCTACCTGAGCCGAAGCTCGAAGCGATGGGGCCAGGTCGCGCCCTCGATGCCGCGAAGGAACTGACGCGCGCTCTGCGGCATCGCGAAGATCGAGTCTCTGCCGGCGACCTTCACGACCGACCGACACCGCTCCTGGCTCGAGTGTCAAGGAGGCTTCGACCGGGAGCATCCGGTGGCTCGTGCCCCGCACCGATCGTTTCGAGGAGATGGAACGCGCCGACGAGATGCAGGGTCTCGTTGCTGTCGCTTTCGACGGTGAAGGTCATGATGCCGTCGAAGCTTGCGGCCAGATCGTCGCCGAGGCGCTTTCGCACGATGTCTTCGACGACGAGCGACAGGTCGCCCACCGCCGCGTCTCGTTCCTCGATCGCCGGATGGTCTCGCGCCTGTATGCAGCCCTCCACGAGGTTCGCAAGGACGGCTTCGGGTTCGTCGTCGGCTCGGCGGGGCGTGGTGACGACCAGTTGGAACTCGAACATCAGACCCGGTCGGCAGACCTCGGCAGCGAAGGCCTGCGCCTGGTCGACTGACTCGTTCGGGTCGTCCAACTCCGACAGATCGAGGATCGCTTCCATGTCCGGGCGATGCAGTCCGTTCGCCAGGCCGAAGCCTTCGGCTCCCAACACCTGTACCCGCGCAGCGCGACAGGCCTCGAGGAAGGTCTGGGCGTCGTCGCACGCGATCAGGGTGGCCGTCTCCGTGAGCACGTAGGGGACGCCTGCGGCCTCGGCGATCTCGTGCGCCTTGTCGTACGGCTCCTCGCGGACGTGCACGAGTCGAGGCTACAGCGGGTCAGGCAGGGAACGGGAGCGTCGGTCCTCGTGCCGGCGACGGAAGCCGGTCAGGAGCGTCTGGCGCCGGCTCGACCTCCTGGAGGACGGTTGCTGCTGTTGAGAATCGAGCGGCCGGCGGTTTCCCGCTGGCCCCAGAGCCGGCGGCGTCGATCAGACGGCCGCGGCGGCCTGCGCGCGAAGCGGCGCGAGCGCACTGCTCCAGGCGATGACCTGGTCGAAGAGCGTCTCGAGCGCCGGCAGGTTGTAGTCGCCGGGCTTGAAGACGCTGAAGTTCTCGAATTCGGTGGCCAGCGACAGGACCACCTGCTGGCGGACGTCGGCCATCTGCAGCTCGCCGGCCACGAGGCGCAGGTGCTCGACTGCGCGGGCGCCGCCGGCCGAGCCGTAGGAGACGAAGCCGACGGCCTTGTTGTTCCACTCGGCGTAGAGGTAGTCGATCGCGTTCTTCAGGACGCCCGACGTGCCGTGGTTGTACTCGGGCGTGACGATGATGTAGCCGTCGTAGGAGGCGATCTTCTCGGCCCAGGCCTTGGTGTGGTCGCCCTGGTACTGGCCCAGCGACGGCGGGAGCGGCTCGTCGAGGTGCGGCAGCGGGTAGTCGGCCAGGTCGACGAGCTCGAAGGTGGCGTCGCTGCGGCGGGAGGCATTCTCCAAAACCCATTGGGCGACCTGCTCGCCGTTGCGGCCGGGCCGGGTGCTTCCGAGGATGACTGCGATGCGGGTCACGGGGCTTCCTTCCGGTCCGGGCGAGCCAGGGCTCGCGCCTCCATTTGGTTGGCACGTCCACTACTTCCGGTCACGGTAGCAAGACTTGTGGACGTGTCAACCAGTTGGACTAGAATGGCACGCGTGAGCGCTTCTCAGACCCGTCTCGCAGCCGCCGAGCGCCGCGCGCTCCGTGGCCTGATGACGCTCAACGCCGCGTTCCTGCGCAGACTCGCCCGTGAGCTTCAGCGCGACAGCGGGCTGTCGGCACCGGAGTACGAGGTGCTCGTCAACATGGACAAGGCGCCGGAGAACCGCATGCGCGTGCTCGAGCTCGCGCTCAAGATGCAGTGGGAGAAGAGCCGGCTCTCCAAGCAGATCAGCCGCATGATCGACCGCGGCTACCTGGCCCGCGAGGCTTGCCCGACCGATCAGCGCGGCTCGGTGATCGTCCTGACCGACGCCGGCCGGGATGCCTTCGTCGAAGCCGAGAGGATCCACCTCTCTCACGTCCGCGAGCTGTTCTTCGACGCGCTCAGCACCGAGCAGCTCAACACGCTGGGCGAGCTGGCCGAGACGGTCGTCGCGCACATCGACACGCTCGCCCCCGAGGACGTGTCCTGTCGGGAGCACCAGGGCCCGACGACGTCCGCGTCCGATGCCCCGCCCCAGGAGGGCTGCGCTTAGTTTCCCGGGCCGCTGCCCCGCCGCGGTCCGGATCCGCGCGGAGCGAGCTGCGGCGAAGGAGGGCAAGCTGACGCGCTTCCCGGCCTCTCGGGCGACCGAGAAGGGCTCGGGATGAAGGGCTGGGGCGACGCGATCGCCCGCGCCTTCCTTGAGGTCCTGGCGACCGGCGTGCTCGCTGCAGCGATAGCGAGCATCAAGATCCGGTTCGCGGGCCCCAAGCGTCGCGATGTCGCGGGGGACGCCTCCACTCAGCCGTCGCCGGTACGAGATGAGTGCGCCGTCCGACGCGCCGCCACCGAACGGCGCAGGCGCCTACGCGGCGGCGCGAAGTTCCGCGTAGGCCCGGCGGGCCTTCTCGCGGAGGTTCTGCTTGACCGCGGCGAACGCCGCTTCGACGCGTTCGTCCTTGACGGTCGACTCGACGATGAGGAAGTCCCCGTTGGGAAGCTCGTGCTCGTAGCCGTCGTGCTCGGTCATGATGGGGAGATTGTCGCGCGTCATGCGGACGGACCCCAGTCTACGCCGCGAAGGGTTGTTCGAGGATGGTCTGGACGGCGTCCGTGAGCGCCGCGCTGAACGCCGCCGCGACCTGACGCGGCATGCGGTGAAGCTGCGTCTCGTCGCGAGGCGACAAGGACGCGGCCGTCAGGCAGCCGATCGGCAGCCGCCCGTGCTGCTCGGAGTGCAGGGTGAGCGGGGTCCCGCGCACGAAGCGCCAACGTGAGCCGTCGGGCGTGTGCGACTCGGCCAGCGGCGTCCCTTGGCAGTAGGCGCGGATCGCCACCCAGGTCGAGTGCTCGTCGACGGGCAGCGGCTCGATCGTCGCGGGGTCGAGGTGCAGCCGGTCGGTGGTGAACCAGCTGGTCATCTCGCGGCCGTCGCGGTCGCACAGCCAGAGCGAGAGCGAGAGGGTCTCATCCCACGGCTCATCGGTCAGACTGCACGCGGCGGTGATCGCCGCGTCGAGGGCCTCGCGAAGCAGCGCGCTGACGACGCGCTGGGACCGGACGAACTCCTCGCGGTCGCCGGGCGCGATGAGACGCCGCCGTCACCGTGTCGACCCACTCAGCGGCCCGCTCGGGCAGAGGACGATAGGCGGCGCGCTCGCGACGCCGCTGAGCGACCTCGGCGAGCACCTGGGCGACGTCGGTGTAGTGGTCGACGAAGACCGGCACGACACCGACTTGCTGCCACCGGCGGGTCAGGCTGCGCTCGCGCGCTTCGGCCAAGCCGGCGGGTGCGTCGGCGTCGTAGACGCCTTGGCGCACGAAGACGGCGAAGTGCTCGCCTCCGGGCTCGCCCGCGACGGCGTGCAGGTAGCGCAGCATGTTGGGATCGATCAGGCTGGTTCCGACGAAGATCAGGGTCGAGTCGCGAAGGGCCGTGCGCATGAGGTCGTCCTGCCAGGACGTACCGAGCTGCATGCCGTGGTAGTCGGCCTCGGAGAGAACGATCTGACCGTCGTGGCGGTCGCGACCCAGGTAACCGTGCAGGTGGAAGACGGGGACGTGGTCGTCGGGCCAGCGATGTTCGGCCGTCGCCAGCGTCTGCGGAAGCTGGTCGATGCGGAGCAGCGCTTGTTCGAGCAGATCGTCGTAGTTGAGCGTCATCAGGCGCAGGCGCTCGCCGAACGCCGCCTGCAGCTCGGCGACTTGCCGGGCGATCGGACCCGGGTAGAAGCTTGCCGCCCCGCCGCTGCCGTACAGAGCCTCGTCGACCCAGCTGTCTCGTTCGGTGCCCGCGAGAGCATCGACCATGGCCGCGGCGCCGAGCGGTCCGTCGCGCGAGGCGTCGGTGAGCCAGAGGCGCTGCGCCTCCTCGTCGTCGGGCGGCAGGAGCGCCTCCTTCTCGGCGCCGCGCACGAGGAGGCGGTCGATCAGGGAGCTCCAGCTCGGCAGGCCGGCTTCCATCGACGCACCGGCGCCGACGAGCAACGAGAGCTTCGGGGCCTCGCTGCCGGCGACGATGAGCTGCCGGATGGGGTCCTCGTCGTACGCCGCGAAGCTCACGTCGCCGAGCGAGGTCGCGCGCGGCTTGCGGCGCCGCACGTCGCGTGTCCGGACACCAAGCGGGACGCGGTCAGACCGAGGGTCGGGATGGGAGCGCACGCTACCGCAACGCGCGTGAGGACCCGCTGGTGACGGCGCGCCTCAGCGGCGCCGCAGGCGTTCGTCGACCCAGCGCTGGTACCGGTCCCATCTCGCGCTCAGCGCCGCGAGGCCGAGCCAGAGGCCGAGCGCGCCGAGCGCGCACAGCACTTCGAGAGCCGAGATCCGCCCCCCGGCCCCGTAGGCGAGCAGCCCGCAGGCCGCCGCCGCGCCAAGCGCCATCCAGTGCCGCCCCCGCCGCACAGCGCGATCATGACGCGATGTCCGCGGCCGTGCACGGAGACTGTGCAGATGGCGCCGTGGCGCTCAGGCGCGTGAGGCCGCCTGGCTGCGAGGCTGATCGGCGCCGGAGCTCGTCGTCCGATCCCGCTCGGGGCCGCCATGCCAGTCGACGCACAGCGCGGTGGCGTCGTCGTTGAGATGGCGGCCGGTCGCGTCGAGGACGGTGTCGATGAGGTGCTGGACCGCCTCGCGCGGGTGCATCTCCGCACCGGCGCCGATCACGCCGGCGACGTCGACGTCGGTGGCGTTGCGCTCCAGGATGCCGTCGGTGAAGAAGAAGAGCCGGTCGCCGGGCTCCAGCGGCAGGCGCTGCACGCGGTAGGCGTGATCGCGCACCGTCCCGAACGGCGGGTCGGCCTCGAGCGGGACGGGCTCGACGCGTCCGTCGCGCAGCCGCAGCGGCAGCGGGTG
>DASVQH010000547.1:0-3676 GCA_036389195.1 Solirubrobacteraceae bacterium
CCGGTCCGTCAGCGACCCTTTCCGGCCCCATGCGCGCGCGGGCCATCCATCGCGGGGACATCGTCCTCGTCAACAAGAAGGGCCGGCTCTTCCACGCCAAGGTCCAGGGCCTGGGCGCGACGGGCGGCTTCGCGGTCGTGCCGATCGAGCGCAACATCTCCTACCGCCAGGTCGCGGCCCGGGAGATCGTCGACCACTGGGCCCACGCCGCGCCCGAGCGCGCCACGGACCCGGAGGCCGGCGGCCAGATCGCCTTCTGGTGACCGCGAGGGCGCCAACGAGGCGTCCGATGTCACTTGTGAAGCGAAGACGTGTGCATCCCAGCTTCTAACCAAAGGATGCTCATGAACTTCCGCAAGCCCCTGGCCTTCGCCGCCTCCGCCCTGATCGCCGTCGGCGTCTCCGCCTGTGGTGATGACTCCGAGTCCACCTCCACCGGTGGTGGCGGGAAGGCCAAGCAGGAGAACGCGACGCCCAAGCCCGTCGCGCAGATCGACAACCTGACCGGCCGCACGACCGCCGTCAAGCTCGACGCCGGCTTCGTCAAGGCGCTCACCGCCCTGAAGGTCACTCCCGGCCCCGTCGGCGACGCCAAGATCACCTCGTCGGGCTCCGCCGTGTTCCCGATCACCGGCGGCAACGTCACCTACTACAAGCCCGGCACGGTCTCCCCGTACGTCCAGGGCCTCATCAACCACGACGGCAGCGGCCTGAGCCTCGAGGCCGGCGGCAAGAAGGTCGAGCTGACCGACTTCGTCGTCGACCCCGGCAAGTCCGTCCTCACCGGCAAGGTGACCGTCGACGGCAAGGAAGCCGCCCCGAGCGCCCCCCTGTTCTTCCTCGACGGCCGCACCCTGCAGCCGCTGGAGGCCAAGGACAACGGCACCGCCGTCCTCCAGGGCACGACGGTCAAGCTCAAGGCCGAGGCCGCCGACCTGCTCAACCAGACGTTCGGCATCCAGGACCTCAAGGAGGGCCTCGTGATCGGCGTCGCGACGATCACCGTCAACACGCAGTAGCAGCCGCTTCCCTCTCTCCTCCCCCCTCGCGACCGTCGCGCGGCCTCACGGCCCGCGGCGGTCGCTCTGCGTTCTGGACGCGTGTTCGATTGTAAATCTTTCATAGCTCACTATCGTTCACCACACGGGACGCCCGAGCGGCCTGAGATCGAGCGGTCACGGACGGCCGACAAGCCCACGGGAGGACCGTCTCACCATGCCCATCCGTTCACGCCGCCTCGCCGCGCTCGCCGCGGCGCTTGGCGCGCTCCTGGTCGCCGCATCGCCGGCCCTGGCGCTCAAGCCGGTCAATCCCATCCCGTACCGCGGGGCCAACATGCACCTGTGGTACGTCAACCCCAACTCCGACGGAAGCCTCAATCAGCCGTACTGCACCCAGCCGACGGGTTCGACGGGGCCGGATCAGAGCATCACGGCGGACCTCGACCGCATCGACAAGGCGGCAGGCAACGCGGTTCGCGTCGATGTCTCGTGGTCGAGCCTCATGCCGCCGACGAAGAACGCCGGCGGCACGTGGGACGGCGGTCACCGCATCGACACCGACTACCTCGGCTACGTGAGCTGCGTGGTCACCAAGGCGCACGCGCGGGGCATCAAGGTCCTCCTCACGCTTCTCAGCACGCCGTGCTGGACCTCGACCGCGCCGGACGCGAACCAGTGCAACGGACCGTACTGGAACCGCAAGTTCGAGGGCTTCACGAACGACGGCCAGAGCTTCGGCGGCTATGGCGTCGGGGCGTACGAACCGAGCAGCTACTCCGACTACGGCGACGCGGTGAAGTACCTCGTCGGTCAGTTCGGGGCCGACCTCATCGGTGTCGAGGTCTGGAACGAGCCGAATTACGACGAGAAGATCGGGAGCGTCCCCGGCCAGGAGTGGCGGGCCTTCCCGAACCTGCATCGCAAGAACGTCCGCCCGGACGACATGGAAGTCAACGAGACGCAGGCTCGCGACGCGTCCGCCGAGATCGAGTCCAAGCTCACCGAGGCGGCGTGGGCCGGCGTCGAGGCGACCGCCTACAAGCACACGACCACGACCGCGCCGGTCAAGGTCCTGACCGGCTCGCTGTCCTACGCGGACGCCGTCTTCCTGGACACCATGTACACGAACAACGCGACGACGCTCGCCGGCAAGTACGACGAGGTGTCCTTCCATCCGTACATCGGCGCACGCTCGCCCTACTGGGATCAGCCGTCGGGTTGGGTGGCGCGGTACGACTTCAAGGGCGGCATCCCCAAGATCCACAACGTGATGGTGACCCACGGGGACGGCACGAAGCCGGTGTTCCTCAGCGAGTTCGGTTGGTCGACCTGCTCAAGCGGGGACAGGGAATGCGTCCCGTGCCAGTCGACGACACCGTCCTGCCTCCCGTACTCCGGCCTCATCAGCCCGCCGGCGCCGACTCAGACGCAGCGCGAGACGTTGCAGGCCGGCTTCATCCGCCAGGCGTTCCAGGTGGCGGCGAGCTACGACTACGTCGACGGCGCGACGCTCTACGAGATCCGCAACCGGCCGAAGTTCGCCGGTGACGACCCCAACGATCGCGAGCACCAGTACGGCGTCGTGGCGAGCGACGGCACCGCCAAGCTCGGCTACGCAGCGCTCCAGCAGGCGAGCCGCGGCTACGCCCCCGGCTTCTACAACGGGGCCTACAAGACCCGGACGCTCAACACCACCGGGCTGACCGCCTACTACCGGCTGGGTGAGAGCTCCGGAACCCTCGCGACCGATGCCCAGGGCAGCAACGACGGCACCTACGCGGGAACGGTCAAGCTCAACGAGTGGCCGGCCATCCTCGGAGCCACCGACGCCTCGGCGTGGTTCGACGGGGGCCACATGACCGCCACCGACAGCCCGGCGCTCCGGATGGACGCGTTCACGATCGAGTTCGCGATCGCACCCGAGAGCTGGGGAGACACGAGCAAGTGGCGCCGCATCCTGTCGAAGGGAACCGGCGCGAGCACGAGGAACTACCTCATCGCGCTCAAGCAAGGCACGACGTCGAAGCTCTACGCCTCCGTCGGGTCGGGCGGGAGCACCCAGTCGGTGACCAGCAGCCAGGACCTGCCACCGCAGGTGTGGACGCACGTGGCGTTCTCGCGCGAGACCGGCGGGAAGCTCCACCTGTACATCAACGGCGTCGAGGATGCGACGTGGGATCCCGGGACCACCACGGTGGCCGACCCGCCGCAGGACGCGAGCCCGCTGATGGTCGGCGGCGACTCGACGCTCGACGCCTCGGAGGAGGCCTCGCACGTCCGGCTCGACGAGCTGGCGTTCTACAACCGGGCGCTTCCCGCGAGCCGCATCGAGGACGACGTGGACGCGCTCAACGCGGCCGACTTCGCCCCCGCGGCCCCGACCGGCCTCACGGCCACGAGCGGGAACGGCTCCGCCACGCTGGACTGAAACGCGCCCGCGGGGACGGACCTGTTCCAGTACCGCATCTACCGCAAGGAGCACACGCAGACGACCTGGCCGACCGCCGCGACGGCCACCGTCGCCGCGGCCACGACGGCGTACACGCAGACCGGCTTGACGAACGGGACGACCTACGACTACCGCGTCCGCGCGGTGGACCTCGGCAACCAGCTGAGCGTGACGTCCAACACCGTCTCGGTCACACCGGGCACCTAGCGGCCCGCTCAGCCGCCCG
>DASVQH010000548.1:0-7861 GCA_036389195.1 Solirubrobacteraceae bacterium
GTCGCCGCCGTGCTGCTCGGCCTCGCCGCGCTCGCGATCGTGCCCGGCGGCGACGCCGTCCGCGTCCCTTCAGGCGCCCACGCCGGTCGGCTGACGCTGAAGCCGTGCACCTACGACACCGAGCGGGGCGCACGCCCCGCCGACTGCGGCACGCTCGTCGTGCCCGAGAACCGCCGCGACCCCAAGTCGCGGCTGATCGCCCTGCCCGTCAAGCGCATCCGCGCCCGCAGCGACCATCCCGGCCCGCCGGTCTTCCGGCTCGAAGGCGGTCCGGGCATCACCAACATGGCGTTCCAGGCCGCGAGCCGCTTCGCCGACCGCCACGACGTCGTCCTGGTCGGCTATCGCGGGGTCGACGGCTCCTCGAAGCTCGACTGCCCGGAGGTGACCGACGCCCGCCGGCACGCCGCCGACCTGCTCGCCGCCTCGGCGCTGCGTGCCTCCGAGCGCGCGCTGCGCGACTGCGCCCGCCGCCTGCAGGACGAGGGCGCGGATCTGGCCGGCTACTCGCTCCCGCAGCGCGTCGAGGACCTCGAGGCCGCGCGCCAGGCGCTCGGCTACGGACCCGTCGACCTGGTGAGCGAGAGCGCCGGGACCCGCACGGCGATGATCTACGCCTGGCGCCACCCCGCCAGCATCCACCGCTCGGTGATGATCGGCGCCAACCCGCCCGGCCGCTTCGTCTGGGCCCCGGGCGACACCGCACGCCAGCTGAACCGGATCGACGGCACCGGCCGCGTCGCGGCGCGGATGCGCCGCACCGCCGCCGACATGCCGCGCCGCTGGGGTCCGCTGCGCATCGAGCCGGGCAACGCGCGGCTCGCCGCCTTCTTCGGCCTCATGGAGGCGACCGACGCCGCCGCTCCGCTGTCGGCGCCGGCGACGATCGACGCCTGGCGCGCCGCCGCCGAGGACGACGATCCGAGCGGCCTGTGGCTCGAGTCGCTGCTGAGCCGCGTGTTCTTCCCGCGCGCCGAGGTGTGGGGCGACGTCGCCGCCGTCGCGCGGGCCGACGCCGCCGCCGCGCGGGCGCACTTCGCCGCCGAGCGGTCGGGCGACTCGCCGATCGGCGACCCCGGCAGCGAGTTCCTGTGGATGGGCGGGCGGCTCCTCGACGCCTGGCCGGCCGGCCCGGACGACGACGCGTACCCCCGCGTCCAGGACTCCGCCGTGCCGACGCTGGTGATCAGCGGCGAGCGCGACGGCACGACGCCGGCCGCCAACGCCACGCGCGACCTGATGCCGCACCTCTCGAGCGGCCGCCAGGTCGTGCTCCCCGGGTTCGGCCACACGGTCGACTTCTGGAACAAGCAGAAGGCCGCGGGCAACCGCCTCGTCACCGGGTTCCTCGACACGGGCGCGGTCGACGACTCCGGCTACCGCCGCCAGGCGTTCGACGCCACGCCGAAGTTCACGCAGCCGGGGCTGGCGCGGACGGTCGCGGGCGGCATCGTCGCCATCGTCGTCGTGACCGCCCTCGCGTTCGCGCTGGTCGCGGTGCGGGTGCGCCGGCGCGGCCGGCTCGGCGCCAAGGGCCGCGTCGCCGCGCGGACCGCGTTCGCCCTCGTCGCCGGGTTCGGCGGCTGGTTCGCCGGCGCGCTGCTCGCGCTGACGGTCCTCCCGAGCGTGCCGGTCGACGCCCTGCTGCCGGCCC
This sequence comes from Solirubrobacteraceae bacterium, assembly GCA_036389195.1. Lineage (GTDB taxonomy): Bacteria > Actinomycetota > Thermoleophilia > Solirubrobacterales > Solirubrobacteraceae > JACCYI01. Next base: position 1,655 of record DASVQH010000548.1, read on the forward strand.
TGGTCTCGATCGGGCTCCCGGCCGCCGCGGCCACCTACCTCGGCTGGACCGACCGCAGCCGCGGCGCCGCCACCCGTCGCGCCGCGCTGGCGGCGTCGGTCGCCGGGGCGCTGGCCGGCGGTCTGCTGGGCTTCGCCGCCGTCGATTCGCCGCTGGCGCTGCTGACGACGATCCCCGGCGCGGTCGCCGGCGCCAACCTGGCGCTGATCGCGCTCGACCTGGCCGCCGGGCGCACCGCGGCGCGCTCCGCCCCCGCCGAGCCGAAGGTCGCGATCCCCGCGTAGCCCGCAGGCACCCCGAGGAGCCGGACCCTGGAGCCCCGCGCGAGCGGGGCTCCAGGCCGTCTCGGCCGCGTCGCAGGTCCGGCGAACGGCGGCCGGTGAAGGAGGCGGGTCCTTTTCGGTGCACCAGGACGAACAACCTCCCTGTCGCGCGGCGCTGGCACGCGCGGTTGAGGTTGTTCCCCTGGAGCAGTGACAACCTCAACCTCGTCTGCTCGGAGAGCACGCCGTTGAGGTCGTTCGTCCTGGCGCCCGCCCGAACGACCCCACCTCCTTCACCAGCCGCAGTTCGCCGGACCCGCCGCGACTCAGGCCGTCTCGACCACCGCGGCCTGCAGGCACAGCGCCTCGATCGCCGCGTCGCGGAGCTTGAACTTCTGGATCTTGCCGGTGACGGTCATCGGGAACTCGTCGACCGTCAGCACGTAGCGCGGGACCTTGTAGTGGGCGATGCTCGCGCGGCAGTGCTCGCGGATCGCCTCCGGGTCGATCGCCGCGCCCTCCCGGGGGACGACGAACGCCGCGATCTCCTCCCCGTAGCGCTCGTCGGGGACGCCGACCACCTGCACGTCGGCGACGTCGGGATGGCCGTAGAGGAACTCCTCGATCTCGCGCGGGTAGACGTTCTCGCCGCCGCGGATGATCATGTCCTTGGAGCGGCCGACGATCTTGACGTAGCCGTCCGCGTCCATCGTCGCGAGGTCGCCGGTGTGCATCCAGCCCGCCGGATCGATCGCCTCGGCCGTCTTGCCGGGCTCCTCCCAGTAGCCGAGCATCACGCTGTAGCCGCGGGTGCACAGCTCGCCGGGCTCCCCGCGCGCGGCGATCGCGCCGGTCTCGGGGTCGACGACCTTCACCTCGACGTGCGGGTGCACGCGGCCGACCGTGCCCGTCCGGTGCTCGAGGTCGTCGTCCGCGCCGGTCTGGGTCGAGACCGGCGAGGTCTCCGTCATCCCGTAGCAGATGGTCACGCCGCCCATGTGCATGCGCTCGATCACCCGTCGCATCACCTCGACCGGGCACGGCGAGCCGGCCATGATCCCCGTGCGCAGCGAGCTCAGGTCGAACGAGCCGAACTCGGGGCAGCCGAGCTCGGCGATGAACATCGTGGGGACGCCGTAGAGCGACGTGCAGCGCTCCTCCTGCACCGCCTGCAGCGTGGCCAGCGGCTCGAAGGCCGGCGCCGGCACGACCATGCACGCCCCGTGGGTCGTCGCGCCGAGGTTGCCCATGACCATGCCGAAGCAGTGGTAGAAGGGCACCGGGATGCAGATGCGGTCCTGCTCTGAGTAGCCGCACGCCTCGCCGACGAGGTAGCCGTTGTTGAGGATGTTGTGGTGCGAGAGCGTGGCGCCCTTGGGGAAGCCGGTCGTGCCGCTCGTGTACTGGAGGTTGATCGGGTCGTCGAACTGCAGGTCCGCGGGCAGCGCGACGTCGGCGTCGCCGGCGGCCAGCAGCTCGTCCCAGTCGGGGCCGTCGAGGAACACGACGCGCTCGAGGCCGGGGCAGCGCGGGCGGACCGCCTCGACCGTCGCGACGTAGTCCGACGTCTTGAAGGCGCGCGCGGCGACCAGCACCCGGCAGCCGGACTGGTTGAGCACGTACTCGAGCTCCGACGAGCGGTAGGCCGGGTTGACGTTGACCAGGATCACCCCGGCCTTCGCCGTCGCGTACTGGACCAGGACCCACTCGGCGCAGTTCGGCGCCCAGATGCCCAGGCGATCGCCGGGCCGCAGGCCGGTCGCCACAAGCGCGCGGGCGAGCCGGTCGACGCGCTCCCCCAGCTCGGCGTAGCTCCAACGGACGTCCTGGTGGCGCACGACGAGCGCCTCGCGCTCCCCGTGGGCGGCGACCGCCCGGTCGAGGTTCGCGCCGATCGTCTCCCCCAGCAGCGGCGTGGCGGAGACGCCGTGCGCGTACGCCGCGGCGGCGGTCATGCGGCGTACTCGATCACGCTGCGGATCCCGTCCTGGCGGTGCATGAGCTCGAAGCCCTCGTTGACCTGGTCGAGCGTCAGCCGGTGCGAGACGAACGAGTCGACGTCGATGTCGCCGGCCAGGTAGCGGTCGACGAGCTGCGGCACCTGCTCGCGCCCCTTCACGCCGCCGAAGGACGCGCCGATGATCCGCCGCCCGGAGATCAGGTAACGCGGGATGACGTCGAGCGTCTCGCCCTTGCCGGCGACGCCGGCCACGCAGGCGACGCCCCAGCCCATCCGCGCCGACTCGACGGCCTGGCGCATGACCGCGACGTTGCCGGTCGCCTCGAACGTGTAGTCCGCGCCGAACCCGTCCGTCTCGGCGAGGACGCGCTCGACGACGTCCTCGCCGGCCTCCCACTCATCCGTGGCGCCGTGGTCGCGGGCGAGCGCCAGGCGCTCGGGCGACTTGTCGACGGCGATGATGCGCCCCGCGCCCTGCAGGCGCGCGCCGGCCACCGCGCCGAGCCCGACCATCCCGAGGCCGAACACCACGACGGTCGTGCCGGGCTCCACCTCGGCGCGGTACATCGCCGCGCCGAGCCCGGTCGAGAGGCCGCACGCGAACAGGCAGGCCGCCGCCAGCGGCGCTTCGGGGGAGACCTTGGCCAGCGCGATCTCCGGCATCACGGTGGCTTCGGCGAACGTCGAGCAGCCCATGAAGTGGCGCAGCGGCTCGCCGTCGCGGTTGAGCCGCGTGGTGCCGTCGGGCAGGTAGCCGGCGTTCTGCTGCTCGCGGATGGCGACGCAGATGTTCGTCTTGCCGCTGCGGCAGTTGACGCACTCGCCGCACTGCGGGCTGAACAGCGTCACGACGTGGTCGCCCTTCGCGAGCGAGCGCACGCCGTCGCCGACCGCCTCCACCACACCGGCGCCCTCGTGGCCGAGCACGCACGGCGCGTAGCCGGAGGGATCGACGCCCGACGCGGTGTAGAGGTCGGTGTGGCACACGCCGCAGGCGTGCAGGCGGACGAGGACCTCGCCCGCCCGCGGCGGCGCGAGGTCCACGTCCTGGACGACGAGCGGCTCACCGAACTGCTCCAGCACCGCCGCACGGATCTTCACTTGCGCGCCTCCTCGGTCATGGGAGGTGATCGTCTCACGCCGCCCTGAGCTGCGGAACCACCCGCTCGCCGCTGCGCCGGACCAGCTCGTCCACGAGCTCGGCGAGCGCGGCGTCGGCGCCGGGATCGCGCAGGTCGCCGCGCAGCGTGAAGGCCTCGTGCGCCTGGCCGACGGGCAGCTCGGCGTCGATCACGCTGGCCCCGATCGTCTCCAGCACGCGGCGCAGGTCCGCCTGCGCCCACACCGCGCCGAAGAGCCCCGTGCTGGCCCCGACGGCGGCGACCGGGCGGTCGCGCAGGACGTTGGTCTCCCACGGGCGGGAGAGCCAGTCGAGCGCGTTCTTGAGCTGGCCGGGGATCGAGCCGTTGTACTCCGGCGTGCTCACGAGGACGCCGTGAGCGCCGGCGACCGCGTGGCGCAGGCGGGCGACGGCCGGCGGGACCGCGCCGGCCTCGTCGTCCTCGCTGAAGGGCGGGATCGCCGCGAGCTCGGGCCACACCACGAGCTCCGCTCCGGGCGGCAGCTTGGCAGCCGCCGCCCGGAGCAGGCGCGTGTTGTGGGAGTCGCGGCGCAGGCTGCCCGAGAGTCCCAGGAGGCGCATGGTCAGCTCGCGACCAGCTCGAGGTGGACCGTGATCGCGACCTCGTTGCCCAGCGCGTCGCCGCCCTTGGGCAGCGGCAGGTTCCAGGTCATGCCGTAGTCGCGGCGGTCGATCGTCGTGCTCAGCTCGAGCGCGGCGCGGGTGGCGCCGAACGGGTCCTCGACGGGGCCCGTCCAGGTGCCGCGGGCGACGACGGCGCGGGTGACGTTGCGGATCGTCAGCTCGCCCTGCAGCTCGATCGCGCCGTCGGCGGCCGGGACGGCCGGCCGCGAGCGGAACGTGATCTCCGGGCTCTGCGCGGCGTCGAAGAAGTCGCGGCTGAGCAGGTGCACGCGCAGGTCGACGGGCGAGCGTACGGAGATCGACTCGACGCGGGCCGAGCCGGCGACGCCGATCGCGCCGTGCTCGTCGACCTCGACGGCGGCCGTCACGTCCTCGAAGGCGCCGCGGAACGTCGAGACGCTCATGTGCTTGACCGCGAAGCCGAAGGACGAGTGGTCGGCGTCACCGCTGAACGAGGCGGCGACGGAGGAGGAGGTGGGGATGGTGGTGGTGGACATGGGTCGATGATCGGGCGGCGCCGCGCCGGTGTCCAAGACGGCTTCGGTGTCAAGTCATACGTCCGCCGCCCAGCCCTCCTCGTCGCGAACGGAGCGGGCGACGCCGAGGACCGCGTCGAGGGCGCCGGAGCGCCGGCCCGGGCGCCACAGCAGGTCGAACGGCAGCGTCGCCCGCGGCTCCACCGCGACGAAGCAGGAGCCGGCGACCTGCTCGGAGAACGCGGAGCGGACGTAGATCACCACGCCGAGTCCGTCGCGGACGGCCTGCAGGCCGACGTCGGGGTACGGGTCCGGCACGGTGCGCGGCTCGAAGCCGGCGTGCCGGCACAGGTCGAGCACCGCGGCGGTGTAGCCCGGCGAGTCGCGACCGCCGGCGACGACGATCGGCTCGTCGCGCAGCTCGGCCAGCGCGACCGCCTCGCGCCCGGCCAGTGGGTGGTCGTCGCGCATGTGGACGACCACCGGCGCGTCGCGCAGCCGCTCGCGCTCGAGCCCGTCGTCGGCGGGCGGGCAGAACGCGATGGCCAGGTCGAGCCGCCCGCCGCGCAGGTCGTGCATCAGCGCGCCGGTCGGCGCCTCACGGGGATACAGCATCACCGTCGGCGCCTGCGACGCGCAGGCCGCCAGCAGCGTCGGCGCGACGCCGAAGCGGGCGGTCGGCGCGACCCCGAGGGCGAGCGTGCCGACCGGCGCGCGCTCGACCTCGCGCACCGCCGCGAAGGCCGCGTCGGCCTGCGCCAGCAGCGCCCGCCCCTCCTCGAGCATCCGGTGGCCCGCCGGCGTCAGCGCGACCTGCCGCGTCGTGCGGTCGAACAGCGCGACGCCCAGCAGCTCCTCCATCTGCCGGATGGCCGCGCTGAGCGGCGGCTGGGCGAGGTGCAGCCGCTCCGCCGCGCGGGTGAAGTTGAGCTCCTCGGCGACCGCGACGAAGTACCGGAGCTGTCGGAGGTCCGGGTCCACGCGGCCCGCAGAGTAACCCGGCATCCTTCCCGGCGATGGCCGACTCCCCCGCCGGCGGCGACGACCTCGCCGAGCTGCTGCGCCGCCGCGCGCTGACCGAGGACGCCGCGCGCCCCGACGCGGTGGCGCGCCGCCACGAGCGCGGCGGCCGCACGGCCCGCGAGAACGTCACCGACCTCGTCGACCCGGGCTCGTGGGTCGAGTACGGGCGCTTCGCGATCGCCGCCCAGCGCCTGCGCCGGCCGGTCGACGAGCTGATCGAGCGCACGCCGGCCGACGGCCTCGTCGCGGGGACGGCGCGGATCGGCGGCACGCCGTGCGCGGTGCTCTCCTACGACTACACGGTGCTGGCCGGCACCCAGGGCGCGCTCGGGCACGCCAAGAAGGACCGGCTGTTCGAGCTGATCGAGCGGATGCGCCTCCCGGTGGTCTTCTTCGCCGAGGGCGGCGGCGGGCGCCCGGGCGACACGGACAAGAGCGAGCTGTTCCTGCTCGACGTGCCGACGTTCGCCTCGTTCGCCCGGCTCAGCGGCGTGGTGCCGCGCATCGGGATCGTCTCGGGCAACTGCTTCGCGGGCAACGCCGCGCTGCTGGGGTGCTGCGACGTGATAGTCGCCACGCCCGACGCCTCCATCGGGATGGGCGGCCCGGCCATGATCGAGGGCGGCGGGCTCGGGACGTTCACTCCCGCGGAGGTCGGGCCGGTCGCCGTCCAGGCCCCCAACGGCGTCATCGATCTCCTGGTGGACGACGAGGCCGCGG
>DASVQH010000549.1:0-2130 GCA_036389195.1 Solirubrobacteraceae bacterium
CTCGCCGCCGTCCGAGAACGAGTCCGGCGTCACGTTGACGATGCCCATGATCACGGCGTCCATCGCCGCGCACGGTACTTGCCGCGGCCTCCAAGCTCGCGGCAAGCGAACGGCAACGGTCGTGGCGCAGCCTCCTGGCCAACACCCCAGTCCGGAGGCTCCACCCATGCGAAACCCGCTCATACCACGCGCTTCCCGCGTCCTCGTCGCCCCGCTCGTCGCGGCCGGCGTGCTCGCCGCCATGCCCTCGGGCGCCGCGGCGGCCACGTCGACCTCGTTCGACGCGGGCGCGGCCAAGCTGTCCGTCACGCTGACGGGCGCGGGCGCCGGCGCGCGCATCTCGCGCGGCGCAGGCGGCGCGATCCTGGTCGACGGGGCCGCCGCCGGCGGCGCGACCGTCACCAACACCGACACGATCGCCGTGACCGGCGAGCTCGGGCTCCAGCAGGTCGTGGTCGATCTGTCCGGCGGCGCGCTGGCGCCGGGCAAGACGGCCGAGACCGGCACCGGCGCGGTGTCGGACATCGAGATCACCGTCGACGCCGGGACCGGCGGCGAGTTCCCGCTCGGCGACGAGGTGCGCGTGATCGGCTCGGCCGCGGCGGACACCATCCGCTTCGCCGGGAAGGACGTGCTCCTGAACGGCGACGGCGACGCCGACGTGACCACCACGAACGTCGAGGCGCTCGCGGCCGAGGGCCGCGGCGGCGCCGACCGGATCCTCGGCGGCGACGCGACCCTGCCGCTGCGGCTGGACGGCGGCGACGGCGGCGACGAGCTGGCCGGCGGCACCGCGGCCGACACGCTGGAAGGCGGCGCGGGCGACGACATCGAGTCGGGCAACGGCGACGCCGACACCTTCAAGGAGGGCGCCGCCCCCAACGGCGCCGACACGCTCGACGGCGGCGGCTCGCCGTTCGACCGGATCGACTACTCCCAGCGCACCGCGGGCGTGCGCATCGACCTCGACGACGTGGCCGACGACGGCGCGGCGGGCGAGGCCGACGACGTCCGCGACTCCTTCGAGTACGTGGCGGGCGGCGCCGGCAACGACACCATCGTGGCCAGCCAGAGCCGCTTCGCCTCGTTCGTGATGACCGGCGCGGGCGGCAACGACGCCATCACCGGCGGCGACCAGTTCGACGACCTGTCGGGCGGCGACGGCAACGACACGCTGACCGGCAACGGCGGCTCCGACGACTTCCGCGGCGGGCTCGGCGACGACGTCCAGCGCGGCGGCGACGGCGCCGACGACTTCTTCGAGTCCGACGCCGGCACCGCGAACGGCGCCGACGACATCGGCGGCGGCCCCGGCGTCGACGAGGTCGACGCCACCTCGCGCACCACCGCGCTGAAGGTCACGCTGGGCGACGACGTCGCCAACGACGGCGCGGCGGGCGAGGGCGACAACGTGCGCTCTGACGTCGAGGACTTCAGCGGCGGGCTGGCGCCGGACAGCATCTTCGGCTCCGCGGCCGCCAACGACCTCAGCGGCGGCGGCGGCGCGAGCACCGACACGATCGACGGCGCCGGCGGCGACGACACCATCTACGGGCGCTTCGGCGGCGACAAGCTGAGCGGCGGCGCCGGCGCCGACCACGTCTACGGCGAGGAGGGCGACGACCGGCTCGACGGCGGCACGGAGGACGACGAGCTGCGCGGCGGCGACGGCAAGGACCAGCTCGCGGGCGGGACCGGCGCCGACGAGGTGCTCGGCGATCGCGACGACGACACGCTGACCGAGCCGGCGGCCAAGGACACGGGCGACGTCCTCACCGGCGGCGACGGCGCCGACACCGTGAGCTACAACCTGCGCGCGACGCCGGTGACGGTCTCGCTCGACGGCGCCGCCAACGACGGCAACCAGGTCGCGCCGGCCGAGAACGACGACGTCAGCGCCGAGCGCGTGATCGGCAGCCGGAGCGGCGACACGCTCACCGGCTCGGACGGCGCCGACACGCTCGAGGGCGCGGGCGGCGAGGACACCCTCGACGGCCGCGGCGGCGACGACACGCTCGACGGCGGCGCCGGCGCCGACCAGCTCACCGGCGGCGAGGGCACCGACCTGGCGACCTACGCCACCCGCATCTCGCCCCTGAAGGTCACGGTGGGCGGCGGCGCCGACGACGG
>DASVQH010000550.1:0-5007 GCA_036389195.1 Solirubrobacteraceae bacterium
CAACCGGGGGGCCGACCGCCTCCGCGGCGTCGCGATGGCGTGGGACGACGTCGTGCAGAACGCCGCCGTCTTCGCCGCCGCCTGCGGCGTCCGCGTCACAGCGCCGCGATGATGTCCGCGGCGCGCTCGCACGCCGCGAGCTCCGGCACCAGCGCGAGCCGGGCGTAGCCGGCGCCGGCCGGCCCGAAGATCGAGCCCGGCACGAGCACCACGCCGCGCTCCAGCAGCGCGGCGGCCGCCGCCTCGGCGTCGGCGAGCCAGAGGAAGAAGCTCGCGTCGCCGCCGGCGTGCTCAAGGCCGGCGGCCCGCAGCGCGGGCAGCAGCACGTCGCGCTTGGCGCGGTAGAGGGCGCGGACCGCGACGACGTGCTCCTCGTCCTCCCACGCCGCCACCGCGGCGCGCTGGACGAATTCCTGGGGGGCGACCCCGACGTTGGGCCGGTAGCGGCGCAGCGCGGCGATCAGGTCGGGGTCGCCGGCCACGAACCCGCAGCGGTACCCCGGCATCGAGGAGCGCTTGGAGAGCGTGTTGAGCACGCAGACGTGCGCGCGGTCGGCCACCTGCAGCGCCGAAGCCGGCGGCTCGTCGCCGAAGTAGAGCTCCGAATACGCCTCGTCGGAGGCCAGCACGAACCCGTGGCGCCGGGCAAGCGCGGCGGCCTGCTCGTAGAAGGCCGGCGGGGCGGTGGCGGCCGTCGGGTTGTTCGGGTAGTTGAGCCACAGGATCGCCACGCGGTCCCAGGTCGCCGCGGGCACCGCGTCGAGGTCTGGCAGGAAGCCGCCGGACGCCTCCAGCGGCAGCTCGAGCACCTCGCGCCCGGCGAACGCTGCGCCGCGGGCGGCGACCGGGTAGCCCGGCGCGGTGACCGCCACGACGTCGCCGGCGACGACCTGGGCGAGGTGGAAGATCGCCTCCTTGGCGCCGAGCGTCGGGATGACCTCGCGGTCGGGGTCGAGCGCGACGCCGAAGCGCCGCTCGCACCAGGCGGCGACGGCCTCGCGCAGCGCGGGCAGCCCCTCGGCCAGCGGGTAGGTCGAGCGCGGCTCGATCGCCGCGGCCAGCGCGTCGCGGATGAACGCGGGGGTCTCCTCGCGCGGCTCGCCGATCCCGAAGTCGATGACCGGGACCCCGCGGGCGGCGAGGTCGCGCTTGGCCTCGGTCAGCCGCACGAACGGGTAGGACCGCAGGCCGGCCAGCGTGGGGGAGAGCTCGATCGTCACGGCCGCGCCGCCCCGCCCGCCACCTCGTGCGCGAAGCGCTCCAGCAGCGCGTAGGACCGCGCGAGCGCGGCCACTTCGACGGACTCGTCACGCCGGTGCGCCTGGGCGGGGGAGCCGGGCCCGAAGTTGACCGCGTCGTAGCCGGCCAGCGCGAACTCGGCCACCGGCGTCCAGGCCTGCTTGGGCGCGACCGGCAGGTCCCCGAGCGCGATCAGCCGGTCCAGCAGCGCGTTGCCGTGCGGCACCGCGCCCGACGGCGCGTTGGAGGTGACCCGCAGCTCCCCGTGGCCGGCGGTCAGCTCGGCCAGCCGCGCCTCGGCCTCGGCCGGCGTGCGCCCCGGGGCCGAGCGGAAGTTCACGTGGCAGTCGACCCGATCGGGGATGACGTTGCCGGCGATGCCGCCGGCGATCCGCGTGACCGACGCGACCTCGCGGAACACGAGCCCCTCGAACTCGACGTCGCGCGGGCCGGCCGCGGCGAGGGCGGTGATCCCCGCCGCGGCGCGCTCGATCGCGTTGTCGGCCAGCCACGGCCGGGCCGAGTGCCCTGAGCGGCCCCGGAAGGTCCACTCCGCGTTGAGGTTGCCCAGGCAGCCGGCGTGGATCGCGTTGTCGGTCGGCTCCATCATCACCACCAGGCGGGCGTCGAGCCGCCGCCGCGCCAGCAGCGGCGTCAGCGCGCTCTCGGCGACCGGCAGCTCCTCGCGCGCGAAGAAGAGGACCTGCAGGGGCGCGCCGGCCAGCGCCAGCTCGAGCGCCACCGCGACGCCGCCCTTCATGTCGCTGGCGCCGAGCCCGGCGACGCGGTCGCCGTCCAGCCGCCCGGGACGGTTGCCCTGCGCCGGGACCGTGTCGAGGTGGCCGCCGAGCAGGACGGGGGCGCCCGGCGGGCCCGCCAGCAAGCCGCAGTCGCCGAGGTCATCGGCCGGCACGCCGCCCGCGCGCAGCACGCCCGCCACGTGCGCGGCCAGCGCGGCCTCGTCGCGCGACTCCGACGGGATGTCGATGAGCTCGAGCGTCCGGGCGGCGAGCCGCGCGCCAAGGTCGGCGTGGCAGGTCCCGTCGCTCACGGGCGGGCACACTACCGCCATGCGCTTCTGCGGCATCGACGTGTCGGCCAAGCCGGGCGACCAGCAGCTGTGCACCCTGCACGAGCGCCGCGGCGACGACGGCGCGCCGGAGCTCGTCGCCACGTTCTTCGAGCCGGGGACAGTCGAGCAGATCGCGCGCACGATCCAGGGCTTCGGCTACGGCGGCGCCGTCGTGGGCGTCGACGCGCCGAGCGGGTACCGGCTGGACCTGCTGGGCGAGGGGTCGCCCGCGCGGGAGGCCCTCGGGCTGCCGGCCGGGCGCTACGAGCGCATGCGCGTCTGCGACGCGCTGCTGTTCCGCCACGGCCTGCCGCTCTACCCGGTCCCGGCCGCCGGGCAGGCCCGCACCGCGTGGGAGGCGTGGGTCCACGTCGGCTTCGGCGTGTTCGAGGCGCTCGCCCCGAGCCTCGGGCGGTTCCGTCCGCCGCGGCCCGACGGCGCCTACGAGGGCGCCGTCGACGCGGGCGCGCTGCGCCACGGCCGGCTAGCCGAGACCTACCCCGACGCCGTGTTCTGCGCGCTGCTCGGCCACCGGCCGTCTCCGAAGCGCACGCCGTGGGGGCTCCAGCAGCGCATCCGGGCGCTGCGCGACCGCCGCGTGGTGGACGCCGACGGCGGCCTGTGGCACCGGACGCTCGACGAGCTCGACGCCTGCGCCGCCGCCTACGCCGCCCGCGCGCTGGCCGCGGGGGACGGCCTGTGGGTGGGCGATCCGGACGAGGGTGTCATCGTCCTGCCCGGCGCGGAGCTGCTGCCGCGCTACGAGCGGCTGCCGCCGCCGATGCGCCAGGCACTCGCCTGATCTGGCCCTATCCTGAGAAGGGCATGCACAAGACCCGCAACGGCCGCACAGCAGAGTCCCGCTACGCACCGGCGCCCGGCGCCGGGCGCGCCCGCCAGCGCGCGTTCGCGATCGCCGCCATGCCCGAGGGGGATGACCTCTCAGAGCTCAAGGAGCTCCTGCGCACGGCCGGCGTCGCCACCGTCGGGGAGCTCGTCCAGCACCGCGAGCACCCGCACCCCAACCTCTACCTCGGCCCGGGCAAGGTCGACGAGCTCAAAGCGCTGGTCAAGGCGGCCGACGCCAACGTCGTCGTCACCGACGACGAGCTGACCCCGCGCCAGGAGCGCAACCTGGAGAAGGAGCTCGGGCTGCCGGTCATCGACCGCACGACCGTCATCCTCGACATCTTCGCCGGCCACGCCGGCTCGGCCGAGGGCAAGCTGCAGGTCGAGCTGGCCCAGCTCGACTACAACCTCGCCCGCATGCGCGGGCTGTGGAGCCACCTCGAGCGCCTCGGCGGCGGCATCGGGACCCGCGGACCCGGCGAGTCGCAGATCGAGACCGACCGCCGCCTGGCGCGCGACCGGATCTCCGCGCTGCGCCGCCGCCTGGAGGAGGTCAAGGGCACCCGCGCGGTCATGCGCGCCGAGCGCGAGCGCGCGCACCTGCCGCAGGTCGCCCTCGCGGGATACACGAACGCCGGAAAGTCCACGCTGCTCAACGCGCTCACCGGCGCCGAGGTGGGCGTCCGCGACCGGCTCTTCCACACGCTCGACCCGAGCACGCGCACGATGCGCCTGGAGGGCCGCACCTACCTGGCGACCGACACCGTCGGCTTCATCCGCAAGCTGCCCCACCAGCTGGTCGAGGCGTTCGGCGCGACGCTGGAGGAGACGACCCGCGCGGACCTCCTGCTCCACGTGGTCGACGCGAGCGCCCCCGAGGACGAGCTCATCGCCATGACCCGCGCGGTCGAGGACGTGCTCGAGGAGATCGGCGCGGGGGAGGGCACGCGGCTGCTCGTGCTCAACAAGGCGGACGCGATCGACGACGAGCGCCGCCGCGAGCTGTCCTTCCGCCACCCGGACGCGGTGCTCGTCTCCGCGATCACCGGCGAGGGGCTCGACGACCTGCGCGCCCGGATCGCCGCCGACTTCGAGCGCAGCCTGCGCGACGTCGAGCTCGTCGTGCCCTACAGCGAGGGCGGCGTCCTGCACGAGCTGCACGAGATCGCCGGCGACCTGCAGCGCGAGGACACGCCCGACGGCGTCCGCGTCTCCGTGCGCCTGCTGCCCGCGGTGGCCGAGCGCTTCGGGCGCTACGCGGTGGTGCCGGAGGCGGCGCGCTAGCGCCGCCCCCGGACCCCGCGGGCTACTTCACGTAGCCGGACTCCTGCAGGTACGCCTTCGCGACGGCGTCGGGCTTCTGCTTCTCGAGCTCGACGCGGCGGTTGAGCTCGCGCATGGCCTCCTCGGTCATGCCCTCCTGGACCTTCAGGATCGCGTCCTGGCCCGCCTGGCCGATCTTCTGCAGCGCCTCGTTGCGGACGCCCAGCGAGATGTTGTACGGCGGGAAGAACCGCTTGTCGTCCTCGAAGCCGACGTACTTGTCGGTCAGGGCGAGCTGCGCGTCGGTCGAGAACGCGAAGGTGAGGTCCGACGTGCCCTTGTCGAGGTCGTTGAACTTGCCCTCGGACGAGACGAACTTGCCCTTGTAGCCGTAGGTGTCGCGCAGGCCGAGCAGGCAGTCCTGGCGCTGGCGGCACTCGGGGAAGCCGGAGATCGACAGGTCGGGGGCCTTCTCGAACAGCTCGGAGAGCGTCTTCGGGTTGCCGGCCTTCTTCGCCGTGGCGACCGTGGAGGCGATGCGGAAGGTGTCCTCGAACGGGGTGCGGGGGAACGCCGTCAGGTTC